>NZ_CP027762.1:6231425-6533866 GCF_003852315.1 Pseudomonas sp. LBUM920
AGGACAGCAACAACACGCTCAGCGGCAACAGCACCAGTGCGGCGACGGTGAAAACCGGCAGGTACCAGCGACGTTGGGCGGGGTGGGCCAAGGAAAAGCTCTCTGGAAATGAAGGTTATGAAGTCGCGGCTAACACTGTGGGAGCGGGTTGTGTGGGGGCGGGCTGGCCCGCGATGCAGGCACCTCGGTGCGTCAGTCACACCGAGGTAATGCTATCGCAGGCAAGCCAGCTCCCACACAAGGCCGCTCCCACATTTAGATCGGTACTCAGTTCCAGCCCGCGCGATCCATCAGGCGAATGGCCTCAGCCTGACGTTTACCGGCTACCTCCACCGGCAAGGTATCGGCCACGAACTTGCCCCAGGTTGCGACTTCCGCCGATGGCGGCACAGCGGGGTTGGCCGGAAACTCCTGGTTCACGTCGGCAAAGATCTTCTGCGCCTCAGGCGTGGTCATCCATTCCACCAAGGCCTTGGCGGCTTCCGGGTGCGGCGCATGTTTGGTCAGGCCGATGCCCGACAGGTTCACATGCACGCCACGGTCGCCCTGGTTCGGCCAGAACAGCTTCACCGCGAGGTCCGGTTTCTGCTTGTGCAAGCGGCCGTAGTAGTAGGTGTTGACGATGCCTACGTCGCACTGCCCGGCGTTGATCGCTTCGAGCACGGCGATGTCATCGGAGAACACGTCGGTGGACAGGTTGTTGACCCAACCCTTGACGATTTCTTCGGTCTTGGCCGCGCCATGGGTTTCGATCAGCGTGGCGGTCAGCGACTGGTTGTAGACCTTCTTCGCCGTGCGTAGGCACAGACGCCCTTCCCATTGCTTGACGGCCAGCGCTTCGTAGGTGGTCAGGTCACTGGGCTTTACCCGGTCGGTGGAATAGGCGATGGTCCGCGCGCGCAGGCTCAAGCCGGTCCACGCATGGTTGGAAGAGCGGTATTGCAGGGGGATATTCTTGTCGATCACTGCAGAGGTGAACGGCTGCAGGATGCCCATCTGTTCGGCTTGCCAGAGGTTGCCGGCATCGACGGTGAGCAGCAGGTCAGCCGTGGCGTTTTCGCCTTCGGCCTTGATCCGCTGCATCAAGGGGGCTTCCTTGTCGGTGATAAACTTCACCTGCACGCCGGTCTTCTGGGTGTAGGCGTCAAACACCGGTTTGATCAGTTCGTCGATGCGCGAGGAGTAGACCACGACTTCGTCGGCTGCCTGCACGGTGGTGCTGCCGATAAGGGTGAGTGCCAGGGCAGTCAGGAGGCGCTTGGGTGCCAACATGGGTGCGGTCTCTCATTTGCAAAAAGAGGGCAAATGATAAGGACTCACATTTAGTAGCGCTTGCTGGAGGCGTTACCAGATGTTGCATAGTTGGGATGTGCGCTGGATGGGCTGGCCTCATCGGGGCAAGCCCCCTCCCACAGGGGGCATATTTCGATTCAGGGCTTTGCGAGGTCTGGCAGGTCGCCCGTGAGCCCGAGGGCCTGGCGCACAAACACTGCCTTGGCTTCGGGCATCTGGTCGACCAGTTTCAATCCGGCATTACGCAGCCAACGCAACGGCAGCCGGTCCGCCTGGAACAACCGTTCAAAGCCTTCCATTGCCGCCATCAGCGCGAGGTTATGCGGCATGCGCCGACGCTCGTAACGGCTCAGCACCTTCACATCCGCCAGGCGCTCGCCGCGTTCGGTCGCCGACAACAGCACTTCAGCCAGCACCGCCGCATCAAGAAAGCCCAGGTTCACACCTTGCCCCGCCAACGGGTGGATGACGTGGGCCGCGTCACCGATCAACGCCAGGCCTTCGGCCACATAGCGTTTGGCGTGGCGCTGGCGCAACGGCACACAGACCCGTGGATCGGCGCTGATGACCGTACCGAGTCGCCCTTCAAAGGCTCGCTCCAGCTCACGGCGGAAGCGTTCATCATCCAACGCCATCAGGCGCTCGGACTCAGCGGGTGTGGTCGACCACACGATCGAGCACCAGTCCTCTTGCCCATCGCGCACCAGCGGCAAAAATGCCAGCGGGCCGGTATCGGTAAAGCGTTGCCACGCCGTGCGCTGGTGCGGCTGGCTGCAGCGCACGCTGGTGACGATGGCGTTGTGCAGGTAATCCCACTCGCGCGTGGCGGTGCCGGTCAAGCGGCGCACAGCAGAATTGGCGCCGTCGGCGGCCACCACCAGGGGCGCACGCAATTTGCGACCGTCGGCCAGGGTCAGCAGCCAGTCATCGCCGGAGCGACGCATCTGCTCCAGGCGCGCGTTGGCCAGCAGGCCCAGGTCGCAGTCGTGCAGGCGGTCGAGCAAAGCATCCTGAACCACCCGGTTCTCGACGATATGCCCGAGCACTTCGGCATGCACACTGGCCGCCGAAAAATGGATCTGCCCGGTGCCGCTGCCGTCCCACACCTGCATTTCACCGTAAGGGCTGGCGCGCCGTTCGACAATGCCATCCCACACGCCCAGGCGCTCCAGAATGCGCTGGCTGGCGGCCGACAAGGCACTCACGCGGGGTTCGAAGGCCGCATCCTGGTCGAACGGTTTGACGCTCAGCGGGCTGCCATCGAGCAGCAGCACCTGCAGGCCACTGCCTTGCAACGCCAGCGCCAGGGCGCTTCCGACCATTCCGGCCCCGACAATCAGCACATCTGCGCGCATGTCCATGCTTTAAGCCTGCTTTGCTGGCGGCTTGCGCCGCACGTAAAGGGTTTTGTCGACCCGCGCCACCAGAGTGCCGGAGCCGTCATGAATCTGTACTTTGAGGAGGGGCAAATACTTCTCGCCGCCTTCGGTTTGCCGGCGAATCTCGTCCAGCAAGGCCTCGTCGATGGAAAACTCAGCGTAGACCGGGCCTTTGCCCGGCGACACGAAGTCGATGCTCGCGGCTTTATCCCAGACGATGTAGTCGCGCCCCAGGTTCTCCATCAACAGCAACATGTAGAACGGATCGACCATCGAATACAGGCTGCCGCCAAATTGCGTACCGACGTAATTGCGGTTGTACCAGCCCAGGCCCATGCGCACCTTGGCATGGCGAAAATCGGCGCTGAGGACCTGCACCCGAATTCCCGCGCCCAGGTAAGGCGGGTACAGGGAGAGCACCCAGCGCAACAGCCGCGCCTTGCCCAGGCGTCGGGTCAGCCAGTTACGCATCAGGGCGTGTGCCCAGGCCCATGGCCTGACGGGCGAACCAGCGTTTGGCGGGCGGCAACAAATCCAGGCCCAGCAGGCCCATGTTACGGCCCAGTGCCACTAACGGTTGCGCGCTGCCAAACAGTCGGGTCACTTGATCGGAAAAACCTACGGTCAGTTGCTGGTCCTGGCGCTGGCGCTCGCGATAGCGTTGCAAGGTTGCCAGGTCGCCGGGCACTGCCGGCCCGGCCAGCAAGGCCTCGGCCAAGGCGTTCGCGTCGCGCAGGGACAAGTTGAAACCCTGCCCGGCAATCGGGTGCAGGCTGTGGGCGGCATTACCGAGGATCGCCAGGTGCGAGCGCACTTGTTCTTCGGCCTCCACCAGCGTCAGCGGGTACAAATGGCGGGCGCCAACTTGTTTCAGCGTGCCCAGGCGGTAGCCGAACACGCCCTGCAATTCACTCAGGAAACTGCGCTCATCGAGGTTGGCCAGGCGCTGGGCATCCATGCCGATGCGCGTCCATACCAGCGCGCAACGGTTGTCCGGCAGCGGCAGCAAGGCCATTGGGCCTTCGTCGGTAAAGCGCTCGAACGCCTCGCCATTGTGCGCCTCGCTTGGAGTGATGTTGGCGATCAGCGCGCTCTGGTTGTAGGGCCGGGTTTTCACGCCGATGCCCAATTGCTCGCGCAAACCGGAGCGGCCGCCATCGGCCAATACCGCAAGGTCGCATTCGAGCACGGTTTCGTCGTTGAGCGTCAGGCGATACCCGTCGGGCAGTGGCTCCATGCGGGTGACTTCCGCCGGGCAGCGCCAACTGACCACTTGTTTGTCCAAACCTTGCCACAGGCACTGGCCAAGCCAGGCGTTTTCCACCACGTAGCCGAGGGCCGGCACGCCCTCCTCCATGGCAGACAAGCGCGCGGTGGAGAAACGGCCACGGTCCGACACGTGAATCTGTTTGATCGGCTCGGCGCGGCGGGAGATGTCCTGCCACACACCCAAGCGCTGATAAATCTGCCGGGCGCCGTAGGACAACGCCGAAGAACGCGCGTCGTAGCTCGGTTGGTAACTGTCGCCTGGCGCGAACGGTTCGATCAGCACGATTTTCCAACCCCGTGCCTTGGCACCCGCCTGCAAGGCCAACGCCAGGCTGGCGCCTACCAGTCCGCCGCCGATGATGGCCAGGTTGACCCGGCTCATCGGGCAGCCGCCATCAGCGCTTCGATGTCAGCGACGGTCTTGGGCACGCCGCCGGTCAGAATTTCACAGCCTTGCTTGGTCACTACCACGTCGTCCTCGATGCGTACGCCAATGCCACGCCATTTCTTCGCCACGTTCTGGTTGTCCGGCGAAATATAGATGCCGGGTTCCACGGTCAACGCCATGCCGACTTCCAGCACCCGCCATTCGCCGCCCACCTTGTATTCGCCCACATCATGCACGTCCATGCCCAGCCAATGGCCGGCGCGGTGCATATAAAAAGCGCGGTAGGCTTCGCTGGCGATCAACTCGTCGACATCGCCTTGCAGCAGTCCCAGCTTTACCAGCCCGGCGGTGATGACGCGCACCGTCGCCTCATGGGCCTGGTTCCAATGTTTGTTCGGCGCGATCTCGGCAAAGGCGGCTTCCTGGGAGGCCAGCACAATCTCGTAGATCGCCTTTTGCTCGGGCGAAAACCTGCCGTTGACCGGCCAGGTGCGGGTGATGTCGCTGGCGTAGCAGTCGATCTCGCAACCGGCGTCGATCAGCACCAGGTCGCCGTCCTTGAGCACGGCGTCATTCTGCTGGTAATGCAGGATGCAGCTGTTACGCCCGGCAGCGACGATGGAGCCATAGGCCGGCATCTTCGCGCCGCCCTTGCGGAATTCGTAATCCAGCTCGGCTTCGAGGCTGAACTCATATAACCCGGCGCGGCTGGCCTGCATCGCCTTGACGTGCGCCGCGCAGGAAATTCGCGCGGCCTCGCGCATCACCTTCACTTCTGCCGCCGATTTATACAGGCGCATGTCGTGAAGCAGGTGATCCAGGGCAACAAACTCGTTCGGTGGCTGGGCGCCCAGGTGCGCTTTAGAGCGGATCACGTTGATCCATTCCATCACGTGCCGGTCGAATTCGGCGTTGCTGCCCATGGCCGAATACACCCGGTCACGGCCTTCGATCAGGCCGGGCAGGATGTCGTCGATATCGGTGATGGGAAACGCGTCGTCGGCGCCAAAGTCACGGATCGCGCCTTCGGTGCCAGCGCGCAGGCCGTCCCACAATTCGCGCTCGGCATTGCGCTCGCGGCAGAACAGCACGTACTCGCCGTGCTGGCGACCAGGCATCAGCACGATCACCGCTTCCGGTTCAGGGAAGCCGCTCAGGTATTGAAAGTCGCTGTCCTGGCGGTAAACATGCTCGACATCACGGTTGCGGATCGCCACGGCGGCGGCCGGCAGAATTGCGATGCTGTTGGGTTCCATCTGCGCCATGAGCGCCTTGCGGCGACGGGTGTATTCCGCTTTCGGGATATGGATCATGGGCAGATGGGCTTCCTTTCTTAGTGCAGCGACGGCTTGGGTGCGGCTGGCTCAGCGGCCTTTTTGGTCTCGGTGAACAGCAGCAGTGGCGCGACGCGCAGGTATTCCATGACTTCCATGTAATCGCCTTCGCCGTCTTCGGACTCTTCCAGGGCGTCTTGCACCTGGGAAATAGCCGCCAGGTCCTGCAGCACTTCCTTGGCGTCGGTGCTCAGCTCCAGGCCGCCGGCGTTCACGCCGAAACCGTGGAGGAAACCCTGGCACCATTGGCCCAGCGCAGCAGCGCGCTCGGTCAGCGGCGCGTCGTCGGTCGGCAGCAGCAGGACCACGGTGACGTCATCACCGGTCAGCTCGCCTTTGACCATCTCTTGCAGGCCGATCAGCGCGTTACGCACGTTCTCGGTCGGCTCGGTTTCCAGCAGCTCGGCCACATCAGCCAGCCAATTGTCGGCATCAAAGCCAACACCGGTGCAGCTGCGGCCCAACAACACGCCGTGCAGTTCGGCAGGCGAGCAAGGATGACCGCTGGTGCTCAGCAGTTTGGAAAAAGCGTCGTACGGGGAGTTCTGAATAGGCATGGTGAGCTAGGCGCCAGACGGCGCAATGTCTAGAATGAAGCGCTGTATCCTAGCACCGGCAGACGTACCAAGACTATCGAGGGCGTCAGATCGTTTATCCTGCAGTTGCCATTCATCAGACAAATCCAGTGGAACCCAATGGAAGACACCGACCTGCAAGCGCTGATGGCCAGACTCGAATTGCTAATTGATCGGGTCGAGCAACTTAAGAGTCAAAACGGACTCCTATTAGCTCAGGAAAAGACCTGGCGCGAGGAACGCGCTCACCTCATTGAAAAAAACGAAATCGCCCGGCGTAAGGTCGAATCGATGATTTCGCGCCTGAAGGCCCTGGAGCAAGACTCATGAGTTCAAGCAATAGCGTTACCGTGCAGATCCTCGACAAAGAATATTCGATCATCTGCCCCCAGGAAGAACGCAGCAACCTGGTGAGTGCTGCCCGCTACCTGGATGGCAAGATGCGTGAAATCCGCAGCAGCGGCAAAGTCATCGGCGCCGATCGTATCGCCGTGATGGCCGCGCTGAACATTACCCACGATTTGCTGCATAAGCAGGAACGGCCTGACGTGCAGGCCAGTGGTTCGACGCGCGAGCAAGTGCGCGACCTGCTGGAACGGGTTGATCTGGTACTTTCTACCGATCCAGAGCCACCCAAGGGCTGATTGCCGAGTCTGTTTAAGGTATACTCGCCCCACTCCCTGGCGTGTTTGCCAGTCGGCGATGTCCCTGAGCCGATTCGCACTACCCTGGAAGTTGCACGTTGGGCTGGTGTGCATGTCCGCTAGACGGAAAGCCTTAAAGCCTACTGCATCTTCCACCTTGAACTTTCGGGTTCAAGGGCTAAGTCGACAGCGGCTCTGTCGGGGAGCCTGAATTCCAAACTCAATGCCAGTCCTCGGACTGGCATTGTTTTATGAGCCGAAAAACCATGACCGAACCTGCGCCGCTTTCCCGTCCGCAACTTCGACGCATGTTGCGCAAAGCCCGCCGCGAACTGACGCCGAGCGAGCAGCGCAAGGCCGCCCTTGGCCTGTATCGGCAACTGGCGCAGCACCCGCTGTTTCGCCGGGCTAAACATATTTCCTTATATCTACCGACGGACGGTGAAATCGATCCGCGCCTGCTGCTGCGCGCCGCTCAGCGCCGGGGCAAGGCCACCTACCTGCCAGTGCTCAGCGCCTGGCCGCGAACCAAGATGGTGTTCCAGCGGGTGCGGCCTGGGGACAAGTTGTCGCCCAACCGTTTTCGTATCCTGGAGCCGCGCGTGAATGCCAATCGCCAGCGCCCCGTCTGGGCACTCGACCTGGTGCTGCTGCCGCTGGTGGGGTTCGATGATGTGGGTGGGCGTCTGGGCATGGGCGGTGGGTTTTACGACCGCAGCCTGGCCTACCTCGCCAGGCGCCAGAGTTGGCGCACGCCCGCGCTGCTGGGGCTGGCCCATGAATGTCAGAAAGTCGAGCGCCTGGCGCAGGCAAGCTGGGATGTGCCGCTGGCAGGCACCGTCACGGATAAGCAGTGGTATGTCGCACAAACGTCGCTGGAACCAGCGACGCCTTGAAGGGTGTTAACGCTTGAACGGTTGTGGCTGCTGCTGAGCCAGTTCAACCGGCGCATCGGTCTTGTTCGACCACAAGCTCTGGGCATACCCGGTGGTCACGACGCCCAGACCAAACAAAATAACCAAAATCCATAGTAAATCCGGTTTACGTTGCATCGATTGCCCCCCTTCAGGCACCTCGTACACGATGACAACAACGTTCCAAAGTAGTCCGTTGCAGCTGCGTCAAGCTTAAAAGCGCGCATTCTGCGGTAACGTGAACCAACACGCAAACCTTGGCGCCAACCGACTGTCGGTTTGTCATGGGATTGCCCGACAACTTGCCCAATGCCTTTTTCAGGAGCCCAACAATGGCCTACTGGCTGATGAAATCCGAGCCCGACGAACTCTCCATCAAGGGCCTGGAAACGCTCGGCGAAGCCCGCTGGGACGGCGTGCGCAATTACCAGGCACGCAATTTCCTGCGCGCCATGGCCGTCGGTGACGAGTTTTTCTTTTACCACTCCAGCTGCCCCGAGCCCGGCATTGCCGGCATCGGCAAGATCGTCGAAGCAGCCTACCCGGACCCGACAGCGCTGGAGCCGCAAAGCCACTATTTCGACGCCAAGGCCAGCCCGCAGAAAAATCCGTGGAGTGCAATCAACGTCGCCCACGTCGAAACCTTCGCAAAGGTGCTGGGCCTGGGCTATCTGAAACAACAAAGCGCCCTCGCCGAGTTGCCCTTGGTGCAAAAAGGCAGCCGACTGTCGGTGATGCCGGTGACCGCCGAGCAGTGGGCGGCGGTGCTGGCGCTGCGCTGAAAGGGCAGAACCCTGCGGTCACACTTCTGGCGCATGCATCTGCGTGCCAAGCGGGTTAGGCTTGCGCTTCATTTGACCGGTATCAACGGCCGCTCCGGCGCTATCGGTCAAACTAGGATGCTAATGCCGCAGGATGCAGCCATGTCTACGAACCATCATATGTCGCGCCTTTTCGCCATCGCCCTGATCGTCCTGTTACTGGGCGCAGGTGGCTTCGGTTACTGGCGATCGACCCAGGACCGCCTGCCCGAAGGCTTGAGCATGGGCAATGGCCGCCTGGAGTCCACCGAAGTACAGATCGCCGCCAAGATCCCAGGGCGCCTGGCCGAAGTGCGCGTGGATGAAGGCGACAAAGTGCTCAAGGGCCAATTGCTCGCGCGCATGGACACCCGCACCCTCGAAGCCCAGCGCGCCCAGGCCGAAGCCGAAGTGCTGCGCGCCAGGGAAAACTTCGCCGCCGCCCAAGCCAACGTGCAGTTGCGCCAAAGCGAGCAACTGCTGGCCAATCAGGAACTCAAGCGCACCCAGGAGTTGTACAAGCGCGGCTTCGCCAGCAGCCAGTTGATTGACCAACAACAAGCACGCCAGAACACCGGTAATGCCGCGGTGATCGCCGCGCAAGCCCAGGTCAACTCGGTGAAGGCTGCCATCGGCGCCGCACAGGCCCAGGTTGCGCAGCTCACCAGCGAAATCGACGAAAGCAGCCTGCGCGCGCCCATCGACGGCATTATCCAATTGCGCCTGGCCGAGCCAGGTGAAGTGCTCGGCGCGGGCGGTCGCGTGTTGCTGCTGATCGATCCGAATGACCAGTACATGAACCTCTACCTGCCTGCCTCTGTCACCGGTCGCCTGACCGTCGGCAGTGACGCGCGCATTCTGCTCGACGCCCTGCCCCAACAACCGCTGCCGGCGAAAATCAGCTTTGTCGCGGCTAAATCGCAGTTCACGCCCAAGGAAGTGGAAACCCGCGACGAACGCCAGAAGCTGGTGTTTCGCGTCAAACTGCGCCTGACCCAACCCAGTGCCGTACCGCAAGCCAAACCGGGCATGCCCGGCGCCGGCTACGTGCGCACGGCGGATATCGACTGGCCGGCCAACCTGCAATGACCGGCCTGGCGCTGCACGCCACGGGCATCAACCATCGCTACGGCAAGCAACAGGCACTGGTCGACATTGCCTTCAGCCTGCCCGCCGGCACGCGCTGCGGGTTGATCGGTCCGGACGGCGCGGGCAAATCGAGCTTGCTGGGGTTGATCGCCGGGGTTAAAAAACTTCAAGACGGGCAGCTCGAAGTGCTCGGCGGCTCCATCGAGGATCGCCGCCACCGCAACAGCCTGTACCCGCGTATTGCCTTCATGCCCCAAGGCCTGGGTGGCAACCTGTATCCGGAATTGTCCATCAGCGAGAACATCCGCTTCTTCGCCACACTGTTCGGCCTGTCGAAAGGCGATTGCGAACAGCGCATGCACAACCTGCTGCTGGCCACCGACCTTGCACGCTTCGCCGAGCGCCCGGCCGGCAAGTTGTCCGGCGGCATGAAACAGAAACTCGGCCTGTGCTGTGCACTGATCCACGACCCGGACCTGTTGATCCTCGACGAGCCCACCACCGGCGTCGACCCGCTGTCGCGCCGACGCTTTTGGGAACTGGTCGAAAGCGTGCGCAGCGAGCGCCCGCAACTGACGCTGCTGGTGGCTACGGCCTACATGGAAGAAGCCGAGCAGTTCGAACATTGCCTGATGCTCGACCGCGGCAAACTCATCGCCGATGGCCTGAGCCGCGAACTGGCAGCCGCGACACCCAGCGGCAAACTCGATGAAGCCTTTACCCATTTCCAGGGCGACAGCGCCCACAACAATCAGCCGTTGGTGATCCCGCCGCGCGAAAGCGGCAACACCGATATCGCCATCGAAGCCCACGACCTGACCCTGCGCTTTGGTGATTTCACGGCGGTAAACAAGGTCAGCTTCGCGATTGGTCGCGGTGAGATTTTCGGCTTTCTCGGCTCCAACGGCTGCGGCAAGACCACCACCATGAAAGTCCTCACCGGCCTGATGCCGGCCACCGAGGGCAGTGCCACGCTGCTCGGCAACCCGGTGAATGCCAAGGACCTGGCGACCCGCAAGCGCGTTGGGTTCATGTCGCAAAGTTTCTCGCTGTACGGCGAACTCAGCGTGCGCCAGAACCTGGTGTTGCACGCGCAGCTGTTCGATTTGCCCAAGGCCGACAGCGGCCCGCGTATCGATGAGTTGATTCAGCGCTTCGACCTCGGCGAGGTGGCCGAGCAGCCTTCCGGCGAATTGCCCCTTGGCCTGCGCCAGCGCTTGTCATTGGCCGTGGCGGTGCTGCATCGCCCGGAAGTGCTGATCCTCGATGAGCCCACCTCGGGCGTCGACCCGGCGGCGCGGGATGACTTCTGGCGACTGCTGATCGAGCTGTCCCGCGAACAAGGCGTGACGATCTTCCTGTCCACCCATTTCATGAACGAAGCCCAGCGCTGCGACCGCATCTCTCTGATGCACGCGGGTAAAGTGCTGGCATGTGACACACCCGACGCCCTGCAACAGCAATTTCACGGTGACACCCTGGAAGCCGCGTTCGTCACCTGTCTGGAGCAAGCTCAAGGCGCTCCCGAACCCGCAGCACCCAGCAGCACCGTCAGCGAAACCAGTGCGCCGCCCGTGAGCAAACGTGGTTTCAGTCTTTCTCGGCTGTTGGCCGTGGCCAGCCGCGAAGGCAAAGAGCTGCTGCGCGACAAAGTTCGCATGGCCTTTGCCCTGCTCGGGGCGATGTTCATGATGGTGATCTTCGGCTACGGCATTTCCCTGGACGTGGAAAACCTCGCCTTCGCCGTCTATGACCAGGACCAGACCCCACAAAGCCGCGCCTACCTGGAAGCCTTCCGCAGCTCGCGCTATTTCGCCGAACAGGCGCCCATTCGCGATGCCAACGAACTGCATCGGCGCCTGCAACGTTCGGAAATCAAACTCGCCCTGGAAATCCCGCCCGGCTTTGGCCGTGACCTCTACGCCGGCCGCCAACCCACCGTGGCGGCGTGGATTGACGGCGGCATGCCGTTTCGCGCGGAAACCAGCCGTAATTACGTGGAAGCGGTACACCAAGGCAACCTCCAGCAACTGGCCGACCTGAGCAGCCTGCCCCGCAGCACTCAAGCCGCCGCCAAGCTGGAAACGCGCTTTCGCTACAACCAGGACGTGGTCAGCGTGAATGCCATTGGCCCCGGCGTGATGGCGCTGATCCTGGCGTTTATCCCGGCGATGCTCACCGCGCTGGGCATCGTGCGCGAAAAAGAGCTGGGCTCGATCACCAACTTCTATGCCACGCCCCTGACCCGCCTGGAATTTCTGCTGGGCAAGCAGGCGCCGTACCTGGCCGTTAGCCTGGTCAACCTGGCGTTGCTGGTGGCCATGAACCGTTGGTTGTTCGGCGTGCCGTTCAAGGGCAGCGGCCTGGCGCTGGCATTTGGCGGCCTGTTGTATGTGTTGGCCACCACCAGCATGGGCTTGCTGATTTCGGCGTTCACACGCACGCAGATCGCGGCAATCCTGGGCACGATGATCATCACCAGCCTGCCGACCATCCAGTTCTCCGGGCTGATCGTGCCGCGCTCATCCCTGGAGGGCGCAGCCGCGCTGATGGGCATGCTGTTTCCGGCCGGGCACTTTCTGGATATCGCCGTGGGCACCTTCACCAAGGCCCTCGACCTGCGCCAGTTGTGGCCGCAATGCCTGGCGCTGTTCGGGTTTTTCGTCGGGTTCACCGGCCTGAGCCTGATCATGCTCAAGAAGCAGGAGGCCTGATGCACAAGCTCGCTCATATCCTGCGCCTGGGCTTCAAGGAATTGACCAGCCTGCGCCATGACAGCGTATTGCTGCTGTTTCTGGCCTACGCCTTTACAGTCGCGATCTACATGCCCGCCGCCGGTTCGGTGATTGGCGTGCACAACGCCAGCGTGGCCTTTGTCGATGAAGACCACAGTGCGCTCTCGCGGCAAATGGCCGAGGCGTTGCAACCGCCCGAATTCCAGCCGCCTGCGCCGCTGGCCTACGACCAGCTGGACAAGGTCATGGACAGCGGCGAGTACACATTCGTGATCAACGTGCCGGCCAATTTCCAGGCCGATCTGCTGGCCGGGCGCCAGCCAGGTGTGCAGGTCAACGTGGATGCCACGGCGATGAGCCAGGCGTTTATGGGCGCAGGTTACATCGGCAGGATTTTTCAGCGCGAATTGCTCAACTACAGCGGCCAAACCGCCGCCAGCCAAAAGGCGCCTGCACTGCTGACCACCCGCGCGCTGTTCAATACCAACCTGGAAGGCGGCTGGTTTCTGGCGGTGATCCAGATCGTCAACAACATCACCATCCTCGCGATTGTGCTGACCGGCACCGCGCTGCTGCGCGAACGCGAGCACGGCACCCTCGACCATTTGCTGGTGCTGCCACTGACCGCGCTGGAAATCATGCTGGCAAAAATCTGGAGCAACATGCTGGTGGTGGTGCTGTGCACGTGGCTGTCGCTGGAGCTGGTGGTCAAAGGCCTGCTCGGCGTGCCGTTGGCCGGCTCTTTGAGCCTGTTTCTGTTTGTGACGGCGCTGTATTTGTTTGCGAGCACCGCCCTGGGGATATTCCTCGCCACTCTCGCCCGTTCGACGCCGCAGTTCGGGCTGCTGGCGATTCCGGTGATCATCCCGATGCTGTTGCTGTCGGGCGGCAGTACGCCGTTGGACAGCATGCCCGAGTGGTTGCAATGGGTGATGCAGGGATCGCCGTCGACACACTTTGTGAGTTTGAGCGCGGCGATTCTGTTCAGGGACGCAGGCGTGAGCGTGGTGTGGCCGGATGTGCTGGCGCTGGCGGGGATTGGGTTAGTGTTTTTTGCAGTGGCACTGGCACGGTTCAGAAAAAGCCTGGCCTCTTAATTGTGACGAGCGGGCGTGTTGTAGCGAGCGGGCTTGCCCCCGCGTTGGGCTGCGCAGTAGCCCCCTTCAAAGTCAGCGCATTGGTTCAGGTGTACCGAGGCGTATGGTTGTGGGGCGGCTTCGCCACCCTACGCGGGGCAAGCCCGCTCGCCACGACAAACCTGCCTGCCACGACACGCCCGCTCGCTACATGGAACCGTTACTGGATGATCAAGTTGTTGAACAACAGGTCTTCCACCACCGGTTTGCCGGTCTCGTCGTTCATCACTTGCTGGGTTTGCTTGAGGGCTTCCTGGCGCAGCTTTTCCTTGCCCTCAACGGTGCTCATGGCCTCGTTGGTCTGCTGGGTGAACAACGCCACCAGTTGGTTACGAATCAACGCATCGTTGGCTTTGACCGCAGCGGCGGCTTCCGGCCCGGTCACGCGCAGGGCAATGTCGGCCTTGAACACCTTGAGCTTTGCGGAGCCGTCCAGGCCATAGTTGCCCACGAACGGCGGCGTCAGGCTGATGTAGCTGACCTTCGGTGCCTCGCCTTCTTTCGCTTCTTCGGCCTGGGCTGCCATCGGCAAGGTCAGGGCGAGCATCAACAGGATCCACGCTTTCACAGTTCATTCCTCAAATTCGGTTGCCGGGTAGCATAACGCTAGCAAGGCTGAGCACAAGCTTATGGCGACTTATCAGGCCTGGGCATGCTCGTTGACCCACGGGCGTACCCTCCTACACTTATCGGCCATGACGCCAAAAGGAATAGTCCGATGAAAGCTGTGCTGTGCAAAGCCTTCGGCCCCGCCGAAACCCTGGTGCTGGAAGAGATCGCAAGCCCCACGATCAAGAAGAACGAAATCCTGCTGGACGTGCACGCGGCCGGGGTCAATTTCCCGGACACCTTGATCATCGAGGGCAAATACCAGTTCAAGCCGCCCTTCCCGTTCTCGCCGGGTGGCGAAGCGGCGGGCGTGATCAGTGAAGTGGGCGAGAAGGTCAGCCATTTGAAAGTCGGCGACCGGGTCATGGCGCTGACCGGCTGGGGCAGCTTTGCCGAGCAGGTCGCGGTCCCCGGCTACAACGTGCTGCCGATCCCGCCGAGCATGGATTTCAACGTCGCGGCCGCGTTCAGCATGACTTACGGCACCTCGATGCATGCCTTGAAACAACGGGCCAACCTGCAGCCCGGCGAAACCCTGTTGGTGCTCGGCGCGTCTGGCGGCGTGGGCCTGGCCGCCGTGGAAATCGGCAAGGCCATGGGTGCCCGCGTGATCGCCGCCGCCAGCAGCGCCGACAAACTCGCCGTGGCCAAGGCGGCCGGTGCAGACGAGTTGATCAACTACAGCGAAGCCAGCCTCAAGGATGAGATCAAGCGCCTGACCGACGGCAACGGTGTCGATGTGATCTACGACCCGGTGGGCGGCGATCTGTTTGACCAGGCCGTTCGCGGCATCGCCTGGAGCGGCCGCCTGCTGGTGGTGGGTTTTGCCAGTGGGCGTATTCCCGAGCTGCCGGTGAACCTGGCGCTGCTCAAAGGTGCGTCGGTGGTCGGGGTGTTCTGGGGTTCGTTTGCCCAGCGCCAGCCGCAGGACAATGCGGCGAATTTCCAGCAACTGTTCACCTGGTACGCCGAGGGCAAGTTGAAGCCGCTGGTGTCGCAGGTGTATCCGCTGGAGCAGGCTGCCCAGGCGATCAATGATCTGGGGCAGCGCAAGGCGGTGGGCAAGGTCGTCGTCCAGACCCGCTGACTGATCTGAAACGCGGTCAATGTGGGAGCGGGCTTGCTCGCGAAGGCGGTCTGTCAGCGATACATGTTCTGACTGACCCAGCGCTTTCGCGGGCAAGCCCGCTCCCACATTTGGATTCCGATCGTTCTGAAGAACGCAATCACGACCCACACTTACCTATTAGCGACATGTTCATAACAGAACATGCAATAGCTCCGATTTCCTGTGTTTGCAGATAAGAGGCGATGCTATTTTCGGTAACGAAACTGTAACATTCGCATCCGCAGTCAAAACAAGAAATTTGGAGCTCTTGAATGTTTGCTTTCTTTCGTCCTGCCGCACACCAGGCGCCTCTGCCTGAAGAAAAAATAGACAGTACCTACCGACGGCTGCGCTGGCAGATCTTCGCCGGTATTTTCTTTGGTTACGCCGGTTACTACCTGCTGCGCAAAAACTTCTCGCTGGCCATGCCGTACCTGATCGACGAGGGTTACACCCGTGGTGAGCTGGGCCTGGCGATGTCGGCGATTGCGATTGCCTACGGCTTGTCCAAATTCCTCATGGGCCTGGTGTCCGACCGCTCCAACCCACGCTATTTCCTGCCTTTCGGCCTGCTGATATCGGCCGGGGTGATGTTCATTTTCGGTTTCGCGCCTTGGGCCACGTCCAGCGTGACCATGATGTTCATTTTGCTGTTCATCAACGGCTGGGCTCAGGGCATGGGCTGGCCGCCGAGCGGACGCACCATGGTGCACTGGTGGTCGCAGAAAGAACGCGGCGGCGTGGTGTCGGTATGGAACGTGGCGCACAACGTCGGCGGTGGCCTGATCGGCCCGCTGTTCCTGTTGGGCATGGCCTGGTTCAACGACTGGCACGCAGCGTTCTACGTGCCGGCGACCGTGGCATTGCTGGTAGCGGCGTTTGCCTTCATCACCATGCGTGACACCCCGCAATCGGTCGGCCTGCCGCCAATCGAGGCATACAAGAACGACTACCCGGAAGGCTACGACGCCAGCCACGAAGACGAATTCAGCGCCAAGGAAATCTTCGTCAAGTACGTGCTGCGCAACAAAATGCTGTGGTACATCGCCTTCGCCAACGTCTTCGTCTACCTGCTGCGCTACGGCGTATTGGACTGGGCGCCAACGTACCTCAAGGAAGCCAAGCACTTCGACGTGGATAAAACCTCGTGGGCATACTTCTTCTACGAGTGGGCGGGTATTCCGGGCACGCTGCTGTGCGGCTGGATGTCGGACAAGATCTTCCGTGGCAACCGCGGCCTGACCGGCATCGTGTTCATGGCGTTGGTCACCGTGGCGACCCTGGTTTACTGGCTCAACCCGCCAGGCAACCCGATGATCGACATGATCGCGCTGTTCTCCATCGGCTTCCTGATTTACGGCCCGGTGATGCTGATCGGCCTGCAGGCGCTGGAACTGGCGCCGAAAAAAGCCGCGGGCACCGCTGCGGGTTTCACGGGCTTGTTCGGTTACCTGGGCGGTTCGGTGGCAGCGAGTGCGGCCATGGGCTACACCGTGGACCATTTCGGCTGGGACGGTGGTTTTGTGTTGCTGGTAGGCGCGTGTCTGTTGGCGATTGCCTTCCTGATCCCAACGCTGTGGCACACCAACAGCGTCAGCGCAGCGCGTTAACCGCCTGAGCAATCCTTTGCACAACGCTTGAGCCGCGCCTCCAGATTTTTATCTGGCATGGCGTGGCTACGCAGGGCGTTAACGGTCTGCTCGACATAATCGCGCGTGGTGCCGTAACGCCCGCAAGCGCTTTCCAGTACGTGATTGAGCACGATATCGGGCAAGTTGCCGGCATAACTGGGCAAATGCCGCTCCAACACAAACCCCAACGCTTGTACCTGACTGCCATCTTCCAGACGGCAGCTGAGCCAGTGCGGCCGGTATGAGGGATACGGCATCTCGCGCTGCCACAGGGCGTAAAGCGAGGCCTCCAGCTGATCCTCCGGCAAGCGGTAGGCAAACCCGCTGCATGAGCCGCCGCGATCCAGACCGAACACCAACCCTGGCAACTCCGGCGTACCCCGATGCTCGTGTGACCACAGGTACAAACCCCGGTGATAGCCGTGAACCCGTGCGCGCATGCGCTGAGTCGACGAGCATTCGGGGCGCCAGATCAGCGAACCATAAGCGAACAGCCAGACCGGCCCACCCTTGTGCTTGGCCATGGTGGCCTGCATCGAACTCATTAATTGCTCGTGAGTCAGTTGCGGCCCCAGATCGAGCCGCGGAGGGTAAGCCAATTGCAAAAGATCGGTTTCAATAACGGTCATGGCGGATCGCTTAGGTCTCCTTTATCACTCAAATAAGCTGTTACCAGTTGTAAGCAACTTTACCGTAATAAAACGCGCCGCTGTAACCGTACGGCGAAAAAGTGCTATAGGCGAGGTTGCCGCCACTGCTGGCGTAAGCGTTGACCTTTTCCGGGTATTTATCGGTGACGTTGTCGCCGCCCAGGGTGAAAGTCCAGTTCTTGAGCTTGTAGTCCGCCGACAGGTCCAACACCCAGGCGGCCTTGAAGGTCTGGTCGTTGACCTTGTCCGCCTGATAACTGGTGAATTCACCGTAGCGAACCAGGTTGCTGTGCAGCGCCCAATGGCCATAGGTGAAATCGTTACCCAGGCTCAGCTTGTGCTGAGGCGTGGTGTCGCCGAGCAAACCGATGCGCTCACGACGGTCCACCCGCACCAGGTTGGCGCCCAGGCTGTCCAGAATCGCCGGGTTAGGCTTCACGTCGGTCACTTTGGTGTGGTTGTAGTTGTAGCCCACGGTGCTGTTCCAGCGGATGCCGTTATCGAACGGGTAGCGATAGTTGGCCACCAGATCGACGCCGTCGGTGCTGGTGTCGGTGGCGTTGGTGAAGTAACGGGCGCTGGTGTAGTTGATATTGCCTACCCCATTGGCTTGCAGGTAGGCGATGGTGGCCGGGTTGAGATTGAGGTTGGAGGACAGGCTGATGCGATCGCGGATATCGATCCGGTACACGTCGAGCGTCACGGTCAAGTCATCGGCAGGCTCCAGCACCAGGCCAAGGCTGTAGTTGCGCGACTTCTCGGCTTTCAGGTCTTCGGCGCCAAGCAGGCGGGCCACCTGGCTGTTGGCCGGGAACGTGCCGGCTTCCTGAATGGTGTTACCGATCAACTGGGACGAGGTGTAGGCAAAGTTCTGCTGGGCCAGGGAAGGTGCGCGAAAGCCGTTCGAGATGCTGCCACGCAAGGCCACTTGCGGGGTGAAGTCATAACGGGCCGACAGCGAACCGCTGACGTTGGACCCAAAGTCGCTGTAGTCCTCATGACGCACGGCGGCCGAGGCGCTGAGTTTTTCGGTGAAGTTGGTTTCCAGGTCCAGGTACTGCGCCCAGCTATGCCGCGCGCTGCTGCCGGCGTCGGCATCACGAAAACCACCCAGGCCCGAGCTGCCGCTTTGATAGTAGGACGCAGGTTCTCCGGCTTCGATTTCATAGCCCTGGCGCAGGTACTCGCCGCCAAACGCCACCGACACCGGGTACGGCAGGAAGCCCACGTCGAATTCGCGCGACAGGTCCAGGCTGACTTGCTTCTGGTCATTGCTCAGGGTGCCGTTGTCGAACTTGCGCGGCGTGGCCAGGCCCAGTGAGGTGTTGATGGTTTCAGTGCTCAGCTCGTACTGGTTCTTGCCGTAGTTGGCCGACAGGTCGTAATGCCAGTCGTAAGCCAGCAAGCCGCGCAGGCCGACGACCAATGAGGTGTCTTCCAGGTTGCCTTTGATCAACGGCAGATAACCATTAGGGTTCAGCGCCGGGATGTTATTGGACGCATTGCTCGCCCGGTAGAACGCCGCCGTCTCGCCGCGACGCTTGCTGTAGCCGCCGAAGGTGTAGAACTCGGCTGCATCGTTGAAGGAATATTCCGAGTTGAACTGGAATTTGCCTTCATTGGTGGCCGGTTCGCCCTGACGGAACACGCGCTGGCCATACGTGGTGGAACCGATGCTGCCTGGACGGAAGTCGTCGCCGGCGCGGTTGGTGTAATCGTTGTCGGCACCTTCGCCCGAGACATTGATAAAGCCATTGTCGCCCAAGGCAAACCCGGTATTGCCGCTGACATTGCGCTGGATGCCATCACCCTTTTTGTACTCGCCGAACTTGGTCGAGATCGAACCGCCGTGGTCGTCGTGCTTGAGGATCACGTTGATCACGCCGGCGATCGCGTCAGAGCCATAACGCGCTGACGCGCCGTCACGCAGCACTTCGATGTGGTCGACTGCCGACAACGGGATCGCATTCAAATCCGCCGGGGCCGAGCCACGCCCCACCGCCCCGCCAAGGTTGACGAAGGCGCTGGTGTGGCGGCGTTTGCCATTGACCAGCACCAGCACTTGATCCGGCGACAGACCGCGCAGTTGCGCAGGGCGCACCAGTTCGGCGCCGTCCACCAGGCTCGGACGCGGGAAGTTGATCGACGGAATCAGGCGCGCCAACACAGCGCCCAGCTCATCGGAGCCGGTGCTGCGCAGGCTGTCGCCGGAAATCACATCAATGGGCGACAGCGAAGCACTGGCCGTGCGCTCTTGGGCGCGAGTGCCGGTGACGATGACGGTGTCGAGTTTTGGTGCGTCGGTGGTCGCTGTCTGCGCAGCCATGACGGGATTGAATCCCACAGCAGTCAGCAAATTGGCCGACAAAATCGCTGTGTACAGCGCGTGTTTCTTGTAGCTCCCCATACCGCTCCCCTCAGAATCAAACATCAGAACGTCAAGCTCTGAGTTCCTACGATCGATCCGGCTGGCGGGCGGTGGCGGTCAGTTATTGGTTATTGGCAGATAGTCGGTAGTCCGTTGATATATAGCTTAATGATATTTATGTAACAAATTAAATACCTTTAAAGCATAAGCAAAAGCATAAGCGCCGCACCTGTTCATCAGGATTGGGGCCAGCAATCCCGGTAATTTCAGCCGCGGTTCAGCCTGACAACGCGCCAAGCCCTCAAAATAGCGCACAGCACGACCCACTTAGCCGTCCAACCGCCTATCGAGGTCGCACCCATGAAGAAGTTTCGATTGCCCAGCCTGTTGTTCCTGGCCCAGGCCACCACCGCACTGGCGGCCGAAGTACCGCCGGCTGATGAAGACAAGGGGTTCTGGTACGCGCAGACCAGCGTCTATACCCGGCATTTCGCGCCCGACCCTAAGCACAACAACAATCAGGACCTGATCGGCCTGGAGCGCAATGAGGCGTCAGGTTTTGTGTATGGCGCGGCGACATTTCGCAATTCGTTCAGCCAACGCGCTTACTACGCCTATGCAGGCAAGCGCTATGACATGGCCGACTATCCGGTGTATGTAAAACTCACGGGCGGGTTATTGCAGGGCTATCGCGGCGAGTACCGCGACAAGATCCCGTTGAACCGTTTCGGCGTTGCGCCGGTGATCATCCCGTCCGTGGGCGCCCACTATGGGCCGGTAGCAGCAGAGCTGGTGTTACTGGGCTTTAATGCCGCGATGGTCACCACCGGCGTGCGCTTTTAAGGGCGCGGTGCGTAGGCGAACACATCGGCGCGCATCTGGTGCGCATCCATACCCGCTTCAACCAGCGCATCCAGCGTGCCGTAGATCATCGCCGGCGAGCCACTGGCGTAGACATGCACGGCTTTAAGGTCGCTGATGTCTTCACACACCGCTTCATGCAGGAGGCCGCAACGGCCTTCCCAACCACAGAGGTCGCTGACCACTTTGTGCAGGAACAGGTTGGGCAGTTTCAGCCACTGGTCCCAGTGCTCGATTTCGTAGAAGTCTTCCGGGCGGCGCACGCCCCAGTACAGGTGCACCGGGTGCTTGAAGCCAGAGGCGCGGCAATGCTCGATCAGGCTGTGCATCTGCGCCATGCCGGTGCCGGCGGCGATCAATACCAGCGGCCCGTCCGGCAGTTCAGCCAGGTGGGTGTCGCCAAACGGCAATTCGATGCGAGCCATCTGATTACGCTGCAACTGTTCGAGCAGGTTACGCGCGCTGTCCTCACGGGCCAGCACATGCAATTCCAGCTCACGCCCGGCGTGGGGCGCCGAGGCCAAAGAAAACGCCGACTTCTCGCCATTCTCCCGCTCGATCATCAGGTATTGCCCGGCGTGGTAACGCACCGGCTTGCCGGCCGGAGCCCGCAGGCGCACGCGCCATACATCGCCACCGACTTCCACGCACTCACTCAATTGGCACGACAACTTGCGCAACGGCAACTCTCCCGGCGCCAGCACGCCATCCCACAACACAACGCAATCTTCCAGCGGCTCGGCGATGCAGGTGTAGAACTCACCATGGTCGCGCACCTCGCCGGCTTGCTGTACCCGCCCTTCTACCAGCAGCGCCGCGCACACATGGCACACGCCATTGCGACAGGCTTGCGGGCACTCGTAGCCCAGGCGGCGCGCACCTTCGAGGATCCGCTCGCCAGGGACCAGTTCCAGTACAGCGCCGGAAGGTTGCAGGGTTACACGCATCAATCTATTCCCAATTCTTTCCAGATTGCATCGACACGCGCGGTCACGGCGTCATCCTTGACGATTACCCGGCCCCATTCGCGGGTCGTTTCACCCGGCCATTTGTGGGTGGCATCCAGGCCCATTTTCGAGCCCAGGCCTGACACTGGCGATGCGAAGTCGAGGTAGTCGATCGGCGTGTTGTCGATCATCACCGTGTCGCGCTTGGGGTCCATGCGCGTGGTGATGGCCCAGATCACGTCGTTCCAGTCCCGGGCATTGATGTCGTCGTCGGTGACAATAACGAACTTGGTATACATGAACTGTCGCAAAAACGACCACACACCGAGCATTACCCGCTTGGCGTGGCCCGGGTACGACTTCTTCATCGTCACGATGGCCATGCGGTACGAGCAGCCTTCCGGCGGCAGGTAGAAGTCGGTGATTTCCGGGAATTGCTTCTGCAGGATCGGCACAAACACTTCGTTGAGGGCCACGCCCAGGATGGCCGGCTCATCCGGCGGACGGCCGGTGTAGGTGCTGTGGTAGATCGGTTTGATCCGATGGGTAATGCGCTCGACGGTGAACACCGGGAAGCTGTCGACTTCGTTGTAGTAGCCGGTATGGTCGCCGTAAGGGCCTTCATCGGCCATTTCGCCCGGATGAATCACGCCTTCAAGGATGATTTCGGCGGTGGCCGGCACTTGCAGGTCGTTGCCGCGGCACTTCACCAGCTCGGTACGGTTACCGCGCAGCAGGCCGGCGAAGGCATATTCAGAGAGGCTGTCGGGCACTGGCGTGACGGCGCCGAGAATGGTCGCCGGGTCAGCGCCCAGGGCCACGGAAACCGGGAACGGCTTGCCGGGGTGTTTTTCGCACCACTCACGAAAGTCCAGTGCGCCGCCACGGTGGCTCAGCCAGCGCATGATCACCTTGTTGCGGCCGATCACTTGCTGACGGTAGATGCCGAGGTTCTGGCGGTCTTTGTTCGGGCCTTTGGTGACGGTCAGTCCCCATGTGATCAGCGGGCCGACGTCGCCCGGCCAGCAGGTCTGCACGGGCAGCATGCCGAGGTCGACGTCATCGCCTTCGATGACCACTTCCTGGCACACGGCGTCTTTGACCACCTTGGGCGCCATGGCGATGATCTTGCGGAAGATCGGCAGCTTCGACCAGGCATCCTTGAGGCCCTTGGGTGGCTCGGGCTCCTTGAGGAAGGCCAGCAGCTTGCCGATCTCGCGCAGCTCGCTGACCGACTCGGCGCCCATGCCAAAGGCAACACGGTCGGGCGTGCCGAACAGGTTGCCGAGCACCGGAATATCAAAGCCGGTCGGGTTTTCGAACAGCAGCGCCGGGCCCTTGTTACGCAGGGTACGGTCGCAAATCTCAGTCATTTCCAGCACCGGGGAAATCGGCACCTGGATACGTTTCAACTCTCCGCGCTGCTCAAGTTGCTGCACGAAATCCCGAAGATCCTTGAATTTCATTAACCATGCCACTCGTAAAATAGGCGTACATCCTACCTGCTCTTACGAGCGCTGGCAGCTTATTGCACATCATTGCGGCTTACATCTGTTTGCACCGAGGCCTGGCGCAGGGTGCGGAAGAACGGCTCCAGGAACCCTTCCACATACCGCGTGCCCACGCTTGAGAGGTGGTTGTCATCGGTATACAGCGACTGGCCGCCGAGTTCGACGCGACACCACCCATTGGTGTCGCACAGCTTCGGCGCCGGGTCCAGCAGTTGAACACCTGGATCGGCCGCTGCGATCTGCTCAAAGACACCGCTGATGAAGGTTTGGCGCTGCAGGTGTTCGGCCAGGGGCAAGCCTTCGCGGTCGGTCGGGCGCCCCAACATGGCCAAACGGCTAAGCCGGTACGGCACATTGAATTCCTGCAGCGGCACTTCCTTGACCAGCCATACACGATGACCACCGGCGCGTAATTGCTGCACCAAGGTATTCAAACCCTCGCTGAATAGCTGCTCAGCCACGGCACGGTCATATTTCCCCGTCGCCGGGTCATGGATCGACGCACCGGTATCACCGGAACGCTGTCCATACACGTAGAGGCTCCAGCGCGCCACCAGCACCACATCACTGAAGGGCTCGCGCTTGAGCAACTGCGTAACGCGCTCGTTGAACGCCCCGCACCCTGGGGTGTTTTCTTTGCGGTAGAACGGCAGGCAACCGGCGTAGCCCGCCTGGGTGATGCTGAAGTCGTACTGTTTTGAAGCATCGCTCAATGCCGGAATCAGCGCCGAGGCATGGCTGTCGCCCCAGACCAGCGCCTTGGCCGTGGCCGCCTGCGGACCAAAATGGCACAACTCACGGTGCTTGTTTTTCTTGTCGTCCGACAAACAGTTCATAAGCGTGGGACTCCAGGTGTACGCCTGGGCAAATTGCAGCGCCTGAGGCGGCAGCCGCCACGCAAAACCATCCGACCACACCAGGCTCTTGCCGATCAGGCCGAGGCTGACGAGCGCCATGACGCCCGCGGCCAGGATTGCCCGATTGCCCGCCAACAGACGCCGCTCGCGAAAGGGCCCCTCAACGAATCGCCAGGACCCATAGCCCAGTACCAGACTCAGGAAAAACAGGCCCGCAACCTCCACAGGCGCCAGGCCGAAAATGCTGGCGTACTTGCCAAACACCAGCACCGGCCAGTGCCACAGGTACCAGGAATAGGAAATCAGCCCCACGCCCACCAGCACACGGCTACCCAACAACCGGCCTACCAGTGTGCTGTGCTGACCGTTGGCCCAAATAAGCCCCACCACACCCACTACCGGCAACAGCGCTGCAACCCCTGGAAAGGCGGTGCTGGCGTCATAACCCAGTACCGCCACCAGAATCATTCCCAGGCCGATCAAGCTGACCGTCTGCGCCAGCATCGGGCTTGCGCGCTGCGCCCGCGCCGGCATTACCGCCAGCATGGAACCCGCCAACAACTCCCAGGCCCGCATCGGCAGCAGGAAAAAGGCCTTGTCCGGTTCTCGGGACACCGCCCACACGCTGGCAGCAAATGAGGCGAGCATCAGCACAAACAAGGCACCACGCCATTGCTTGAGCCGGCTCGACAGCAGCGCCAGCAAGAGTGGGAAACCGATGTAGAACTGCTCTTCAACCGAAAGCGACCAGGTGTGCAGCATCGGCTTCATATCGGAGGCTGTATCGAAATAGCCGTCCTGCCGCATAAAGAAGAGGTTGGAGATGAAGATCACTTGGTTGTGAATCGAGCGTCCCAGCTCTGAATAGTCCTTGGGCGCCATCAAAAACCAGCCAACCACCAATGACACGAACATCATGACGACCAGTGCCGGCAGGATGCGCCGGGCCCGGCGAGCCCAGAAATCGAGAAAACTGAAACGCCCGGCTTCACGCTCGCGCCAGATAATCGAAGTGATCAGAAACCCTGAAATCACAAAGAACACATCAACGCCAACAAAGCCGCCAGTGACGCCTGGTACTCCAAAATGGAACAGCACAACAGCCAGGACAGCGATGGCACGCAGGCCGTCAATGTCCCTTCGGTAAGCAAGAGCGGTCATAAATCGTAGGTCAGCCTGATTCGAATGGGAATGAGCGTAGCCGCACTCAGTTTTTTTGTTTCTTAACTGACACTATTGTCCTGCAAAGCTCTCTTTCTCAACACAAAAAAATGGCGCCCCGAAGGGCGCCGTTTTTTCGGACCTGGAGCGTCGTGTTACTTACGCTTCATCGACAGGAAGAACTCGTCGTTGGTCTTGGTGGTTTTCAACTTGTCGATCAGGAACTCGATGGCGGCGACTTCGTCCATCGGGTGCAGCAGCTTGCGCAGGATCCACATGCGCTGCAGTTCGTCGTCGGCGGTCAGCAACTCTTCGCGGCGGGTGCCGGAGCGGTTGATGTTGATCGCAGGGAACACACGCTTCTCAGCGATACGACGGTCAAGCGGCAGTTCCATGTTGCCGGTACCCTTGAACTCTTCGTAGATCACTTCGTCCATCTTCGAGCCGGTTTCAACCAGCGCGGTGGCGATAATGGTCAGCGAGCCGCCTTCTTCGATGTTCCGCGCAGCACCGAAGAAACGCTTTGGTTTCTCCAGGGCGTGGGCATCGACACCACCGGTGAGCACTTTGCCGGAGCTTGGGATCACGGTGTTGTAGGCACGGGCCAGACGGGTGATGGAGTCGAGCAGGATCACCACGTCTTTCTTGTGTTCGACCAGGCGCTTGGCCTTCTCGATCACCATTTCGGCAACCTGCACGTGGCGGGTTGGCGGCTCGTCGAACGTGGAGGCAACCACTTCGCCGCGCACAGTGCGCTGCATTTCGGTTACTTCTTCCGGACGCTCATCGATCAGCAACACGATCAGGTGAACTTCCGGGTTGTTACGAGCGATGTTCGCTGCGATGTTCTGCAGCATGATGGTCTTACCGGCTTTCGGCGGTGCGACGATCAGACCGCGCTGGCCTTTACCGATCGGGGCGCACAGGTCGATGACACGACCGGTCAAGTCTTCGGTGGAACCGTTACCGGCTTCCATCTTCATGCGCACAGTCGGGAACAGCGGGGTCAGGTTCTCGAAGAGAATCTTGTTTTTCGCGTTCTCGGGACGGTCGAAGTTGATCGTGTCGACCTTGAGCAGGGCGAAATAACGCTCGCCTTCCTTAGGAGGGCGGATCTTGCCAACGATGGTGTCACCGGTGCGCAAGTTGAAGCGACGGATCTGGCTCGGCGAGACATAGATGTCGTCTGGGCCGGCAAGATAGGAAGCGTCTGCAGAGCGGAGGAAGCCGAAGCCGTCCTGGAGAATCTCCAGCACGCCATCACCGGAGATTTCCTCGCCGCTTTTCGCGTGCTTTTTGAGCAGGGAGAAAATCACGTCCTGCTTGCGCGAACGGGCCATATTTTCTATGCCCATTTCTTCGGCCAATTGGAGCAGGTCGGTAATCGGCTTTTGCTTGAGTTCAGTCAGATTCATATAGGAATGACGTAATCATTTATGGAGGGGGGAAATTAAGCTTTTGGCTTAATGAGGCCGCGCCGCAGAGAAGGCGACAGGATCGCGTACTAATCGAAAAGGAATGCGTCGGCGACGGCTTGCAGGGGGCAGTGGAGAAACCAGTGCGGGGCCGAATGTACCACCTGAGTTTCGGAGCGTCTAGCCCTGTTTCACGAAAAAGCCCCGCAATTTGCGGGGCTTTTTTGACGACGCTTAAATGTTCGCGTCGAGGAAAGCTTGCAGCTGGGACTTGGACAGCGCGCCTACTTTAGTGGCTTCGACGTTGCCGTTCTTGAACAGCATCAGGGTCGGAATACCACGCACGCCGTGCTTGGCCGGAGTCTCCTGGTTATCGTCGATGTTCAGCTTGGCAATGGTCAGCTTGCCGTCGTAGGTGGTTGCAATGTCGTCCAGAACAGGGGCGATCATTTTGCAAGGGCCGCACCATTCAGCCCAGTAGTCAACCAGGACCGGGCCTTGAGCCTTGAGTACTTGTTCCTCAAAGTTCGCGTCGGTGACGTGCTTGATAAGATCGTTGCTCATGGATGTCTCCGGATTGTAAGCAAAAAAAACGTGGCCCATCATAGCCGCCCTTCCCCCGTTCAGGAAGCCGCCTCTGATTGACTCTTGCTATGGTGACGCATGAGTTTGGGTATAGCTCAACTTACGGCGTCACGGGAGTCACGAAGGCAATACCAGTGCGCAATGCCGCATTGCGTACGTGTTCCTGCATGGTTCTCTGGGCTTGCGCACTGGCGCGCCGAGCCAGTGCGCGCAGGATCTTGCGGTGCTCCTGCCATGTTTCCATGGCCCGTTCCGGCCGGATGAACGGTAGTTTCTGGCTCTCCAGAAACACCTCGGCGCTGGCACTCAGGATGCTCACCATCGCCTGATTACCACTGGCCAGCAGAATCCGCTGGTGAAATTCGAAGTCGAGCCGGGCGGCGGCTTCAAAATCGCCGGCCTTGAGCACCTTGCGCATCGCCTCGACATTGTCTTCCAGGCAGTCCAACTCATCGATGCTCAACGTTACGGCCGCCAGCCCGGCGGCAAAACCCTCCAGCGCATAGCGCAACTGGAAGATATCCAGCGGTGTGGCCTGGGCGGCGAAAGGCCAGGCAAAACCCGGCGCCTCCTGCACCTCTTGCACGAACACACCCTTGCCCGGCTGCACGCTGACCACGCCCAGCGCACTCAAGGACGACAACGCCTCGCGCAGCGATGCCCGACTCACGCCCAACTGCACCGCCAGGTCGCGCTGTGAGGGCAACGCATCGCCCGCTGCAAAGCCCTGCTCCTTGATCAGTTTGCGGATGGCCTGCAGGGCCGCTTCCGGTACGGCTTGGGCGATGGAATTCATATAAAACTCATAGTTCCAGACAACTGAGCGGCTAGTTGTAAAGCTATTCGCAGCCGGCGGCAAGCCACGCCCCAAAGGGGCTCGCGGGCTTTTACCGGCGCTCGAAAAAGGTGCGAAATGCGCACGCACTGTTCAGACCAGTAAGACCACCGCACCTCAACAAATCCCGGCCTTGCAGGCAATACCAGCAGTGATGGCATGGGCTGTGCACTGAGCAAAATCAGAAAATCCCTTCGCCCTTTTCGGAGAGTCGCCATGACCAAGCGCTACAGCGCCCTGCTCACTGCCCTGTTTGCCAGCCTGATGCTGAGCCAGGCACCCGCCCAGGCCAATGGTCTGGACGACATTGTCGCCCGTGGCACCCTCAAGGTCGCCGTGCCTCAAGACTTCCCGCCGTTCGGCTCGGTCGGTCCGGACATGAAGCCCCGCGGCCTGGACATCGACACCGCCAAGCTGCTGGCTGACCAGCTCAAGGTCAAGCTGGAGCTGACGCCGGTCAACAGCACCAACCGCATTCCATTCCTCACCACCGGCAAGGTCGACCTGGTGATTTCCAGCCTGGGCAAAAACGCCGAGCGGGAAAAAGTCATCGATTTCTCCAAGGCCTATGCGCCCTTCTACCTGGCGGTGTTTGGTCCGCCTGATGCGCCGATCAGCACCACTGACGACCTCAAGGGCAAGACCATCAGCGTGACCCGCGGCGCCATCGAAGACATCGAGTTGACCGCCGTAGCGCCCAAGGAAGCCACGATCAAGCGCTTCGAAGACAACAACTCGACCATCGCCGCCTACCTGGCCGGCCAGGTCGACCTGATCGCCAGTGGCAACGTGGTGATGGTGGCAATCAGCGAGCGCAACCCGAAACGCGTGCCGGCGCTGAAAGTGAAACTCAAGGACTCGCCGGTCTACGTGGGCGTGAACAAGAACGAGCCGGCGCTGCTGGAGAAGGTCAACCAGATCCTGGTAGCGGCCAAAGCCGATGGCAGCCTGGAGAAAAATGCGATGCAGTGGCTTAAAGAGCCGCTGCCCGCCGACCTTTAAAGCGACGGAGCTGATTCATGGCGTATCAATTTGACTTTATGCCTGTGCTCGCCAACACCGACCTGCTGTTGCGCGGTGCGCTGTTCACGCTTGAGCTGACGGCCATCGGCGCGATCCTCGGGGTGGCCCTGGGCACCGTCGGCGCCGTGGTGCGGGCGTGGAAGATCCAGCCGTTTGCGTGGTTCTTCGGTGTGTATGTCGAGTTGATCCGCAACACGCCGTTTCTGGTGCAGCTGTTCTTCATCTTCTTTGGCCTGCCCTCGCTGGGGTTGAAAATCACCGAATGGCAAGCCGCCGTGCTGGCGATGGTGATCAACCTGGGGGCCTACTCGACCGAGATCATTCGCGCCGGCATCCAGGCCATCCCTCGCGGCCAGCTGGAAGCCGCCGCCGCACTGGCAATGACGCGTTTCGAAGCGTTCCGCCACGTGGTGCTGCTGCCGGCGCTGGGCAAGGTGTGGCCGGCCCTGAGCAGCCAGATCATCATCGTGATGCTCGGCTCGGCCGTGTGTTCGCAGATCGCCACCGAAGAGCTGAGCTTTGCCGCCAACTTTATTCAGTCGCGCAACTTCCGCGCCTTTGAGACCTACGCACTGACCACGCTGGTGTACCTGTGCATGGCGTTGATGATTCGCCAGTTGCTCAACTGGATTGGCCGGCGGTTTGTGATGAGGAACAGCCGATGAGTGATTTTTCGTTCTGGGACATCGTGCGCAACCTGGCTGTTGGCCTGCAATGGACCCTGTTGCTGTCGCTGGTGGCGTTTGTCGGCGGCGGCCTGATCGGTTTGCTGGTGATGACCATGCGCATCAGCCGCAAAGCCTTCGCGCGCAATGTTGCGCGCACCTATATCGAACTGTTCCAGGGCACGCCGCTGTTGATGCAACTGTTCCTGGTGTTTTTCGGCATTGCCCTGCTGGGTGTGGATATTTCGCCCTGGCTGGCAGCGGCAATCGCCTTGACCCTGTTTACCAGCGCCTACCTGGCCGAGATCTGGCGCGGCTGCGTCGAATCCATCGCCCATGGGCAATGGGAAGCGTCGGCCAGCCTGGCGCTCAACCCGCTTGAACAACTGCGCTACGTGATCCTGCCCCAAGCGCTGCGGATTGCCGTGGCGCCCACGGTGGGTTTCTCGGTGCAGGTGGTCAAAGGCACCGCCGTGACGTCGATCATCGGCTTTACCGAACTGACCAAGACCGGCGGCATGCTCGCCAACGCCACCTTCGAACCCTTTATGGTCTACGGCCTGGTGGCCCTCGGTTACTTCCTGCTCTGCTACCCCTTGTCCCTCAGTGCCCGCTACCTGGAAAGGAGACTGCATGCCTCTGCTTAGAATTTCCGCCCTGCATAAGTATTACGGCGATCACCACGTACTCAAAGGCATCGACCTGACCGTGGAAGAGGGCCAGGTGGTGGCGATCATCGGCCGCAGTGGCTCGGGCAAGTCCACCTTGCTGCGCACCCTCAATGGCCTGGAATCGATCAACGACGGTGTGATCGAAGTCGATGGCGAATACCTCGATGCCGCGCGCGCCGACCTGCGCAGCCTGCGGCAGAAAGTCGGCATGGTGTTCCAGCAGTTCAACCTGTTCCCGCACCTGACGGTGGGCGAAAACGTCATGCTCGCGCCGCAAGTGGTGCAGAAAGTGCCCAAGGCCAAAGCCGCACAGCTTGCCAGGCAGATGCTGGAGCGCGTCGGGCTGGGCGAGAAGTTCGACGCCTTCCCGGATCGCCTGTCCGGTGGCCAGCAACAGCGCGTCGCGATTGCGCGTGCACTGGCCATGTCACCCAAGGTGCTGCTGTGCGACGAAATCACCTCGGCCCTGGACCCTGAACTGGTCAATGAAGTGCTCAGCGTGGTGCGTCAACTGGCCAACGACGGCATGACCCTGATCATGGTGACCCACGAAATGCGCTTCGCCCGGGAAGTCGGCGACAAACTGGTGTTCATGCACCAAGGCAAAGTGCATGAGGTGGGCGACCCCAAGACACTGTTCGCCAACCCAAAAACGCCGGAATTCGCCAACTTCATTGGCTCAGTGGAACAACCGGGCTGACCAGTTCGAAACTGCCCTGCCCTTCAAGGTGCGTCTCGCTACGCACCTGGAAGGCGTCGGCAGCCAGGTCGGTGTCGATATCGACCTGGGCCGTGAATTGACGCCCTGCCCTCGGCCCCCCGGCCACTCGCGCTATCAACGTCTGGCCGGGCAACAGGTGCCCGCTGACCGTCTCGCCGGCTGAGTGCGCGGGCGCCCAGCCGACGGCTTGTCCATCTAAACGCGCGTGTTTGAGGTTCAGGCGGAAATGCCCCTGGCGCCCGAAACGAAAGCTCTCGCCATCGGCCGCCACGCCGACAAAACGCAACGCGATTGCCGCGGGCTCAGCACACAGTACATTCACGCTCAACGAGCGAGTGCCGAGCGCCATGGACGTGCTTTCAACAAGCGCCTCTCTGCGAATAGCGCCGTAGTCTATGCGCGGCTGGCTCACCGATAACCGGCAATTTTCCGCCCGGGCATCAGGCGTCGCGAGCAGTGCGCAGAGCATTAGCAAAGGCACGCTTTTAAGCTTAACGGCCATGGCACACCGCCGAGGTGGTTTCATAGAACTTGTCATTGTCGGGTTGGCTCTTGAGGTCAATGCGTAGCAGGCAGGTAGAAGCGTCCGGCAATGAAACACGCAGGCTTTGCGCCTCATTGACGTCATTGAGGAACACCATGCCCTCGCCCACCACGCTGGTCACGAAGCGATCGCCCGTGCCGAACACCGAGGCGCCTTGAGGCAATGGCCGGCCATGCTGATCCTTTGCGGTGAGCAAAATACGGCGCACTTTCACCACATCGAAATCCACGGCATTGAAGGATCCACGGCCCGCCGTGAGCACCTGTGTGCCGTTTTTCAGGTCGACGCGCCTGGGCAAGGACGGGGTCTGCACCTCAACCCGGCTGTTGGTATAAGCCGGCAGGCCTGCGATCACGGCTTGCCCGCTGAAATCGGTCCACACCGGGCCTTGGGGGGTCTGGACTTTTGCCGCGCCGATATCCCCGACAGAGACGATGCCGAAGGTGTCCTGCACGGGGTAAGGCGAAAAGGTCAGCCCGCCTGCGTGAGCCACCACGCCGCCTTGCAACTGCCCGGTGTAACTGGTGCCCTGCGGGTCGCGGCTGACACCCAGGCCGACCCGGGTATAACGAGGCAGCAGGTCCACCTGCCCGCGCACCGATGCCTGCCGGGCCTTGAGGTCGCGCTCGACGCCCACTTCGTAATTCACATACTCGTTGACCCGTTCGCTGAGCGACGTGCCGGCGGTGAACTGATCACTGCGACGACTGGTGTAACTGTGCACACGACGCTCCCCACCCAATGGCACGCTGACCTGCAACCGCACGGACAAATCGTTGTCCAGCGCCCGTTCGCGCCGGTTGCCGGCACGCGTGACGTCACGATCAGACCGAGTGCCGCCCACTTGCGAGTCGGCAATCAACGCGACATCGGCGCGGCTGAATGACTTGTTCCACGAGGTGAACACATGCTCGCTCGTTCGCCCGTCAAATTGGGCACTGCGGGTATAGCCCAGCGAGAACACCCCCAGCGTGGGGTCGGCCCAGCTCATGCCTGCCGTGTACTGGTTCTTGAAGCGCGAACCCAATTCGTCGGGCCGGGAGACGCGGCCGGCTTCAGTGACCTCACGATAACCCTGGGTCTGGGTGGTCGCACTGAGGTTGACGTCAACATTGGGCAGCACCGGGCTGCTCACGGAGACGCTGCTGCGCGACCCGGACACTGCGTTTTTGCTGTCTCGCGACAAGTTGTGACGTGCCCCCACGGAAACCCGCTGCACAAACACGCTGTTCAGGGTGACGCCCGCCGACCCATAGTCATCGGCGCTCAACAAGCCAAAGCCCGCCGACGAGTCGCGCCCCAGCCCCCATGTGCCGCTGGCCATGGCGACCCGCGGTGATGGCCCCTCTTCGAGGGTGTTTTTGCGCAACTTGCCAACCGAGAAATAATAACCAGGCGCCGCCGGACCAGCCCCCGCGAACGAAGCCGCCGGCACCACGAAGCTGCGCCTGACACCGCGCACATCGATCACGCTGACGTCCAGGTCACTGGTGTCATTGAGCAGCGGCAACCCCGCAAGCCTGAACGGGCCTTCAGGCACCAACGTGCTGTAGATCAACGCACCGGACTGGCGCACTTCAACCCGCGACTGGCTCTGGGCGAGCCCTTCAACCACCGCATGGTTGCCGCCCGCAGCGGCACGCGATTGGCCATCGGGGTAAAACTGCAGCCCGGACAACTGGACCCCGCCAAACAACGGGTTATGGCTGGAGATCTGGCCGACCTGGAACGTCGACTGCAACGCAGCAATATCCCGCTGGGCAAACGCGTAAAGGTGTTCGGTACGGGTCTTGCCGTTGTCGGACACATAGAACTGGCGGCTGCGGACCACCCAATCGTCAAGGTTGAAGCCTGCCTCGGTGTAGGCCGAGATGAACCGGCTGGGCCCACTGCGCGAATGACTGTCCAAACCCAGCACGTCATAGTTGAACAGCGCGGCTGCGCCGCCCGTGGAAAAGGGCCCGGCCTCCCACTGCGGCGCACGCAATGACTGGGTCGGCACAACCAGCGTCACTTCCTCGGTACCGGGGCGCAACCTCAGCATTGTGGTCGGGAACGCAGCGAGAAAGTCATGACAGGCCGCGTCCGGTGTAGCGCCTTCGTGGAGGATGTCGCGCGGCTTTACCAGCCCGGCTTTTTCCAGCAGCCCAGGCGTAAAACACAATCGACCCTCGTGATCGAAACGTGCATCTACCAGCCCAAGCGGGTTTCCATTGACCCGCAGGCCCACCACGTGCACGCCTTCACGAAAGCGCGCTGCACTGCGAAAGTAGTCGGAGACCTTGGGGTCAATACCGTGGGTTGTCAGTGCCGCGAGGTCAAACCCCTCTCCCAGCTCCAGCGCAGAAACAACGCCGGGCAAGCTCCAAAGGGCTGCAAAACCCATGATCAAGGTGGGCCTGCCGGGCCTAAAAAATGCCGCAATGCGGTGACTCGAAGGGTTAATCATCGGCCGATCAACCCTCATCGGTAAGGATCGGGGCGCGGTAGTTTTCTACCGAAAACCCATAGACCGTGGCGGGCTGGATCTCGACCTCGGCCACACCGTCCAGTGGGCCATCGACCTCTGCGGTCAATGCTTCACCCGGCAAAAGGTAAGCGCGCGGCAACGTGGCCGGGGCGCCTTGTGGAAGCAGGCGCACCTCCGGCGCCAGGCGCACCACATAGGCACTGTCGTTATGGGCCGTGAGGCCCTGCCCGGTCCGCTTCCACGTCAGCAACTCCCAGGGGGTTGAGTGCCGAGGCAAACCTTTGGGGTGCAGGATCAGCGGCAAATTCTGCCGAAGGGTGATACCGATGGTCGCACCGCCCGCCGTGCGCGCCTGGGGGATGCCCTCGAACGACACACGCTTGAGGCGTTGGGTCTTGAGCGGCTCACCCTGAGTGCTGATAAAACGCACCAACTGCGTGTCGCCCGCCTCCACTCGTGTGATGGGCGGTGTAACGATCAACAGCAGTTGCGGGTCCTCGGGCACGTTCTCCACCACCGAGTGAAGCAACGCCGGCCCGGCATCGGTGTTCTTGATGTTTATTGTGGCCTCGCCCTCTTCCTCATAAAGCACCACGACCGTTGTTTCCGGCAGCATGCCGTCCGCCAGGGCAACACCGGTAAAAAAACCACAGGCACCTGCACTCCAAAACAACATAAAACTTATTATTGAAAACCCACGCACTCGACGTCCCCCGCAACCGACAAAGTTGACCTTGGGCAGTTAAACGCCCACAAAAAAACAGCCAACCAGAAAGTGTCAGTTTCTTGATTGGCTGTTTTGCGCTGTTTAGATGTAACTCAATACCAGTGTGGCGCGCCCATCAAGGGAGACATCGCGACTCAAGTCCAGATCCTGCGCCCGGTTGATGACCGCCTTCACCGCAAGAGTGCCGGTCAACTGGTTGATAGAGGCCGGCGTAAAGGTGGTGCTATTGCGCCACGAATACTGGGCAGGTGACTGAGCAACTTTGCCATCGCTGGTGAGCCAAACGCCGGTGCCATTACGCAGGATGGGGTACAGCGCCACGCCGGCAGAACGTAGGTCCCTGAGCGTGACCGAATAGCCACCGGTTCGCCGAGTCCCTACAGAACCCAAACCAAAATTCTGCGCCTCGGTAAAGCCTGGACCCAGGACACCCGGCACTTTGCTGCCCGCCTGCAGGTCGGTGAAGGAGATTCCGAACCTCGCCGGCGTTGTGCCGCAATTGACCACCAGGGAAGTGGTCTTCTCTTCGCGGGTGTTGAACGCGGTCTGGGATAATTCGCCGGAGCGAATCGTGCCGTAGTCGATGATGCCGCTGCCGGCGAGGCTGAGGTTACAGGCAGCGGGAGTAATCGTGCCCCTGACGACCAATTGGGCACTGGTGGTCGCCTGAGCGTTGAGGGTTGCAGCCAGGCAGGCCATACCGAGAGTCAAACCAACAATTGTTTTCATTTTTGTCCTGTCACTACGAAGTTAACAGGCATTGTTTATTCGCGTCCTGGCGAATCCATCGCCCAACCACTTATCTTCCCGGACATACATAACGATAAATAAATAACACCCAGGCAACATTGCCGAGTGACAGTCTGCTGCTTTGGTACCTCATTAAAAAATCGGACAACACATCAGTTATTGTCGGAGTGATGAAAATAAATAGTGGCTCACAGTTAATAACAAGGTAGTCCATAACAAAACAAACTAAGAGAACAGCGACTCAATCATTGTAGGCAAATTCAGAATCCGCCTTGAAAACCACGAACGTCAAAATGCCTACATCATTGAATGGCTTATTCGTCGCATGCTTACGAAACCGGCCTACATTTCCCACATGAATTCCCCACAGACAGCATCACGCAAATTACTGAAGCACAACGCGTTGGCGCCAGCGTTCGATCGTGGCACGATGGTCAGGTTATCGACCGAGACCCCCAAACCATGCCGCAATCCCAAGCCAAGAATCTGTCCTTGATCGCCGCTATCGACCTGGGCTCCAACAGCTTTCACATGGTCGTGGCCAAGGCCCAGAACGGCGAAATCCGCATCCTTGAGCGGCTCGGCGAAAAAGTGCAACTGGCTGCCGGGATCGACGACGAGCGCCAGCTCAATGAAGAATCCATGCAGCGCGGGCTCGATTGCCTCAAGCGCTTTGCCCAACTGATCAACGGCATGCCCCTGGGCGCTGTGCGAATCGTTGGCACCAACGCCTTGCGTGAAGCCCGCAACCGCGGCGAGTTCATCCGCCGCGCCGAAGCAATCCTCGGGCATCCGGTAGAGGTCATTTCGGGCCGCGAAGAAGCGCGCCTGATCTACCTCGGCGTCTCCCACACCCTGGCCGACACCCCGGGCAAACGCCTGGTGGCGGACATCGGCGGCGGCAGTACCGAATTCATCATCGGCCAGCGTTTCGAACCGCTGCTGCGCGAAAGCCTGCAGATGGGTTGCGTCAGTTATACCCAGCGTTATTTCAAGGACGGCAAGATCACCCCGGCGCGCTATGCCCAGGCCTACACCGCGGCGCGTCTGGAAATCATGAGCATCGAACACGCCCTGCATCGCTTGACCTGGGATGAAGCCATCGGCTCGTCCGGCACCATCCGCGCGATCGGCCTGGCCCTCAAAGCCGGCGGCCATGGCACCGGTGAGGTCAACGCCGAAGGCCTGGCCTGGCTCAAGCGCAAACTGTTCAAGCTGGGCGACGCAGAGAAAATCGACTTTGACGGCATCAAGCCTGATCGGCGCACCATTTTCCCGGCCGGCCTGGCGATTCTCGAGGCGATTTTCGACGCCCTCGAACTGCAACGCATGGACCACTGCGACGGCGCGCTGCGCGAAGGCGTGCTCTATGACCTGCTGGGCCGCCATCACCATGAAGACGTGCGTGAGCGCACCCTCAGCTCGTTGATGGAGCGTTATCACGTCGACCTGGAACAAGCCGCGCGCGTGGAGCGCAAGGCCCTGCATGCCTTCGACCAGGTGGCCGAGGACTGGGACCTGGCAGACGGCGTGTGGCGCGAGCTGCTCGGCTGGGCTGCCAAGGTGCATGAAGTGGGCCTGGACATCGCCCACTACCATTACCACAAGCATGGCGCCTACCTGATCGAGCACTCGGACCTCGCCGGTTTCTCGCGCGAAGACCAACAGATGCTCGCCCTGCTGGTGCGTGGCCATCGCCGCAACATTCCCAAGGACAAGTTTGCCGACTTCGGCAGCGAAGGCAGCAAGCTGATTCGCCTGTGCGTGCTGCTGCGCTTTGCAATCCTGTTCCACCACATTCGCGGCACCCAGGAAATGCCCCAGGTCACCCTGCGCGCCCACGGCGACAGCCTGGATGTGGTGTTCCCCAAAGGCTGGCTGGATGAAAACCAGCTGACCCAGGCGGATTTTGCCCAGGAAGCGGAATGGCTGACGCGGGTGGGGTTCAGCCTGAACCTGCGCTGAGCCGATCTAAAGAACACTGCACAAACACATGTGGGAGGGGGCTTGCCCCCGATGGCGGAGGACCAGTCAATGAATCTGTTGACTGACACTCCTTCATCGGGGGCAAGCCCCCTCCCACATTTTCAGAGCGCGTTGGCTTTAGTTCACCGCAAGAATCGGGCTACCCAGCTTTTCCAGCAACGTCGCCTGCGCACTGCGCGGGTTCTGGTTGCCGGTCGGCGTGTTGCGCACGTAGCGGCCGTCCGACTGCAGGCTCCAGCTGTGGGTGTTGTCAGTGAGGTAGCTTTCCAGCTCTTTCTTGACGCGCATGATCAACTTCTTGCCTTCCACCGGGAAGCAGGTCTCTACACGCTTATCGAGGTTTCGCTCCATCCAGTCGGCACTGGAGAGGAACATCTGCTCTTCGCCGCCGTTGAGGAAGTAGAACACCCGCGTGTGCTCCAGGAAGCGCCCGATGATCGATCGCACGTGGATGTTATGCGAAACCCCGGCGATGCCCGGACGCAGGCAGCACATGCCACGCACCACCAGGTCGATGCGCACACCGGACTGGCTGGCCTTGTACAGCGCGCGGATGATCTTCGGATCGGTCAGCGAGTTGAACTTGGCGATGATGTGCGCCGGTTTGCCGTCGAGGGCGAACTGAGTCTCGCGGGCAATCATGTCGAGCATGCCCTTTTTGAGCGTGAACGGCGCGTGCAGCAGCTTCTTCATGCGCAAGGTCTTGCCCATGCCGATCAACTGGCTGAACAACTTGCCGACGTCTTCACACAACGCGTCGTCTGAGGTCAGCAGGCTGTAGTCGGTGTAGAGCTTGGCGTTGCCGGCGTGGTAGTTGCCAGTGCCCAAGTGCGCGTAACGCACAATCTCGCCGGCTTCGCGGCGCAGGATCAGCATCATCTTGGCGTGGGTCTTGAAACCGACCACGCCGTAGATCACCACGGCACCGGCCGCTTGCAGGCGGCTGGCCAGTTGCAGGTTGGACTCTTCGTCAAAACGCGCACGCAACTCGATCACCGCGGTGACTTCCTTGCCGTTTCGCGCGGCGTCTACCAGTGCGTCGACGATTTCCGAGTTGGCGCCGGAACGGTACAGCGTCTGGCGCACAGCCAGAACATGCGGGTCCTTGGCGGCCTGGCGCAGCAGGTCGACCACCGGGGTGAACGACTCGAACGGGTGCAGCAGCAGAATGTCCTGCTTGCTCACCACGCTGAAGATGTTCTCGCTGTTTTGCAGCAATTTCGGGATCTGCGGCGTGAACGGCGTGTATTGCAGCTCGGGGTGGCTGTCCAGACCGGTGATGCTGAACAGGCGCGTCAGGTTGACCGGGCCATTGACCTGGTACAACTCGGACTCGGCCAGGTTGAACTGCTTGAGCAGGTAGTCCGACAGGTGTTTAGGGCAGGTGTCTGCCACTTCCAGACGCACCGCGTCGCCGTAGCGGCGCGAGAACAGCTCACCGCGCAGGGCGCGGGCCAAGTCTTCGACGTCTTCGGAATCCAGCGCCAGGTCGGCGTTACGGGTCAGGCGGAACTGGTAGCAGCCCTTTACCTTCATGCCCTGGAACAGGTCATCTGCGTGCGCGTGGATCATCGACGACAGGAATACATAGTTGTCGCCAGCGCCCCCCACCTCTTCCGGTACCTTGATGATTCGTGGCAACAGACGCGGCGCCGGGATGATCGCCAGGCCCGAATCGCGGCCGAAGGCGTCGATGCCTTCCAGTTCGACGATGAAGTTCAGGCTCTTGTTCACCAGCAGCGGGAACGGGTGCGTCGGGTCCAGACCAATCGGGGTGATGATCGGCGAAATTTCGTCTCGGAAGTAACGGCGCACCCAAGTCTTGATCTTGGTGGTCCAGTGCCGGCGACGAATGAAGCGGACCTGATGTTTTTCCAGCTCCGGCAACAGGATGTCGTTGAGGATCGCGTATTGGCGGTCCACGTGGCCGTGCACCAGCTCGCTGATGCGCGCCAGGGCCTGGTGCGGCTGCAGGCCGTCGGCGCCCGCTTGTTCGCGGGCGAAGGTGATTTGCTTCTTGAGGCCGGCGACGCGGATCTCGAAGAACTCGTCCAGGTTGCTGGAGAAAATCAGCAGGAATTTCAGCCGTTCCAGCAGCGGATAGGACTCATCCAGCGCCTGCTCGAGCACGCGGATGTTGAATTGCAGTTGTGACAGCTCGCGGTGGATGTACAGGCTGCTGTCATCCAGGTTGGTCACCGCGACCACTGGCGCCGGCGCGGGGGCCTCGGCCACCACGGCAGGCGGTGCGGGCTCCAGCTCCGGCGGCGTTTCGGTGACTTGTTCCACCACCGGGTGAGCGTCTTTTACGGCAACTTCTGAGAGTCCTTCGGTATTCATTGAGTGTTCCTGTGAGGGCTATTGTTGCTCTCTAAGCAATTGGGCGGCGCGGGCGGCGAAGTAGGTCAGAATGCCATCAGCGCCGGCACGTTTAAAGGCAGTCAGGGATTCGAGGATCACCGCTTCACTCAACCAACCATTCTGGATCGCGGCCATGTGCATCGCGTATTCACCGCTGACCTGATAGACAAAGGTCGGCACCTTGAATTCCTCTTTGACCCGATAAAGGATGTCCAGGTACGGCATCCCTGGCTTGACCATCACCATGTCGGCGCCCTCAGCCAGATCCGCCGCGACTTCGTGCAGGGCTTCCTGGCTGTTGGCCGGGTCCATCTGGTACGAAGCCTTGTTGGCCTTGCCCAGGTTCAGTGCCGAGCCCACCGCATCGCGGAAAGGCCCGTAATAGGCGCTGGCGTACTTGGCCGAGTAGGCCATGATCCGCACATTGACGTGACCGGCCAGCTCCAGGGCTTCGCGAATCGCCTGGATGCGACCGTCCATCATGTCCGACGGCGCGACGACCTGGGCGCCAGCGGCTGCGTGGGACAACGCCTGTTTGACCAGCGCATCGACGGTAATGTCGTTTTGAACATAGCCGTCTTCGTCAAGAATGCCATCCTGGCCGTGGGTGGTGAACGGGTCCAGCGCCACGTCGGTGATCACCCCCAGCTGCGGGAAACGCTCGCGCAACGCGCGGGTGGCACGCTGGGCAATGCCTTGCGGGTTCCAGGCTTGCGCAGCATCAAGAGACTTGAGTTCAGACGGCGTCACTGGAAACAGCGCCAGCGCCGGAATCCCGAGTTCCACCCAGTTCGCCGCCTCGATCAGCAGCTGATCAATGGTCAAGCGCTCCACACCCGGCATCGATGCCACGGCTTCCCGACGGTTTTCACCGTCCAGCACAAACACCGGCAAGATCAGATCGTTCGTCGTCAGCACGTTTTCACGCACCAGGCGGCGAGAAAAATCATCACGGCGATTGCGGCGCAGGCGGGTAGCAGGGAACAGGCGATTGGCAGGGGTAAAGCTCACGACAGACTCCTGAGCCCGTGTTTACGGGCGAGCGTTGCAGTTATAAGCGGCCATTATGACGAAGGAATGACAGTTGTGCTTATCGATGCGACCTGCAGTCGCATTCGTCGCATATGTAGGAATTGTTCACTTCGTGACACATCTCGATACTTTCATGAATGTTCACGAAGGCGTAGGCTGCGCGTTCATTTCGCCAGCACCCCAGACCATGCTTCAACAATTTCTGCATGACTTCGGCTACTTTGCGCTCTTCCTGGGCACGTTCTTCGAAGGCGAAACCATTCTGGTTCTCGCAGGCTTCCTGGCGTTCCGTGGATACATGGATATCAACCTGGTGGTGGTCGTTGCCTTCTTTGGCAGCTATGCCGGTGACCAGCTGTGGTACTTCCTGGGGCGCAAGCATGGCCGCAAACTGTTGGCGCGCAAGCCGCGTTGGCAACTGATGGGCGACAAAGCGCTGGAACACATCCGCAAGCATCCGGATATCTGGGTGTTGAGCTTTCGGTTCGTCTACGGGCTGCGCACCGTGATGCCGGTGGCGATTGGCTTGTCCGGCTACCCGCCTTTGCGCTACCTGCTGCTCAACGGTATTGGCGCGGCGGTGTGGGCGGCGGCGCTGGGCGCTGCGGCTTATCATTTTGGCGCGGTGCTGGAAGGCATGCTCGGCAGCATCAAGAAATATGAGCTGTGGGTGCTGGGCGCGCTGCTGTTGCTGGGCTTGGGCCTGTGGCTGCGCCGCCGCTTCAAGAACGCGCGCATTGCCCGCCAGGCCTGCGAAGATGCCAAGGCCCGGCTGGCCGCAGAGCAACTCGTCGAGCCCGCCAAGGTCGACGCGCCTAAGACGCCAATCGAGTAAGCCGGTCTCTGCAGCAGTAGAGACCCATCACGCTGAGCAAGCTGTAACTCACCAGGCCCAGCCAGCCCAAATTGCTGGCCGGCCACAGCCCCACCACCGGCGCCAGCCATACCAACGGTACATTCAGCCCCAGGCGTACCAGCTCAGCTTTCAGGGCCCAGGGGCGATTTTCCAACGCCACGCCCAGCGTGAACAACCCTGACGCCATCGCGCTCCAGCCCAGGATCAACGCCGCCGTGGGCAGCCCTTCGCCGGCATTCATCAGATAGCTGCCAAACCCCACATATGCCGCAAATTGCAGGGCAACGTAGATTTGCTGGCGTGCGTCCAGCGGCACTTCGAATTTGCGGAACTGGCTCAAATCGGGCTTGGCCAGTGGGTATTTGGCTTTGACATCCGCCGGGCGCCACCCGGTGCGCATGAACCAGATGCGCAGCTTGTCCCACCAGCTCTCGGTACGCCGCGCATCACTCCACAACTGCGCATAAAACTGCAGGTTGGCCCACAGCGGGTTCCAACTGGCCAAGGGCGTGGTCACGCCAAAGATCACCGGCTCGTTGTCGTCTTCTTCCTGGAAGCTGCCGAACAGCCGGTCCCAAATAATGAACACGCCGCCATAGTTGCGATCCATGTAAAGAGCGTTCTGTGCATGGTGAGCCCGATGATTGGACGGTGTGACGAAGAACCATTCGAACCAGCCAAGCTTGGGCACGTGGCGGGTGTGCACCCAGAACTGATACAGAAGATTGAGCGAGGCCACGCTGATAAACACCACCAGCGGCACGCCCACCACGGCCAGGGGCAGGTAGAAAATCCAGCTCAGCAAGAAGCCGGTACTGGTCTGGCGCAGGGCGGTGGTGAGGTTGTAGTCCTCGCTCTGGTGATGCACCGAGTGCGCGGCCCACAGGATGTTGCGCTCATGCCCGCAGCGATGCAGCCAGTAGTAGCAGAAGTCATAGAACACAAAGGCGAATACCCAGGTCCACACGCTCTGGGCCGAGAGTTCGATCAAGGCCAGGTGCTTGAGGGCGAAGGCGTAGGTCAGCAGCCCGACGCCTTTTGTCAGCAAGCCCGTGGTGGTGGACAGCACGCCCGTGCTGAGGCTGTTGATGGCGTCGGCCACCCGATAGTTGCGCTCGCCGCGCCAGCGGTCGGCCAGCAGCTCAACCACGATCAAGGCGATGAAAAACGGTACCGCGTAAGGCACGAAGTCCATGGGCTAGTCCGGTCTGTTTTTGTTACATCAAGATTAGGTGTAGCGGCGCGAGATCCCATTGGCAACAGGTGACAAATTAGTAGACATTTAACGCCATGAAATAGGGAGAAATACTCATGAGCAGAAAGATTGCAGTGATCCTTTCCGGCTGTGGCGTGTACGACGGCGCAGAGATCCACGAAAGCGTGATCACCTTGTTGCGCCTGGACCAGCGGGGCGCCCAGGTCCAATGTTTTGCGCCGGATATCGCGCAACATCACGTGATCAACCACCTCACGGGCGAAGAGATGCCCGAGTCGCGTAACGTGCTGGTGGAGTCGGCGCGGATTGCCCGGGGTGACGTGAAAGATATTCGAGAGGCCCGCGCCGAAGACTTTGATGCGCTGATCGTGCCCGGCGGGTTTGGCGCGGCGAAGAACCTGTCGAACTTTGCCGTGGAAGGCGCAGGTTGCAGCGTCAATCCGCAGGTGCTGGCGCTGGCGGAAGCCTTCGCCGAAGCGAGCAAGCCGGTGGGGCTGATCTGCATTTCGCCGGCACTGGCCGCGAAAATCTACGGCCCCGGCGTGACCTGCACCATCGGCAACGATGCCGACACCGCCGCTGCCCTCGACAAGATGGGCGCCACCCACCGCGACTGCACAGTGGAAGACATCGTCGAGGACACCCCGCGCAAACTGGTGAGCACCCCGGCCTACATGCTTGGCAAGAACATCAGCGAGGTGGCCTCAGGTATCAACAAACTCGTGGATCGGGTATTGGAATTGACTCACGAGGATGATTGATCGCCTCCCGAACACTTAAGGGTGGTCAGTCCACCCGTTGTGGCTAGCAAGCTCTTAGTGGCGAGCAGGGCTAATTGTGGCGAGCGGGCTTGCCCCGCGTTGGGCTGCGCAGCAGCCCCAATTCAGGCGACGCGGTCAGTCAGTTAATCTGCGGCGCGAAGTGTTGGGGCGGCTTCGCCCCCCAACGCGGGGCAAGCCCGCTCGCTACAGGAACACCGCTCGCCAACGTCAGGCCTCGCGCATTAGCTTGGTCAATATCCTGTCCAGCGCATTGGCAAACGCCTGCTTATCCTTTTCGCCATGGGGCGGCGGCCCTCCGCCCATCTGGCCCTGCTCGCGCAGATCAGTAAACAGGTTACGCACTGCCAGCCGTTCGCTCATGTTTGCCGGGCTGAACTCCTTACCGCGTGGGTCAAGGGCCGTGACGCCCTTCTTCACCAGCCGGTCGGCCAAGGGCACGTCGCTGCAAATCACCAGCTCACCGGGCACGGCGTGTTCCACCAGGTAGTCATCCGCCGCATCCGGGCCGCTGGGTACCACGATCAACTTCACACACGCAAAGCTCGGTTTGATCTGGCTTTGCCCCGCCACCAATACCACCTCGAACTGGCGCTTGAGGGCGAATTTCACCACCTGGTCCTTGGCCGCCCGTGGGCAAGCATCCGCATCGATCCACACGCGCATGGTCAGGCTGCCACGCGGCGTTTTTCTGCCAGGCGGCTGCGGCCGTACAGCACCACAATCGCCAGGATCGCCACGGCCTGCGCACTCAACGAATACGCGTCGGCGTGGATGCCCAGCCAGTCGAAGTCAAAGAACGCCACCGGCCGTGTGCCGAAGATGCCGGCCTCCTGCAAGGCCTTCACGCCATGGCCGGCGAACACCACCGACAGCGCGCACAGCAGCGCTGCGTTGATGCCGAAGAACAACGCCAAGGGCAACTTCGCCGAGCCGCGCAGGATCACCCACGCCAGGCCCACCAGCAGCACCAGCGCCGTGGCGCCACCGGCCAGCACCGCGTTGTGCCCGGCAGGGCCGGCTTGCAGCCACAGGGTTTCGTAGAACAGGATCACTTCGAACAGCTCGCGGTACACCGAGAAGAACGCCAGCATGGCAAAGCCGAAGCGCCCGCCGCCGCCCACCAGGCTGCTCTTGATGTAATCCTGCCAGGCCGCCGCGTGGCGTCGGTCGTGCATCCACACGCCCAACCACAGCACCATCACGCTGGCGAACAGTGCCGTGCAGCCCTCAAGCAATTCGCGCTGGGCGCCGCTGACGTCAATCACATACGCCGCCAATGCCCACGTCGCCAGCCCGGCCAACAGCGCCAGGCCCCAACCGACGTTGACGCTGCGCACCGCCGATTGCTGGCCGGTGTTACGCAGGAAAGCCAGAATTGCCGCCAGCACCAGGATCGCTTCCAGACCTTCACGCAACAGAATCAGGAGGCCGGAGATGTAGCTCAACGACCAGCTCAAGCCATCGCTGCCCAGCAGGCCGGCAGATTCAGTGAGTTTGCCCTTGGCCACGTCCAGACGCTGTTGCACCTGCTCGATCGGCAGGCCGTCCTGCAATGACTGCCGGTAGGCCATCAGGGCTTTCTCGGTGTCCTTGCGCACGTTGGCATCGACGTTGTCCAACGAGCTTTCTACCAGCTCAAACCCTTCCAGGTAGGCGGCTACCGACAAGTCGTAGGCCTGTTCGTGATCACCGTTGCGGAACGCGGCGAGGCTCTTGTCCAGCGTGGTCGCGGTGTAATCGAGCAACTGTGCCGGGCCACGCTTGACCTGCGGCGGCTGCGCACGCTGGGCGCGGAACGTCGCGGCGGCGGCCGGGCCGTTTGCGGCCAGCACTTCATTGGGGGTCTGGCGGGCCAGGTCGGCAAGGTTGAAGGGTTGTTCGCTGTTTGCCGCAGCCGGGTCAGCGGTGAAACCGGCGATGTAGGTCGCCAGGTCCCAGCGTTGACGGTCATCGAGCTGGTCGGCGAAAGACGGCATGTCAGTGCCCTCGACGCCCAGGCCGAGTGTGTTGTAGATCGCGTAAAGGCTCAGGCGGTCCAGGCGCGCGGCGTCACGCAGGTTCGCGGGCGGCGGCGTCATGCCGGTGCTGGCCGGGCCATCACCGGCGCCCGCAATGCCGTGGCACACCGAGCAGTGCTGGGCATAGAGCGGTGCGCCGCGCGTGGGGTCTGGTGTGATCGCCGGAGCCTGGCTGACTTCGTACGCCACTGCCAACTTGGCACCCAACTGACGGGCCTGGTGGGCGACGGTCGTGCCCTCTTCACGCGCGGTCACCGCCGCCAGCAATTCATTGACGCCCTTTATCAAATCGGCGCGTTCGGGCTTCTCGGGTAAATCCGCTACCAGGCCCTGCAATACCCCAAGAAACTCCACCTGCTCGCGGTATTCGGATTCATCCACGACCGTGCCCGCGTCCACCGTCGGCGGGTAGTCGGCCCCGATGTAATCGAGCAGATGCAAGGCTTGAGGCGCGCCCTCGGCAGTGGCCGCCAACAGATTAAAGCTGCACGACATCAGCGCCGGCAGCATCAGCCAGGCGAGAAAACGGTAAAGGGCAGTCATGAATGAATCTCAAAGGGAAATGCGAAGTAACACATTGTTTAACGTTAAGGGGTTTGACTCAAGACGTCAGTGACAAGGCGATGGAAATATCGCGGTCGACATGATGGCAATCGCACAAATAAACGAAGCAAAAAGCCATTGTTTTGCCAGTAATGGCGCCTATAATGCCGCGCCCTGTTATTGCGAAAGGGAATTTATTTCCTCGTTTTTATGAGGAATAGGCACATCGGCTGATTATTTTCAGGGAAGAAGTTTGTATGGCATTTCGCGCCTTAACCCCGCTCGCGCTCGCGGCGGTGACCTTGCTGTCCGGTTGTTCGATGTTTCGCAGCTACGACACGGAGCTGCAAGCCACCAACCAACAGTTGGCCACCGGCAACGTCGACGGTGCCCTGACCCTGCTGGAAAAAAACAATACCGGCGACGACAAAGACCTGCTCTATTTCTTCGAAAAGGGCGAGCTGTTGCGCGCCAAGGGCGACCTCACCGGCAGCCAGACCGCCTGGCGCAGCGCCGACCTGCAAGTCTACAAATGGGAAGAGTCGGTCAAGTTCGACAGCGAAAAGTACCTCGCCCAGTTCGGCAGCTTCCTGGTCAACGACAAAGTGCGTCGCTACGAAGGTTATGACTACGAAAAAGTCATGCTCACCACCCAGATGGCCTTGAACCTGCTGGCCGTGAATGACTTCGACGGTGCCCGCACCGAGATCAAGAAGACCCACGAACGTGAAGCGGTGATCGCCGACCTGCGCGACAAGGAATACCTCAAGCGCGAAAACGAAGCCGAGCGCCAAGGCGTCACCACTCAGATCAAAGACCTGCGCGGTTACCCGGTGGAAGCGCTGGACGCGCCGGATGTGGTCGGCCTGAAAAACAGCTACCAGAGTGCGTTCAGCCATTACCTGGCAGGCTTCGTCTACGAAGCCCTCGGCGAAAAAGACCTGGCTGCGCCCGGCTACCGCAAAGCCGCCGAGCTGCGCCCCAACACGCCGCTGCTGGAGCAGGCGTTGCTCGAGCTGGACAAGTCCAAGGTCGGCGCCGATGAGACCGACGTGCTGATCGTGGTCCAGAGCGGCCTGGCACCGGCACGTGATTCGATCCGCCTGCCATTGCCAATCCCGATCAATGGCAACCTGGTGATCACCCCGCTGTCGTTCCCGGTGATCAAGGCCGATAACTCCACGGCGACCTTTGCCCAGATCGGCGTGGACGGCAGGCAACAGAACCTCACCGCACTCAACAGCACCACGGCCATGTCGCGCCGCGCCCTGCGTGACGACATGCCGGGGATCATCCTGCGTACCACCGTGCGTGCGGTCAGCCGTGGCGTGACGCAGAACAACCTGAACAAGACCAACCCCATGGCGGGCCTGGTGCTGGGCATCGCCTCGGCCGTGACCGAAGGCGCCGACACTCGCACCTGGCGCACGCTGCCGGACCTGACCCAAGTGACGCGACTGCGCCTCAAGCACGGCGACCACCAGGTCAGCCTGCCCAACGCCCTGGGCGGCACGCTGGTGACGGTCAAGGCCGACCAGCGCTATCAAGTGATCACCCTGCGCGTGGTCGGCAACCAGGTATTCGCGGGTGGCCTCGCGGCCCACGTGGTACCGAGTGCTGCCAACCAGGCCATCGCCCTCAAACAACCTTAAGGAGCACGCTATGCGTCATTTCATTCTCGGCGCCCTGGCGCTGGTCCTGCTCGCCGGCTGCGCCACCCCGCCGCCGCCGGAGCCTGGCAGCGCCGCCAGCAAAATCGTGGTGATGGGCACGTTCAAGGGCATCGCCGTCGGTGCCATTCGTGTGGCCCGCGAAAATGGCTTTCTCACCGCCAAGGTGCAGCTGAGCAACATCACCAGCAGCAACCAGATGATGTATTACCGCTTTGCCTGGCTGGGCGCCGACGGCTTCCCGGTGGGCGATGAAGAAACCTGGAAAGTGCTGAACCTGTACGCCAACCAGGCCACTTTCCTGCCGGCCATCGCCAACCTGCCTCAGGCGGCGGACTTTCGTCTTGAAGTGAAAACGCCTTGAAGCCTTCACCTATCAGTTTTCAGAGAGATTTCCCCATGTTTGCACGCGTCTCGATTCTCGCCGTGGTTGCCCTGTTGGCCAGCGGTTGCTCCAACACCTCGCCGGTCCTTGGCGGCAAGAACATCAGCTACGGCGACTCTAAGGCCGTGGAATTGGTCACCAACGAGTTCGGCTCGACCGACCTGCAGATGATCGCCGAAAGCATGACCCGCTCCCTGGCCCAGTCCGGCATCTTGCAGGGCCGCCCGGTCGTGCAGGTGTATGACGTGAAGAACAAGACCAGCGAGTACATCGACACTCGTGAGATCACCACGTCGATCAAGACCCAGCTGATGAAGACCGGCACTGCGCGCTTCGCCAGCGACAACACCGATATGCAGAGCCAGGTTGATCAGCTCAAGCTGCAAAACCAGAGCGGCCTGTACAAAAAAGCCACGGTCAGCAAGACCGGCAATATGGTCGCCGCCAAGTACCGCCTGGAAGGCTCCATCAGCTCCATCGTCAAGCGCAGCTCGGACTACAAAGACGTCTTCTACAAATTCAGCCTGCAACTGATCGACGTCGAGAGCGGCCTGGCCGAATGGATGGACGAGAAAGAAATCCGCAAAACCACGGAGCGCTGAGCAATGCGTGCATGGATCGGCATGATCGGCCTGCTGTGCGCCTTTGGCGCCTCGGCCGCCCCGAAGATCGCGGTGACTGACCTTGCCTACGAGGCGCGGGTTGAGGAGTACATCCACGCGGTCTCGGCCAGCAACAACTTCCAGGCCAGCGCCTATCAGGCCAGCGGTGCGTCGAGCTACAGCGAGTATGAGAGCCGCACCAGCTACATCGAACAGGCTGAGCTGCGTAAATTCAGTGGTGATATCAAGGGCGAGATTCTCAAGTCGCACCACTTCCAGCTGGTACAGGGCACGCCTTACACCGCCGACGCCAAGGGCGATGTGTATGACGTGATCAAGCGCATCAAGGCCGGCAACTTCAAGGGCGCCGACTACGTGCTGTTCGGCACCTTGTCAGACATCGACTTCACCCAGGACATCAACGCCCTGGACCACACCAACAGCTACTCGGCCGTGCTGGGCCTGACGCTGGTGGCGGATTTCAGCCTGATCAACACGCGCACCTTCGAGATCACCTCGGCATTTACCGCGATGGGTGAAGGCCAGGACACCAAGCTGGTGAACAGCCGCGATCTACGCGTGAGTCTGAACCGGCCGCGAGTGGTAAGGGACGTGTCCAAAGCCTTGGGTGAGGATGTGGCCCGACAATTGGCAGAGCAGCTGGGCGGCGGGTATCAAGAACCCGGCAAGCCTGCGCTGCGCAATAACCTGCCAAGGGACGAAGCGCCGAAGATTCTGCGCTGAGCACTCATCTCAGAGCCAACACATAACAAATGTGGGAGCTGGCTTGCCTGCGATACAGACACTGCGGTGCGTCAGTTACACCTCGGTGATGCTATCGCAGGCAAGCCAGCTCCCACATTTTTGATCCGGTTTCGTCAATCAAGCCGTTGCGCGATGCAGACTGGCCAGGAAACCCGCAGCCCCCACAAATAACCCGGCAAAGGTGCGGTTCATGCGCTTTTGCTGCTTCGGCGTGCGCAGCAGGCGCAAGACCTTCGACGCCAGCCCCGTATAGCCCGCCATCACGATCATATCGACGCAGATCATGGTCGCGCCCAGGATCAGGTACTGAATCAGCAGTGGCGCCTGCGGGTTCACGAACTGCGGCAGCACCGCCAGCATGAACACCAGCGCCTTGGGGTTGCTGGCATTGACCAGAAAACCACGGAACATCATCGCCAGCGGCTTGCCGATCGGGCGTATGGCTGAATCTTCGCTCATGTCCATGGGCAGCGCGCGCCATTGCTTGACCGCGAGGTACACCAGGTACGCCACGCCAAACCATTTGATCGCATAAAACGCGTTCGAGGACGCCGCCAGAATGGCACCCAGGCCACCCGCGACCACGGCAATCTGCATCGCCAGGCCCAGTTGCAGGCCAATGGCATTCCAATAGCCGCGCAGGAAACCGTATTGCAGGCCGCTGGACATCGACGCGATGGCGCCAGCGCCGGGGGACAGGGAGATGATCCAACTGGCCACAAAAAAGGCCAGCCATGTGTCGAGTGCCATTACACACCTCAGAGGGAGAGTTAGCGGTTGAGCCTAAAGCTAACTCCGCCGAGCAAAGGCTGGCTAGATATTTTTACAGGATGTAAATACTAGCGGTCGCCCGGAAACACATGGGTGCCGGGCCAACGCCGCACCGAGCGCTGGAAGAACAGGCTGTTAGGCACTTGCACCATCGCACTGTCGGTACCGGCGTCCTGCACTTCAATCAATGTGGTGTAGAGCAGGTTGATCGCCACGACCCGGCCTTTGACGCCCGGTTTGTCGACGGTATCCACCAACTCGACGATGTCACCCAGGCGGAACGGCCCGACGGTGAAAATCAAGATCGCGCACAGCAGGTTGGACAGCACCGACCACATCGCGAAAAACGCCACGGCGGCCACTGCGACAAACCCCGACAGCGCCGTCCACAGCACCGTGGCTGACACACCAAGACGGCCCAGCACAAAGATCAACGCGCTGCCCATGATCAGCCAGCGCAGGCCGCCACGCAGGGGCATCAGCAGTTGTGGCGGGAACGGGTAGCGCTCCCCCAGACGATTCAGGCCCTTGGCGACGAAGCGCTGGGCGAGATAACCCGCCAGCAGGATCAGCAGGATTTGCACAGCGATCCAGACCGGTTCGACCCACTGCGTCGGCAATGGCAATTGCAGCGCTTCCATCAGGACAGCGCCTCCAGCTCCGCTTGCAGGGTTTCCAGCAGTTCGAGGGCTTCCATCCAGGTTTCCTCCAACTGACCTTCACGCACCTTGAGCTTGGCTTGTTCGGCCAACAGGTCGCGCAACTCGTCCTTGCGCGCCGCCTCGTACACGGCGCTGTCGCCCAGGCTGGTTTCGATCCTGGCCAGGCGCTCGTGCACCTTGCCCAGCTCGGCTTCCAGCTTGTCGGCTTCGCGCTTGTGCGGCGCCAACTGCTGGCGCAGTGCGGCGGCGGCCTGGCGCTGGGCCTTCTTGTCAGTTTTGTCCGGGTTGACCGGCGTGTTGCTGGCTGGCGCGTTGCGCAGACGATAGTCAGTCAGCCACCGTGCGTAGTCGTCCAGGTCGCCGTCGAACTCTTCAACTTTGCCGTCAGCCACCAGCAGGAAGTTGTCGGTGGTGCTCTTGAGCAAGTGGCGATCGTGAGACACCACCAGTACCGCACCACTGAATTCCTGCAAGGCCATGGTCAGCGCCAGGCGCATTTCCAGGTCCAGGTGGTTGGTCGGTTCGTCGAGCAGCAGCAGGTTTGGCCGGTCCCAGGCGATCAGGGCCAAGGCCAGGCGGGCTTTTTCGCCGCCGGAGAAGTTCAACACCGGCTCATCGATGCGTGCGCCACGAAAGTCGAAGCCACCGAGGAAGTCACGCAACGTTTGCTCACGCTCGGTCGGCGCCAGGCGCTGCAGGTGCAGCAACGGGCTGGCCTTGGAATCGAGGGAATCCAGCTGATGCTGCGCGAAGTAGCCCACCACCAGGTTCTCGCCGCGCGTCAGGCGGCCGGCCAGGGGTTGCAGCTCACCCGACAGGTTCTTGATCAGCGTCGACTTGCCTGCGCCGTTGGGGCCGAGCAAACCGATACGCGCACCCGGCGTGAGCTGCAGCTTGACCTTCTCCAGGATGGTTTTGTCGCCATAACCCAGGCGTGCATCCGAAAGGTCCAGCAACGGGCTGGAGATCTTTACCGACTCGCGGAACACGAAGTCGAACGGCGAATCGACGTGGGCCGCCGACAGCTCTTCCATGCGCTCCAACGCCTTGATCCGGCTCTGGGCCTGACGGGCCTTGGTGGCCTGGGCCTTGAACCGGGCGATGTAGCTTTCCATGTGCGCACGTTGCGCTTGCTGCTTCTCGAAGGCTTGCTGCTGCTGAGCCAGGCGTTCGGCGCGGGCGCGTTCGAACGCGGTGTAGCCGCCACGGTAGAGCGTGATTTTCTTCTGTTCGACGTGGGCGATATTGTCGACCACAGCGTCGAGGAAATCCCGGTCGTGGGAAATCAGCAGCAAGGTGCCCGGGTAGCTCTTGAGGAAATCCTCCAGCCACAGGATCGCATCGAGGTCCAAGTGGTTGGTCGGTTCGTCGAGCAGCAGCAGGTCGGATGGGCACATCAGCGCCTGGGCCAGGTTCAGCCGCATGCGCCAACCGCCGGAGAAGTCGGCGACCGGACGGTCCATCTGTTCATTGGTAAAACCAAGGCCGGCCAGCATCTTGCGGGCGCGAGCGTCGGCCGTGTAGCCGTCGGCACTGTCGAGTTCCGAGTGCAGGCGGGCCTGGGCGGCGCCGTCCTGGGCTTTCTCGGCCTCGGCCAGGTCGTGTTGTACCTGGCGCAGGCGCAGGTCGCCATCGAGCACGTAGTCGATCGCGATGCGGTCCAGGGTGTCGATCTCCTGGCGCATATGGGCGATGCGCCAGTCGGCCGGCAGCAGGCAGTTCCCGGAATCCGGGGTCAGCTCACCGAGCAACAGGGCGAACAACGTGGATTTGCCGGCGCCGTTGGCACCGATCAGGCCGGCTTTGTGACCGGCGTGCAGGGTCAGCTCGGCGTCTTCAAGAAGACGTTGCGGGCCACGCTGTAATGTTAGGCTTTGAAGTCGGATCATAATGGCGGCGGAGTCTACCAGCTTCGTTGGCCGCTGGCTTGGGTGTGAATATGTGCGCTGACCTGTGGAGCTTTGCCCTCTCGACGTATGCCCACTCGGGCGTCGAAGCCGCTTGCCTGCGCTTGCAGGCACAAGGCGCGGATGTGTGCCTGTTGCTCTGCGGCGCCTGGCTGGAGCAGCGCGGTGTTGCACCGACCGCCGAACGCATGCAGGCGTTGCGCCAGATTGCGCAGCCGTGGCAGCAAGACGTGGTCGAACCATTGCGGCAGATACGCGTGCAATGGCGAGCCATGGCGCAGCAGGATGCGCAATTGGCGACGCTACGCGAAAGGGTCAAGGCCCTGGAGTTGGAAGCTGAACGGCAGTTGCTGACGCGCCTGCAAGCACTGGCGCAAACATGGCCGACGGGCGAGAAAGGGGGTCAATCGAGATGGCTTGAAGGCTTGGCGACCGAAGCCGCCAACCTTGACCACGACGCGCTGCAGTCGCTGCGCGTCGAGGCCACCGGCACTTAGGAAGCGCTGGTTGGGGTGGTGCTTGGCGCTACCGGTGCAGGCGTGCTGCTGGCCGACGCAGTTGGAGTGGTGGACGGTGCCGGGGTAGCAGTCGGAGCTGCAGGGGTTGCTGGCTTGGCCGGTGCAGGCTTGGCGGCTGGCTTTGCAGCAGCGGGTTTTGCGGCTGGCTTGGCAGCTGGTTTTGCAGCAGCCGGTTTGGCAGCTGGCTTGGCCGCTGGTTTTGCAGCAGCGGGTTTAGCGGCTGGCTTGACGGCTGGTTTTACAGCAGCAGTTTTAGCGGCCGGCTTGGCAGCTGGTTTTGCAGCAGCAGTTTTGGCAGCTGGCTTGGCGGCTGGTTTTGCAGCAGTAGTTTTAGCGGCTGGCTTGGCGGCTGGTTTTGCAGCAGCAGTTTTGGCAGCTGGCTTGGCGGCTGGTTTTGCAGCGGCAGTTTTAGCGGCTGGCTTGGCGGCTGGTTTTGCAGCGGCAGTTTTAGCGGCTGGCTTGGCGGCTGGTTTTGCAGCAGCAGTTTTAGCGGCTGGCTTGGCGGCCGGTTTTGCAGCTGCAGTTTTAGCGGCTGGCTTGGCGGCTGGTTTTGCAGCAGCAGTTTTAGCGGCTGGCTTGGCGGCCGGTTTTGCAGCAGCAGTTTTAGCGGCTGGCTTGGCGGCCGGTTTTGCAGCAGCAGTTTTGGCAGCTGGTTTGGCGGCTGGTTTTGCAGCTGCAGTTTTAGCGGCTGGCTTGGCGGCTGATTTTACAGCAGCAGTTTTAGCAGCTGGTTTTGCAGCAGCAGTTTTGCCCGCGGATTTGGACGCTGCTTTAGTCGAAGCCTTCGACGCAACGGCTTTTGCTGGCGTGCGAGCACCCAGTGCTTTAGCCACGGCTTCTTTCACACGACCAACGCCCTGGGCCAGCTTCAGGCTTTCCTGAGCATCGCGTTTGAGTTGGGAAATGTAGGTGCGGGTTTCAGCTTGGCGATCCTTGAGGGCGTCCAGCAGATCCTCAAGTTCCTTGACAGCGTCTTTGGCTTTGGCTTGTGCCTTGGCCTTGCCGGCGGTGGCGGCGTCTTGCAGTTTGGTACGGGATTTGTGCAGCTTTTCTTGCGCTTTACCGCGTTGTTTTTCCAATTTGGCGAGCAGTTTTTCTGCATCAGCCAAGGCTTGGGAACAGGCGCTTTCCAGATGTTCGAGCAAGCTGCCCGAAAGTTGTTGGAGTAAATGCAACGGGGTATTTACAGGCTTCTGTTTGGCCGACATGGTTTACCTCCTGGCTGACGTGGGTGCGGCTCATACTAGCCCTCTGCTCTTACCGCCGCTAGGGCATGTTGACAGTATCGTTTGCCTTGCGTTGCACCGTAGGAAAATTCTTATCGATATAACGAAAAACCACGGCACTTTTTACGCACTCACACTGGCATAATCCGTCGCACTTTCGGCGGGAGAATAACCATGTCGCGTTACCTTTTTTTAATGCTTGGCTTGGTGGTTTCCATGACCCATGCGGCAGAACAATCGCCGTCAAAAACTACAGCCCAAGACCCGCACGACCTTGCTTACAGCCTGGGCGCCAGCCTCGGCGAACGACTGCGCCAGGAAGTGCCCGACCTGCAGATCCAGGCGTTGATCGATGGCCTTAAACAAGCCTATCAAGGCAAACCACTGGCGCTGGACAATGCACGGATCGAGCAGATCCTCGCCGAGCACGAAGCACAGAGCGCGGCCGAGGCTGAGGCACCGCAAAGCGAAAAAGCACTCGCTGCCGAACAGCAATTTTTATCCAAGGAAAAAGCAACAGCCGGCGTGCGTGAGTTATCGAATGGCATCCTGCTGACGGAGCTGACGCCGGGTACCGGCAGCAAGCCGTTGGCCAGTGATGAGGTGCAAGTGAAATACGTAGGGCGGTTGCCCGATGGGACTGTCTTCGATCAGAGCACACAACCGCAATGGTTTCGCCTGGACAGTGTGATCAGCGGTTGGAGCAGCGCGCTGCAACAGATGCCGGTAGGCGCGAAATGGCGTCTGGTGATCCCTTCCGCCCAAGCCTATGGCGCCGACGGTGCTGGCGAGTTGATCCCTGCTTATACGCCGCTGGTGTTCGAGATCGAACTGCTCGGCACTCGCCATTGACCCAATAAAAAACGGTGCGCCATGCGCACCGTTTTTTGTCTCGCCGCCAAGGCTCAGGCCTGGGTGGCGGCCTCTTCTTTGTGAGCGTTGTGCAACACTTCGATCAGGCAATCTTCCAGCTCGAAACGTTCGTGCAGTAACCCGCCAAGCTCTTTGAATTTTTCGGCAACACATTTGCCGGCATCGCACAATTCGGTGAACACCAGCAGTTTTTCCGTGATGACATCGATGCGCGGGTAGATGGTCTCGGCCAAGTCCAGACCACGCTGATCATCAAAGGCTTCCGCCTCTTTGGTCAGTTGTTCGTAGACGCCGAAATGTCCGGCAGACACGTAGTCCACCAACACAGCGCAAAAGTCTTGCAGCGGCTCGCGATTCTCACCCAATGCTTCGGGCTTGGCGCCAAGAGCATCAAAGGCCCGAACCAGTTCGTGACGTGCCTTCAACCAGCTGTCGATCAGCTTGTGCACCCCACCCCAGCGTTCCTGAGCATTCTGACAACTTTCCAGCATGATGATCTCTCTTCCCTATAGGGGGCGCTGCCGCCTGTGCCCGCGCAACACTCAAGGATAAAAGCAGCAGCCGGACAAGGCCGCATTTGGCAAACGGTTTCGATAATGCGTGCGGGCCAGATTATGCCCGCATGACTATGGCTTCAAGGTACGCAGGAGAGAAAGTTCATACAAGTGTTTAATCCCGTCCTACGACCCGCGACACACTTTCAAGGCCTTGCGAGACCCCATCGGCGACTTAAAAACAACCGCGAAAACTGCAGGATGCCCAGCATCAGCATGGCCAGGAAGAACAGCAAGCTCCATTCGGGCACGCTGAGATCGAACAGTGTCCAGTTGATCTCAACGCAATCGACAGTGCCTTTGACGGTCAACTGCAGTGCTTGCCACAGCGACAGGTTTTCAATCATGTAGTGCAGGCTTGGCCAGCAATCGGTGGTCTGCCCCGGTGCGGCATTTTGTAGCAGCACCTGGCGTACGGCAGTGATGGCGCCGAGCAATGCGCAGCCCATGCTGGCAAACCCGTAGAGGTAAACCGCAGAGCGCTTTGGATTATGAATTGCCGCGACCAGATTGATCAGCGTGAAGGCTGCCAGAAAGATACGTTGCAGCTGGCAAAGGAAACACGGGCGTAGCAACGCGCCGTACTCAAGATAAAACGACGCGCCCAACGTCAGCACACCAGCCATGAACGCCAGGAAAAACAAGGAGCGTGAAGGGGCCAAAGACATTGTTATCCGTACCGCAAGAGATAGGCCGTCACGGTAGAGGAAAGGCCTGACCCCTTTCAATACTCGTTAGAGCAGACAATTCCGCGAGAGCATAGGGATATCTCGTCAGACCCTGGATGACTTTAAGCAGCTATCAGTAGGAATTTACTACGTAGCGCTTTAGACCCAGTATTTACTGGCTAACGAAGGGTTGGCTCTCAGAAACGTCCGAGCCAACCTTCGCCAACTTTCCTACTTCAAACCCGCGCGGGCATGGGCAACGGTGATGCCAGCAAGCGACTGTCCAGCAGCCCCAGCCCCTCCTGGAACAGCTGATTGCTGCGCTCGGTGTCACCCAATTGGGCCAACAGCCGTGCCAGCTCAGCGCAGGCCTCAGGGTTGCGTTGAACCTGCAGGCTGCTTTCAAGGTAATCCCGCGCCTTGCCCCACAAGCTGTTTTGCAGGCACAAGCGACTCAGGGTCAGCAGCAAGCTGGCGTCACGCGGGTGATCCTTGAGCCAGCCTTCGGCAAACTTCAATTGCCGGGCCGAATCAGCGCCCCGCAACAAACCATAAAGCCGGATCAAGTGGCTGTCATAGCCGCGCTTGATGGCGCTGCGCAGCACGTCCTCAGCCTTGGCGTCGGCCCCCAGCCGGCGCAGTTGCTCGGCGTATGCCAGAACCAGCTGCGGCTCCTGGCGCTGGGCGGATGTGAGTTGCTCCCACGCCCGATCAAGAGACTGCAAGCCTGCTTCACCCTGCTCTTCACGCTGGGCCGCCAGCCCGAGGTTTTCACCCCAGGCGCGACGCTCCAGCTCGGCCAGCTCGCTGGCGGGAAGGACTTTGTCTTTTCGCAGTTCCGGCAACAAGCGAATCACTGATGACCAATCGCCCCGCTGCTGATGCAGACGCTGCAACTGTCGCAGCACCTGCGGATTGTGCGGATGACGCTCGTGCATCGCCTGCAAGGTCACCAAGGCGCCTTCTGTATCGCCACGGTCCATCTGCAATTGCGCATGGCTCAAGGCAACCGCCAGCTCAGCCTGGGGCTGGCGCTCCAGCGCGCGCTCCAGCAAACCGTCGGATTCTTCATAACGGCCCTGCTCATTGGCCGCGCGTGCCGCGCCAAGGTAGTACAGCAGTGGCTGGCGCTCCGCTTCGGCGGCGCGGTGCAGGTGGCGTTCGGCACTGGCCCAGCGACCTTCGGCGAGGTCCAGCTGGCCCTGCTCAATCGCAATTTGTACCCGGCGACTGCGGTTACGTCGCGACCATGGGTTGACCACTCCACCGGAGGTGCTGAGCAGGCTCAGCAACACACGGATCAGATAGATCGCCAGGCCGACGGCAAACACGGCCACCAGCGTCGCCCACAGGCTCGACTCGTAATGCAGCAGATGGGGATAGGTAATCAGCACGTAGCCGGTGTGCTTGGAAATGCCCACGCCCAGCGCCAGGGCGATTGCAATCGCCAGGACCAGGATCACATAGAAACGCTTCATCGGCTCTACTCCTGGGTCGCTGGCGTGCCCGCCGACGCCTTGGCTTCATCGGCAGACAGATGACGACGTTCGAGGTAGGCCTGCACGGCGGCCAGGCTGGCCGCCAGGTCAGGCGTGACCACGGAAACGGCCTTGGGCTCAAGCTCGGCGATACGCGCAAGCATCGCCTTGCTCTGCGGGTTGTCCTGGTTGAAGTTATCTTGCAGGACACTGCGCGCCTCGCCCAGGGAACGGCTGTACACCGCCGTTTCACCATTGAGCGCAGCCCATTGCGCCTGCTCAAGAGCCAGGCTCAACGCCAGGCGTACCTGATTCAGGCCTTGACCGGCGAGCAACGGTCGAATGTTGTCGTCCGGGTTGAAGTCGATGCGGAAGTAGCGGGAAATATCCTCCCACCATTGGCTCAAGCGACCTTGCGTATCGCTGGTCGGACGACCTTGAGAGCCCGGCTCGCCGAGCTGATATTCCGGGGCAATAGCCGCCAGTTGTACAACCTGATCGCGCAGCGCGGCGAGTTGCAGATAAAGCCCGGTGCGGTCCGGCTGCTCGGTACTGCGCAACGCGGCAAGGCTCTTGGCCAGTTGCTCGCGTGCGGCGTAGGAGCCCGGATCACTTTGCTCGCGCAGAATTTCGTCAGCCCCCTGGACCAGTGACTGCGCGCTGTTGATGTCCTGCAGGGCAGACAAACGCAAGCTGGCCAGACGGATCAAATGCTCGGCTTCAGCCAGGCGCCAGTCCTGGCGACTGGCACCCAGCACGGTTTCCAGGCGCTGGCTCAAACGCTGCTGATCGCCCTGCAACTGGGCTACCAGACGGCGGCGTTCTTCCAGCTCATCTGCACCGGGCAATTGCGCCAGTCGGGTAGTCAGCTGTTGCTGGCTCTGCTTGAGGGATTGGGATTGCTCGTCGAGTGCTTGCACCTGGCTCGACTGTTGTTGACTGCCGGCTTGCAGGGCGCGGACCTGCCAAATGCCCCATCCGCCAGCGGCGACACCTGCGGCGCCGAGCAACAAGGCCACGATTGCCAGGCCATTGCCACGGCGTGGCGCGGCGACCGGTGACTCAACCGGCGCATCGAGTGCGGGCTGGGTTTCATCTTTAGGCAAGGCTGTTTCGCTCACGTATCCGTCCTTTGCGTATCAGAGAGTGGGCGCGGCTTGCCTCACAAGGCAGCGCTGCGCAACGCCACTAACAAAGCCGCGGCACTCGCACCGCGACAATCCACAACTTTTTCTGCGCCAGCGGCCCGCGCCATTTCATAGACGCGAGGGCTGGGCACGAACAATGGCAGCCGTGCCACCTGCGGCCAATCGGGGCCAGCCAACGCTTGCAGGTGCAAAAAACCCTGCCCACTGCTGACCACCACGCCGTTCAAGCGTTCCAACTGTATGCGTTGCATCAGCTCCCCGGCGTCGTACGCCGGAAGGGAGCGACGATACAACTCCAGATAATCGACACTAGCACCTTGCTCGCGTAAACGCTCAGCCAGCAGCTCCCGCCCGCCTTCGCCACGCAGGATCAACACCTGCGCATCGGGGTGTGCGATAGCCTCGCGCAAGGCGGGCAGTGCAAGCAAGGCCTCGCTGTCATCGCCGGTTTGCGGGTAATGAACAGTGAGGTCGTGATCGGCCAGTACTTGCGCGGTGGCCGCGCCGACGCTGAACCAGGGCAGTTGCGGCCAATGCCGATCCAGCTGTTGCAAGGCCAGGCGCGCGGCAGGCTTGCTGACCACGATGACCGCGCTATAACGGCCCAGATCACAAAAGACCGCTTGTTGCTCAGCCGTCACCGGCAAGGCCTGGATCGCCAACAATGGCAGACTGCTGCTGAAAATGCCGGCCTCGGACAACGTCGCGGCCAGGGCCATGGCTTCCTCGACAGGCCGCGTCAGCAACAGACGCCAGTCGGTCACTGCGGACCAGCCTCGCCATAGATTTTTTGCAGAATGACACCGGCGCCTTTTTCCAGCAGCTCTTCTGCCACCTGAATTCCCAGCGCGGTAGCATCACGCTGCGGCCCGCGAACCTCGGCGGTGAGCAGCGTGCCGCCTGCGGGGTCGCCTACCAAACCACGCAGCCACAGGTTTTCACCCTCGAGCACGGCGTAACAGGCGATCGGTACCTGGCAGCCGCCGTTGAGGCGTTTGTTCAGCGCGCGCTCGGCCGTGACACGCACTTCGGTGTCTTGATGATCAAGGGGTTTGAGCAGGGCGTGAATTTCACTGTCTGCGGTGCGGCATTCGATACCCACAGCGCCTTGTCCGCCCGCGGGCAAGCTGTCTTCTACGCTGATGGCCGAGGTGACGCGGTCTTCGAAGCCCAGGCGAATCAGGCCAGCCGCTGCAAGAATAATCGCGTCATATTCGCCCGCATCCAACTTGGCCAGACGGGTGTTGACGTTGCCGCGCAGAAAACGAATTTGCAGGTCCGGCCGGCGAGTCAGCAACTGCGCCTGGCGACGCAGGCTTGAGGTGCCGACGACACTGCCCAAGGGCAGCTCATCCAGCGACGCGTAAGTGTTGGATACAAACGCGTCACGCGGGTCTTCGCGCTCGCAGATGCAATACAGGCCAAGACCTTCAGGGAAGTCCATCGGCACGTCTTTCATCGAATGCACGGCGATGTCAGCTTCGTTTTCCAGCAGTGCGGTTTCCAGTTCCTTGACGAACAAGCCCTTGCCGCCAATCTTCGACAATGGCGAGTCGAGCAGCTTGTCGCCGCGACTGACCATGGGCACCAGAGACACTTTCAGCCCTGGATGGGCTTGCTCAAGGCGTGCTTTGACGTATTCGGCCTGCCACAAGGCCAGGGCACTTTTACGGGTGGCGATGCGGATTTCGCGAGAGGACATGGATCAATCCGTACTGAATAGATACGGCAGATAATAACAGCTCAGGCAAACACGCTTTGATTTGAATCAGCAAGTGCGGGGCCTCCCTGGCCGCGTCGCACCGGGATACAGAATGCAGACCTCGCCAAAGCCCCTGGCTAAAGCTGCTGCATCATCTTGCGCACACCGGCGACGTGGCGTCGGCTGACGATCAGGGCATCGCCGTTAAGCCCTTTGAGGAACAACTGAAAGTGCCCCAGAGGCGTGCGCTGCAGGCGCTCTATTCGCTCACGGGCCACCAGCGCGTTGCGGTGGATGCGCACAAAGCGGTCGCCGAATTCGTCCTCAAGGGCCTTGAGTGGCTCATCGAGCAACACTTCACCCGTCTCGTGACGCAAGGTCACGTACTTGTGGTCGGCGATAAAGTAGACCACCTGGTTCAGCGGAATCAGCTCGATACCTTTACGGGTCCGTGCACTGATATGGCTGCGTGGCCCGTTACCACTCTGAGCTGCTGGCTGGGTCAAAGCGGCGAGCTGGACGCGGTTGGGACGCTCGGCCTTTTTCAGGGCCTTGAGCAGCGCCTCAGCGGTCACCGGCTTGGCAAGAAAGCTGACACCGCTGTCTTCCAGGGTTTGCGCAGAAAACTCTTCTTGAGCTGCACACAACACCACGGCAGGCGGCGATTCTCGCTCACTCAAGCGGGCGGCCACTTGCAAGCCATCAAGACCCGGCAGGCGAATATCGAGCAACACCACATCCGGCTTGAGACTGTCGATCAGCGTCAACGCCTCTTCGCCGTTGGTGGCGCTCGGTTCAAGCACTGTATAACCCTCGAGTTCACTGACCAAACGGCTCAGTCGCTCGCGGGCTTGGGGTTCGTCATCAACGATCAGGACATTCATATTGCGCTGGATTCCTGCGTGAGTCTCGCACAAGGATAGCGTAGACAGGTGCGGTGACTTGCGTCACAGCGATCCACGCTAAGACTAGCGCGAGCGGCAAAAAGTGCCCCGGCAGCGGCACCCATATTTACCCGGACCTGTTCAATTGCGCCCAAGACCTGCTGCCTTCGGGCATCGTCGTAGGGTTTGCTGATACACAATCCGAATACCCCCCTTTTTTAATGGATAGTCAGGCTATGACCGCATCACCCGACTTTGGTGCATTCACGCTCTATCAGTGCAACTGTAGACGCTCGCTGAGACGATATTGCTCAATCGTCAAATATCGTTTCAATAAAGGCCTGCTCCAGTCTCTTCCCGGAAGCGTTCGGCGGCAAGGCACTTAGCCATCCTTGGCACAAATAAAAATGCCGACCACCCGCAGCACCGCCTCCAAGTGCAACCCTGTTATTATCGGCGGCACACCTCAACGCCTCTTTTAAGCAGATCACGAGCGAATCCATGAGCACCGACAAGACCAACCAGTCCTGGGGCGGCCGCTTCAGTGAACCCGTCGACGCCTTCGTCGCGCGCTTCACCGCCTCCGTCACTTTCGACCAGCGCCTGTACCGCCACGACATCATGGGCTCGATCGCCCACGCCACGATGCTGGCCAAGGTCGGCGTGCTGACCGACGCCGAGCGCGACAGCATCATCGATGGCCTGACCACCATTCGCGGTGAAATCGAGGCCGGCACGTTCGACTGGCGCGTCGACCTGGAAGACGTGCACATGAACATCGAAGCCCGTCTCACCGATCGCATCGGTGTGACCGGCAAGAAACTGCACACCGGTCGCAGCCGTAACGACCAGGTGGCTACCGATATTCGCCTGTGGCTGCGTGACGAAATCGACCTGATCCTGGGCGAAATCACCCGCCTGCAAAAAGGTTTGCTCGAGCAGGCCGAGCGTGAGTCCGGCACTATCATGCCCGGCTTCACCCACCTGCAAACTGCGCAACCGGTGACCTTCGGCCACCACTTGCTGGCCTGGTTCGAAATGCTCAGCCGCGACTACGAGCGCCTGGTGGATTGCCGCAGGCGCGCCAACCGCATGCCGTTGGGCAGCGCCGCACTGGCCGGCACCACTTACCCGATCGACCGCGAATACACCGCACAACTGCTGGGTTTTGACGCGGTTGGCGGCAACTCCCTGGACGGCGTGTCGGACCGTGACTTCGCCATCGAATTCTGCGCTGCCGCCAGCATCGCGATGATGCACTTGTCGCGCTTCTCCGAAGAACTGGTGCTGTGGACCAGTGCGCAATTCCAGTTCATCGACCTGCCGGACCGCTTCTGCACCGGCAGCTCGATCATGCCGCAAAAGAAAAACCCCGACGTGCCTGAGCTGGTGCGTGGCAAAAGCGGCCGTGTATTCGGCGCGCTGATGGGCTTGCTGACCTTGATGAAGGGCCAGCCATTGGCCTACAACAAAGACAACCAGGAAGACAAAGAGCCGCTGTTCGACGCCGCCGACACGCTGCGCGATTCGCTGCGTGCATTTGCCGACATGATCCCGGCGATCAAGCCCAAGCACGCGATCATGCGTGAAGCGGCCTTGCGCGGGTTCTCCACGGCAACCGACCTGGCGGACTACCTGGTGCGCCGTGGCCTGCCATTCCGCGACTGCCACGAAATCGTCGGCCATGCCGTGAAATACGGCGTGGACACCGGCAAGGACCTGGCGGAAATGAGCCTGGAAGAGTTGCGCCAATTCAGCGACCAGATCGAGCAGGACGTGTTTGCCGTGCTGACCCTGGAAGGCTCGGTGAATGCGCGTAATCACGTGGGCGGGACTGCACCGGCGCAGGTCAAGGCCGCCGTCGTACGCGGCCAGGAACTGCTCGCCAGCCGCTAAAAGCATCGCAGCCAAGCCAGCTCCCACCTTTGAATGGGTTCACCACTCAACATGCGGGAGCGGGCTTGCTCGCGAATACGGTAGACCAGTCGCTATATGTTGACTGACACACCGCTTTCGCGAGCAAGCCCGCTCCCACATTTGATGTGTGCACGGCTGATTACTTCTTGGCCGCAACCATCGCCATAAACGCCGGCATCGCCGCTTCCCTGTCCGCCGCCACTTTCTGCGCGTTGGGCATCGCGTGCAGTCGCTCCAGCAGCGCTTTCGCCGTCGGCAACTCAGCCAGCAAATCCAGGCCAAACAGCTTCTCGCCCACGGCACAGGCGAGGTTCACGCTGTACATGAAATACAGATCGGCAAGCGTGAAGCTCTCCCCCGCCACGTACGGCGCAAACTTGCCGTGTCGACCTAAAGCACTGATCCCCAACAGCAACTCAGCCCTGGATTTTTCCTTGATCGCCTCCGGCACCGGCATACCGAAGAACGCCTCGGCGAAACACGCGCGGGCGGGCAACTCGATGTACAGCTCGATTTCCCTGCACAGCGCCAGCACCTGAGCCCGCTGAAAAGGCTCGGCCGGCAGCAAGGAAGGGCCTTCCTGAGTGTGTTCGATGTACTCCAGAATCACGCTGGTTTCATTGATAAAGCCTTGCTTGACGCCCAGCACCGGCACTTTGCCTCGCGGGCTTACCGCAAGCGCTTCAGGCGTCTGGCCTGCATAAAATGGCACTTCTTCAAACGGTAGGCCTTTCTCCAGCAGCGCCATTTTGACCATGTTGTAGTAGTTGCTGACCGAAAATCCGTAAAGCTTGAGCATCGCGAATGCCTCCAGGCCGGGTGTGGGGTTGGCTGCAGAAGTTATAGAGCGTGCGGCCCGACCTGACCAGCAGCATCACCTGCCTGAATGGGGGTAGACTGGCGCCCTTTCCTTGAGGAGCCCCGCCATGAGCGAGCCGACCGATATCGACAACGACGAAGAAGAATTCACCGAAAGCACGCTGACCCAGGCCATCGAAAACCAGATCGAAAGCGACAACCCGCCTGCCGCCAAGGCCACCTTCAACAAGCTGACCCTGGTGGGCTACGAGCGCGAAGACATTCTGAATCTCATGGCCCACGTGCTGGCTGTTGAAATCGACAAGATGCTTGAAGAAGACCGCGCCTTCGATACCCAATGGTATGAAACCGCGCTGCGCGCATTGCCGGAACTACCCCCGGAAAACGACTGAATCGAGCACTTTCGTGGCCGGGAAGCCTGCTTCCTCGCCACAAACCTGCGCCATATCAAGACCCATGACTTTCACACTGGACAGCCCGGCAAAGTGCGTTCACCTTATGCCCTGCTAGCCTCTAATAAATTTTAGAAAGTCTGGAGTCCTTATGTCGTATACCCCTGAGTTGGTTGCCGAACTGGAAATCCTTGTACTCTTCCCCTTGGACAGCACCAAGGAAGGTCTGAAAGTCCACCAGACCGCTGCTCCCGCTGCCATCGCCGCGGCCAAGCGCCTCCATGCGAAAGGCCTTATCGACCAGCCAGACGGGGGCTACCTGACCAGCCTTGGCCGGGACGCTGCAGAGCAGGCCCAAACCCTGCTGACCATCCTGACGACCGCTACCACCAAAGAAGCTGCCTGATCCCTGATACCGCCCATGGAGTCCGCTTTCTGCGGATTCCGAGGGCACTGCTGTGGATGGCACAAAATTCTGACGCCAGAAACCATTTCCCTCTAAACCTCCTACGCTTCTGTCTGTAAACTCCTACACGGCCGCCCACGTCGGGCCCTGCGAGCCAACGAGTTCGACATGACCCGCACCCACGAAATCCGCCCCGACCTGGACGAAGGCATCGACCGCAAGGTGCTGGCCCAATTGCGCGCGCGTTTCATGGCCCTCAATGAAGGGCGCATCGCCCGGGCCGTCGAAGGTCTGACCCCGCGCCAGCAAAGCGTGTTGATGCTGTTGCCGCTGTTTTTCCACGTCAACCACCCCCTGCTGCCCGGTTATGTCTCGGGCAGCACGCCGGCCGGGCTGTCCAATTTCGAACCGGACGCCCAGGCGCTTACTGAAGCTCAGCGCCTGACCCGTTCGTTCTCCTACAAGCCACGCCATGGCAATCCGCCACGGCCTATCCTTGGCCTGTACCTGATGGGCAGCCTTGGCACCCTGGCTCAAGCGGACCAGAGCGATATGGACGTGTGGGTCTGCCACTCGCCCGAACTTGGCGAAGCCGAACTGGCCGAGCTGCGCAAAAAATGCCAGTTGCTGGAAGCCTGGGCCCTGACCATGGGCGCCGAGGCGCATTTTTTTCTGATCGAACCGACGCGCTTTGGATTGGGTGAGCGCGACACGCAACTGAGCTCCGACGACTGCGGCACCACCCAGCATTACCTGCTGCTGGATGAGTTCTATCGCACCGCCATCTGGCTGGCAGGGCGTACGCCGATCTGGTGGCTGGTGCCGGTGTACGAGGAAAGCCGCTACGCCGAGTTCACCCATGCGCTGATCTCCAAGCGCTTCATCCGCGCCGACGAAACCCTGGACCTTGGGCACCTGGCCCACATCCCTCCGGGCGAATTCATCGGCGCCGGGCTGTGGCAGTTGTTCAAGGGCATCGAGTCGCCCTACAAATCAGTGCTCAAGCTGCTGCTGACCGAGGTCTACGCCAGCGAGCACCCGAACGTGCACTGCCTGAGCCTGCGCTTCAAGCGCGCCGTGTTCGCCAATCAGATGGACCTGGACGAGCTAGACCCGTACATCGTGGTTTACCGCCGCATCGAGGAATACCTCAAGGCGCGCAATGAGCCGGAGCGCCTTGAACTGGTGCGGCGCGCGCTCTACCTGAAGGTCAATCGCAAGCTCAGCGTCGGCCAACGCAGCACTGGCTGGCAACGACGCCTGCTGGAGCGCCTGGCCAATGAGTGGGGTTGGGACCAGCGCCAACTGGCGCTGCTGGACAGCCGCAGCCAGTGGAAAGTGCGCCAGGTCGCCTCCGAGCGCCGCGCGCTGGTCAACGAACTGAATTACAGCTACCGCTTCCTCACCCAGTTCGCCCGCACCGAGCAAACCGCCAGCCTGATCAACAAGCGTGATTTGAACGTGCTGGGCCGGCGCTTGTATGCAGCGTTCGAACGCAAGGCCGGCAAGGTCGAGTTCATCAACCCCGGCATCGCGCCCGACTTGGCCGAAGACACGCTCACGCTGGTGCAGTCCCCCAATCGCAAGGAGCCGGGCCAGCATCACTGGGGCCTGTACAACGGTAACCTCACGGCGCTGGAATGGGAGCACTTCGCGCCGATCAAGCGCAGCCGCGACCTCTTGGAAATGCTCACCTGGTGCCATCGCAACGGCGTGATCGACAGCAGCACCCGCCTGGCGCTGCACCCGGGCGTCAGTGACATGACCGAATTCGAGCTGTTCAACCTGCTGGGCAGCCTGCAACACACCATCGCCCTGCCCCTGGCCAGCGTCGATGAGGATCGCCTGTTGCGCTCGGCGGTACCGGAAGAAGTGCTGTTGTTGATCAACGTCGGTGTCGACCCGCTCAAACATCATCGCGACTTGAACATCCTGATGACCACCGAGCGCACCGACTCCCTGAGCTATGCCGGCGTACGCGACAACCTGGTGCTGACCCTGGATCAGGTCACGCTCAATAGCTGGAACGAGGTCATGGTCAGCCGCTACGACGGCCCCCACGCACTGCTCGACTGCCTGCGTGACTACCTCAATCAACTGCCGTCGGATCACTTGCCACGCCTGCGAGTGCGCTGCTTCTGTCACAACCGTGCGCAGTTCATTGCCCAGCGTGTAGAAGAGATTTTTGACACCGCGCAAAACCTGCTGCTTAGCCAGTCCAATCACCGCTACCTGTTGCAGGTGCAGCAGCACTACCACGTGATGGAGCTGATGCCGGGCCAGGCCACCCATGTGTCGCTGCCGACCCAAGACGCACTGATTGCCTACCTCAGCGAAGAACTGGCCAGCTACAGCCCGTTGCACCTGGACGCCATGGCCCTGGAAGACCACGACCTGGCGCTGCTGTTGCCAATGGGCTTGGCCGATTGCGTGCAGGTGTTCTACCGGGTCAATGAAGGCGTTGCCGAGTTGTATGTGCTGGATGAGTTCAACGCGCTCTGGCAGCAACGCCTGCCGTTTCATGATGAGCAGAGCCTGCTGGCGCCGTTGCAGCGTTTTCTGCAATCGATCATCTATCGCCGCGAAGCGCTGGCGCCGCTGGATACGCAGCAGCCGTTGGGCGAAGTGCAAATCTTGTATTACCAACTGTTGCCATCAGGCAGCAATCGCGCACGCGGCATCGAGCCGCGCCCCGCGCCGCAGAACCCGGCCAATAAGCCGTTTTATGACGTGCAGGCGATTATCGGCAAGGCGGCGCCCGGCCAAGTGGGCATCACCCTGTACTGCAACCAGCGGGAGTTTTGCGAACTGGAGTTTGGCGACCAGCTGTTTGCCGTGGTCGCCCAGGAAATCGTCGGGCAACGTCGAGAAACCGAACGTTACCGCTGCTACATCACCGACCTGGACCTGTCCGGCCTGCTCGGTGATGTGCAAAGCCCGAGCAACCTGTACCTGCGTTACAAGGCCGAGCTGGAGCTGTCGCTCAACAACGCACTGAAGCAGGTTTAAAGCGGCTCTTGTTACAGAGAGAACGCGCCACCGTCTTTGGGCTGGCCGTCAACGCTGAGCAGCTCAAGCTTGAGGGTTTTGCCGCCGGGTGCCGGCCAGTCGATATGCTGGCCCACCTTCAGGCCGAGTAATGCACTGCCTACCGGCGCGAGGATCGAGATCTTGCCCTCGTCTGCGTTGGCATCCTTTGGGTAAACCAGGGTCAGGTGATAGTCCTTGCCGCTGCCTTGCTCACGGCAATGCACGCTGGAGTTCATCGTCACGACACTTGCAGGCACTTCCTCGTGGCCAACCACTTCTTCAGCGCGGTCGAGTTCGTGTTGCAGGGCTTCGACGCCCGGCGAGTCCTCGCCTACACGGTCGATCAATTGCTCAAGACGCTGCACGTCGAGACGGGTAAGTATGATGGAAGGTGCGGTCATGATTCAGGCAGACTCCTTTTTTCTGCACAAAAAAGCAAAACCCCGCCAGAAAAAGGCGGGGTTCTCACGGACCTCGATGAGTTGAGGTGTACCCGGACACTACCACAGCGACACAAATAAACAAGACGACCTCAGGCACGCTCCCTGCGTTGCTCGGCCTCGGCGCAGATCACCCGGCGCCGGTTATCGTCAGCGGAGCGCCATTCACGAATGTCTTCCACATGGCGGAAGCAGCCGAGGCAGACTTTCTGCTCGTCCAGGCGACACAAACTGATACAAGGTGACGGCACCGCCGGGCTGACATTGCTGAACAGCGGCTTGGGCGGGCGTACGGGTGCAGGCTGGGTCACGATCAGATCTCGTCGAAGTCCAGGTCGGCGCCGGACTGTTCCTTCGTGAGGCGCGCAAGCATTTCGCTCAGCAGCTCCTCGGTGGTGTCGTGCGCCCAACGGTTTTCTTCCTCGTCATAGTCGAAGTGAAAACCACCGGTACGGGCCGCCAGCCATAGCTGACGCAACGGTTCCTGGCGACTGAAGATCAGTTGGGTGCCGTTTTCAAACTTGACGGTCAGCACGCCGGCCGAGTTTTCCAGGTCCACGTCCAGGCCGCTGTCGTCGAAAATATCTTCCAGCGCCTGCTGGGTCGCATCCACCAGGTCGTGAAAACGGGCTTCGGTCAAACTCATTGTGGCAACCTCAAAAGTGTCTGGTTCTGCTCAAGCGCCGCACGATACGGGCGAGCCCCGCTGATTGCAAAGGATACCGAGTTCATTACCGATGGAGGTATCAAATATCCCCGGCCAGCGTAGCCTGCTTCGCGCTCAAGTCGGCAAACCCCCGCCGGACGGGTATTTCGGCGCATAGGCAAGCTGGCGGGTGGTCGGTATACTCGGGCGCAATTAATGCATATTCAAGGATTTCGCCATGAAGCGCCTGATCTCTTCCCTTGCTGCGCTCGTCGCGGTCGCTTGCCTCGTTAGTGCCTGTGGTCAAAAAGGCCCGCTCTACCTGCCCGATGACAGCAAAGACCCAAATGACCAGGCGCAGTCGTCACAAAAGCCGTCAAAAGCGCACAAGCACGACACCTATCAATAAGGGAAACCCATGGACGCTTTTAACTACCGGGACGGCGAGCTGTTCGCGGAAGGCGTGGCGTTGTCCGCGATTGCCGAGCGCTTTGGCACCCCGACCTATGTGTACTCGCGTGCGCACATCGAAGCCCAATACCGCTCCTTTACCGACCCACTGAACGGCGTTCCACACCTGGTGTGCTACGCGGTCAAGGCCAACTCCAACCTGGGTGTACTCAATGTCCTGGCGCGCCTGGGCGCCGGTTTCGACATCGTCTCCCGTGGCGAGCTGGAACGTGTGCTGGCGGCCGGCGGCAAGGCTGACAAAATCGTATTCTCCGGCGTCGGCAAAAGCCGCGAAGACATGCGCCGCGCTCTGGAAGTCGGCGTGCATTGCTTCAACGTCGAGTCCACCGACGAGCTGGAGCGCCTGCAAGTCGTCGCCGCCCAGATGGGTGTTCGTGCGCCGATCTCGCTGCGCGTCAACCCGGATGTCGACGCCGGCACTCACCCCTACATTTCCACCGGTCTTAAAGAGAACAAGTTCGGCATCGCCATTGCCGACGCCGAGGACGTGTACATCCGCGCCGCGCAGTTGCCGAACCTGGAAGTGCTGGGTGTCGACTGCCATATCGGCTCGCAACTGACCAGCCTGCCACCGTTTCTGGATGCGCTCGACCGCCTGCTGGCGTTGATCGATCGCCTGGGCGAGTGCGGCATTTACCTGCAACACATCGATCTGGGTGGTGGCGTGGGTGTGCGTTATCGCGATGAAGAGCCGCCGCAGATCGCCGACTACATCCAGGCTGTGCGCGAGCGCACTGAAGGCCGCGGCCTGACCCTGATGTTCGAGCCGGGCCGCTACATCGTCGCCAACGCCGGCCTGCTGCTGACGCAAGTCGAGTACCTCAAGCACACCGAGCACAAGGATTTCGCCATCGTCGACGCGGCGATGAACGACCTGATCCGCCCGGCGCTGTACCAGGCCTGGATGAATGTGACAGCCGTCAAGCCACGCGCAGGCGTTGGCCGCAGCTACGACATCGTCGGCCCGATCTGCGAGACCGGTGACTTCCTGGCCAAGGAGCGTCAGCTGGCCCTGGAAGAAGGCGATCTGCTGGCCGTGCATTCGGCCGGTGCCTATGGGTTTGTCATGAGTTCCAACTACAACACGCGCGGCCGTGCCGCCGAGGTGCTGGTGGACGGTGATCAAGCGTTTGAAGTGCGTCGCCGCGAGACGGTAGCCGAGTTGTATGCTGGCGAAAGCCTGCTGCCGGAGTAAGCCATGCTGCTGCGTTTTACCAAGATGCACGGGCTGGGCAACGACTTCATGGTCCTCGACCTGGTCAGCCAGCACGCGCACATCCTGCCCAAGCACGCTAAACAATGGGGCGACCGTCACACCGGCATTGGCTTTGATCAATTGCTGATCGTCGAGGCGCCGAGCAACCCGGAAGTGGATTTCCGTTACCGGATCTTCAACTCCGACGGTTCCGAAGTGGAACAGTGCGGCAACGGTGCGCGTTGCTTTGCGCGTTTTGTGCTGGACAAGCGCTTGACCGCCAAGCGCCAGATTCGCGTCGAAACTAAAAGCGGCGTGATCGAACTGGATGTTCGCAGCGACGGCCAGATCAGCGTCAACATGGGCGCGCCACGCCTGGTGCCGGCGGATATCCCGTTTCAGGCCACCGAGCAGGCGACCAGCTATGCGCTCGACGTTGATGGCAAGCACGTGGATATCGCCGCAGTGTCGATGGGCAATCCGCACGCCGTGCTGCGGGTCAACGACATCAATAACGCCCCGGTGCATGAATTGGGGCCGAAAATCGAACATCACCCGCGCTTTCCGGCACGGGTCAATGTGGGCTTCCTGCAGGTGATCGACCGTTCCCGCGCACAATTGCGTGTGTGGGAACGCGGCGCCGGCGAAACCCAGGCCTGCGGCACCGGCGCTTGCGCTGCGGCCGTGGCCGCGATCACCCAGGGGTGGATGGATTCGCCGCTGTTGATCGACCTGCCCGGCGGACGTTTGTCCATCGAATGGGCAGGCCCTGGCCACCCGGTGATGATGACCGGGCCGGCCTCGCGCGTATACGAAGGACAGGTCCGCCTATGAGTGAGCAAAGCTAATGACCGACACGCCTCAAGTACCCGCCCAAGCATCCCCGAGCGAAAGTCTGGAGGCCGCTGCTGTCGCGGCGTACCTTGAGGCTAATCCGGACTTCTTCGTCGAACACGAAGAGCTGTTGCCCGCCCTGCGCATCCCCCACCAGCGCGGCGATACCGTGTCGCTGGTAGAGCGGCAGATGAAGATCCTGCGCGAGCGCAATATCGAAATGCGCCATCGGCTCTCGCAGTTGATGGACGTGGCCCGCGACAACGACCGCCTTTTCGACAAGACCCGTCGCCTGATTCTTACCCTGATGGACGCCACCAGCCTGGAAGAAACGGTGATTGCCGTGGAAGACAGCCTGCGCCAGGACTTCCAGGTGCCGTTTGTGAGCCTGATCCTGTTCAGCGACAACCCGATGCCGGTGGGTCGCTGGGTCAGCGGTGGTGAAGCGCAAACCGCGATTGGCGGCTTGCTCTCTGAAGGCAAGACCATCAGCGGCACCTTGCGTGAGCATGAGCTGGATTTTCTGTTTGGCGCCGAACAGCGCAAACAGATCGGCTCCACCGCCGTGGTCGCCCTCAGCCATCAAGGCCTGCACGGCGTACTGGCGATCGCCAGCCGTGACCCGCAGCATTACAAAAGCTCTGTAGGCACGCTGTTTTTGACCTACATCGCTGAAGTGCTGGGCCGGGTACTGCCGCGCTTCACCACCGCCCTGCGCGCGGTGCGCTAGTCATGGAACGGCAACTGGACGCTTATTGCGCTCACCTGCGCAACGAGCGCCAGGTGTCGCCCCATACCCTGGAAGCCTATCGACGGGACTTGAACAAGGTTCTGGCGTACTGCGAAAAACAACAGATCGCCAGCTGGAAAGCCCTGGATATCCAGAGCCTGCGCAGCCTCATCGCGCGTCTGCACCAGCAAGGCCAGTCTTCACGCAGCCTGTCGCGCCTGCTTTCGGCGGTGCGCGGCCTGTATCACTACCTCAACCGTGAAGGCCTGTGCGATCACGACCCGGCCAATGGCCTGGCCCCGCCCAAGGGCGAACGGCGCCTGCCCAAGACCCTCGACACTGATCGTGCCCTGCAATTGCTGGACGGTGCCGTCGAAGACGACTTCCTCGCCCACCGCGACCAGGCCATCCTTGAGCTGTTCTATTCCTCGGGCCTGCGTTTGTCAGAGCTGACCGGCCTGAACCTCGATCAACTGGACCTGGCGGACGGCCTGGTGCAAGTGCTCGGCAAAGGCAGCAAGACCCGCGTGCTGCCGGTCGGCCGCAAGGCTCGGGAAGCCTTGCAGCTATGGTTGCCGCTGCGTCTGTTGACCAACCCCGCGGACGACGCGGTGTTTGTCAGCCAGCAAGGCCGACGCCTGGGGCCACGGGCGATCCAGGTTCGGGTCAAGCTCGCCGGTGAACGCGAGCTGGGGCAGAACCTGCACCCGCACATGCTGCGACATTCTTTTGCCAGCCATCTGCTGGAATCGTCCCAGGACCTGCGCGCGGTGCAGGAGCTGCTCGGCCACGCCGACATCAAGACCACGCAGATCTACACCCACCTCGACTTCCAGCACCTGGCTACGGTGTACGACAGCGCCCATCCACGGGCCAAACGCATCAAGGGCGGCGACTCATGAGTATCAAGCTGATCACCTTCGACCTGGACGACACACTCTGGGACAACGTACCCGTCATCATCGGCGCCGAAGCGTCGATGCGCGAATGGCTGGCGACCCATGCCTCCAAGGTCGGCGATTTGCCTCTTGAGCATTTCGCCAGCCTTCGCCAGCAGGTGCTGGAGCGCCATCCCGAGCTCAAGTACCGCATCAGCCTCCTGCGCCACCGCGTGCTGATGCACGCGTTTGAAGAGGCGGGTTATCCACAGCCCGAAGCCACGCAAATGGCAGACGTGTGCTATGAGGCGTTTATTCATGCCCGGCACCAGCTCACGCCATTTCCCGAAGCCGAGCCGATGCTTCAAGCATTGCGCCAGCATTTCCTCCTGGGCGTGATCACCAACGGCAACGCCGACGTGCAGCGCGTGGGCCTGGCAGATTATTTCCACTTTGCGCTGCGCGCCGAAGATATCGGCATCGCCAAGCCGGATGCGCGACTGTTTCAGGAAGCGCTGCAACGCGCCGGCGTGGACGCCAGTCAGGCCGTGCATATTGGCGACCACCCCGGCGATGACATCGCCGGGGCGCAGCAGGCGGGGCTGCGGGCGGTGTGGTTCAACCCGACGGGCAAAGCATGGGAAGCGGATAAACGCCCGGATGCGGAAATTCGCAGCTTGAAAGAACTGCCGCCGTTGCTTCGCAGTTGGCAGTAACGCTATCGCGGCAACACTAAAAACCAAAATGTGGGAGCGGGCTTGCTCGCGAAGGCGGTGTATCAGTCAGCACATCAGCAACTGACAAAGCGCTTTCGCGAGCACGCCCGCTCCTACATTTGATGGGTGGTGACCCTTAGGATTTATTACATCCATGAAAAAGCCCGCAGCGACGGCGGGCTTTTTCATGCAAGCGAGCGGCTGACCTCAGATAGGACGGCTACCGTACTTGTTATCCGGCTTCTTCGGCGGATCTGCTACCACGTTGGCCTCGACTTCCTGCACTTTGCCGCCTTTGGCGAGGAATTCTTCCATCGCACGGGCCAGCGCATCGCGCTCTTTGTTCTTGGCTTCAACGCTTGGCAGTTCATCTACCGAAACAGCGGCCTTGGCTTTGCCTTTGGCTGCCGGGACAGGTGCATCGTCGCCACCGTCGTCGTCAGCAACGTCCTCAGCTGCCGCCTCAAGACCTTCTTCGGCCTCGTCGTCGTCACCGACTTCGAGTTCGTCGTTTTCCAGATCATCGTCGCTCATGTTCTACCTCATGACTTGCGAAAAGCAGATTAGTTATAGCCCAGCTTCACCCTCTGTCGAGGTCGCCGGAAAAAAATCAACATCCACTGGATTACCAGTGGCTTATGCCCCATCACCGTGCAAGGTGGCGAGGACTTTACGAGCACCGCCATGATCACGGTGCTCGCCCAGATAAACACCTTGCCAGGTCCCCATCGCCAAGCGGCCGGCCTTGACCGGCAAACTCAGCTGGCAGCCCAGGAGACTGGCCTTGAAGTGCGCCGGCAGATCATCCGGACCTTCGTCGTTGTGTTCGAACCCTGCACGCCCTTGCGGCACCAGCGAGTTGAAAAAACGCTCGAAGTCACGGCGAACCGCCGGGTCGGCATTTTCGTTGACCGTCAACGAAGCCGAGGTGTGCTGCAACCACAAATGCAACAGGCCCACACGGCACGCTTTCAATTCAGGCAGGCCGGCGAGCAACTCATCCGTCACCAAGTGAAAGCCCCGGGGCTTGGCCCGCAGGGTTATCAGGGTCTGTTGCCACATACAGTTCTCCGCCTATCGGCGCGCATTCTAGCGCGCTCTGGAAAAAAACAAAGTACCGAATACACCTACATGCCTGTAAGACATTCACACCCTTAAAAGTGCCGTGTGGTTCCCATCACAAAGTCGGCATAAACCCGTACACCTTTAGCCACAGACAAACCCCAGACAAAAAAATGCCCGGCAAGCCGGGCATCTTTTTTTCGCGTACTTACAAGTTGTAGCCGCGCTCGTTGTGTTGTGCCAGATCGAGGCCCACGGCCTCTTCTTCGTCGGTAACCCGCAGGCCCATGACCATGTCCAGCACCTTGAGGATGATGAAGGTCACGATAGCCGTGTAGATCACGGTGAAGCCGACGCCTTTGCACTGGATCCAGACTTGCGCTGCGATGTCAGTGGTCGCCGCGTTGAAGCCGCCCAGAGACGGAGCCGCGAACACGCCGGTGAGGATCGCGCCGAGGATACCGCCGATACCGTGCACGCCGAAGGCGTCCAGGGAGTCGTCGTAGCCCAGTTTGCGTTTCAGGGTAGTGGCGCAGAAGAAGCACACCACGCCCGCCGCCAGACCAATCACCAGGGCGCCCATTGGGCCCACGGTGCCCGCAGCCGGGGTGATTGCAACCAAACCTGCCACCACACCCGAAGCGATGCCCAGTGCGCTTGGCTTACCGTGAGTGACCCACTCGGCAAACATCCAGCCCAGCGCGGCAGCAGCGGTCGCAATCTGAGTGACCAGCATCGCCATACCGGCAGTGCCGTTGGCCGCAGCCGCAGAACCGGCGTTGAAGCCAAACCAACCGACCCACAGCATGGCAGCACCGACCAGGGTGTAACCCAGGTTGTGAGGCGCCATCGGCGTGGTTGGGAAGCCTTTACGCTTGCCGAGTACCAGGCACGCCACCAGGCCAGCCACACCGGCGTTGATGTGCACCACGGTGCCGCCGGCGAAGTCCAGCACGCCCCAATCGCCCAGCAACGAACCCGGACCGCCCCACACCATATGCGCAATCGGTGCGTAGACCAGGGTGAACCAGACGCCCATGAAGATCAGCATCGCGGAGAACTTCATACGCTCGGCGAAGGCACCGACGATCAGCGCAGGCGTAATGATGGCGAACGTCATCTGGAAAGTGACGAACACCGCCTCAGGGAACAGCGCCGCAGGGCCGGTGATGCTCGCCGGGGTGACACCCGACAGGAACAGTTTGGACAGGCCGCCCACGAACGAGTTGAGGTTGACGACGCCTGCTTCCATACCGGTAGTGTCGAACGCCATGCTGTAGCCGTAAACGAACCACAAAATGGTGATCAAGCCGGTGATGGCGAAGCACTGCATCATCACGGAAAGAATGTTTTTGGAGCGAACCATGCCGCCATAGAACAGCGCCAGGCCTGGAATGGTCATGAACAGCACCAGCGCGGTGGATGTGAGCATCCACGCCGTGTCGCCGGAATTGAGGACTGGAGCGGGGGCTGGGTCCGCCGCCAATGCCAGGGCCGGCATTACGAGGGACAACAGGGCTCCTAGCCCTGCGAATTTACGCAGAGTCATATTGTTTTCTCCTGGGGCGTTGGGGGTTTGGCGGCTTAGATTGCGTCGGTATCGGTTTCGCCGGTACGGATGCGAATAGCCTGTTCCAGATTGACCACGAAGATCTTGCCGTCACCGATCTTGCCGGTGTTGGCCGCCTTGGTTATCGCCTCGATAACCCGGTCAAGATCCTTGTCGTCAATGGCGACATCAATCTTCACCTTTGGCAGAAAATCGACCACGTATTCCGCGCCGCGATACAGCTCGGTGTGACCCTTCTGCCGACCGAAGCCTTTGACCTCAGTAACGGTAATGCCCTGCACGCCGATCTCGGACAGCGACTCGCGTACATCGTCCAACTTGAACGGCTTGATGATGGCAGTGACTAGCTTCATGAAAACTCTCTCCCGAATTGGTGGACTTGCCCCAGGAAAACAAACCCGTCTCAAGTCTAAGCGCAGTGCCTGGCTTTGTAACGCGTCGTCGCCTCGGCATTTACCGTTGCGACGCCAGCGAACCACTGGTGACGAAACCTGTACCCCTGATCCGTCGGCGCACTGCATTCGTCACAGCGACTGCATCAGTGCATGGGTCATGATCGTCTAAGCAGAAAGCTTGCCAGCTCCGTAAAAATCACTGAAATCAGTCCTTTGCCCACTTATGCCCACCTGCGGGGCGTTTTGGCGACGCCAATGCGCACAAAAACAGTGCGCGACCGCCCGGAGCACTGCGCGAAAAGCGTGCGCGCCAGGCGGTGAAAAAGACTATAGACGCTGCGTGATACACTGCCCGCCAACCGTTTTTCCGGAATGTTTCCCATGCTCGCGCCCAAAGATCTCCTCGACGCCCTGAGCGGCCACGCCTCTCGCCTGTTCAGCGGCGAAACCCCACTGCCTCGCAACGAAATCGAAAGCCAGTTCAAGGCGCTGCTGCAAAGCGGCTTCAGCAAGCTCGACCTGGTGAGCCGTGAAGAATTTGACAGCCAAATGGTGGTGCTGGCCCGCACGCGTGCACGGCTGGAGAGCCTCGAGGCGAAAGTCGCGGAGTTGGAAGCGCGGCTGACGCCACCTGCTGCTGAATAAACACGCTCAGTGTGGGAGCTGGCTTACCTGCGATGCGGGCGCCTTGGTGTATCAGTTACACCGAGTCGATGCCATCGCAGGCAAGCCAGCTCCCACATTTGGTCTACGTTGCGCTCTGGATACGTTCTGTAAAACCTCCCCCGCCTCGCTCTTCGCCACCTCGTCTACCCTTGAAAAACCCGCAGGAAGCGGCCCTCCACTCAAGGAACGAGCATGTCCCTCGCCATCGTCCACAGCCGCGCCCAGATTGGCGTCGAAGCCCCTGCCGTCACGGTTGAAGTGCACATGGCCAATGGTCTGCCATCCCTGACACTGGTGGGTCTGCCGGAAACCGCCGTCAAGGAAAGCAAGGACCGCGTGCGCAGCGCCATCCTGAACTGCGCGCTGCAATACCCAGCCCGGCGCATCACCCTCAACCTCGCGCCCGCCGACCTGCCCAAGGACGGCGGGCGTTTTGACTTGGCGATTGCCTTGGGCATCCTGGCTGCAAGCCTGCAGGTGCCGTCGTTGATGCTGGATGACGTGGAATGCCTGGGCGAATTGGCACTGTCCGGCGAAGTACGCGCAGTCAAAGGCGTGTTGCCGGCAGCGCTGGCAGCCCGCAAGGCCGGACGCACCGTGATAGTGCCGCGGGCGAATGCCGAGGAGGCGTGCCTGGCCTCGGGGTTGAAAGTGATTGCGGTGGATCACTTGCTGCAAGTGGTGGCGCACCTGAATGGGCAGGTGCCGATCGAGCCCTATAAGTCCGATGGCTTGCAGTACTTGAACAAACCCTATCCAGACCTGAGCGAAGTACAAGGCCAACTGGCGGCCAAGCGCGCGCTGCTGATCGCTGCGGCAGGCGCGCATAACCTGCTGTTCAGCGGGCCGCCCGGCACCGGCAAGACCTTGCTGGCCAGCCGGCTGCCGGGGTTGCTGCCGCCGTTGAGCGAGCAGGAAGCGCTGGAAGTGGCGGCGATCCAGTCGGTGGTCAGCCTCGCACCACTGAGCCATTGGCCGCACCGGCCGTTCCGCCAGCCACACCACTCGGCCTCGGGGCCGGCGCTGGTGGGCGGCGGGTCAAAACCGCAACCGGGGGAAATCACCCTCGCCCACCACGGCGTATTGTTTCTGGATGAGTTGCCGGAGTTCGATCGCAAGGTCCTGGAGGTGCTGCGCGAACCGCTTGAATCGGGACACATCGTCATTTCCCGTGCGCGCGACCGAGTGAGTTTCCCGGCACGCTTTCAACTGGTGGCGGCCATGAACCCCTGCCCTTGCGGGTATATGGGCGAACCGAGTGGGCGCTGTCGGTGTACGCCGGAGCAGATTCAGCGCTATCGCAACAAACTTTCCGGCCCCCTGCTGGACCGGATCGACTTGCACCTTACCGTCGCCCGGGAAACCACAGCACTAAACCCGACCCAGCCGCCTGGCGATAACACGGCGAAGGCCTCGGCACAGGTGGCCGACGCCCGCGAGCGCCAACTCAAGCGCCAGGGTTGCGCCAATGCCTTTCTGGATTTGCCAGGGTTACGCAAACACTGCCAATTGGCGAAAGCCGATGAAGGCTGGCTGGAAAGCGCCTGCGAGCGGCTGACGCTGTCGCTGCGCGCGGCACATCGCTTGCTCAAGGTGGCGCGCACGCTGGCAGACCTTGAGCGGGTTGAGAATATCGCTCGGCATCACTTGGCCGAGGCACTGCAATATCGGCCTGCGGCGGTCGGTTAGCCTGAGGCCAGCATCAGCCCTAGCAGTGAACGGGCTTCTTGTAGCGAGCTGGCTTGCCCAGCGTTGGGCTGCGCAGCAGCCCCAGAAATTGGCGACGCGGTCTAACAGCTGAAACATGGCAGCCGGACTGGGACCGCTTCGCACTCCAACGCGGGACACGCCCGCTCGCCACGCAGGAATGTGGTGGCCGCCAAAAGTGCGCGGAGGCCTAAGCGGTGAAATCCAGCAACAGCTTCGCCACTTCCATGACTTCATCCAGCACCGCTTCTGCCGACGCGGTAGAAGGATTCAGCATCAGGTCATCGGCATACCCCATCGCCATGGCGAAGATCTGCCGGGCTGCGCGTTGGGGCGCATCACAGCGGAAAACGTTGGCAGCGACGCCGCGCTCGATCACCTCGGCAAGCATGCCCTGCCACTGCGCGTTGATCACCAAGTACGCCTGGGCCATCTGCGGGTCGTGCATCGCTTCGTCCCAGGCATCCAGCCACAGCGCCCAGCCCGCGTCGGCCGTGCACGGCAGGCAGTCGCGCAAGAAACCCACCAGCGCCTCAAGCGGTGCCACGCCCACCAGCGGCGCACGCACTTGCTCCAACTGTTCATTGGCAAAGCGCACAAAGGCTTCCCGGCGCAGTTCATTCCAATCGCTGAAGTAGTGGTAAACGTGGCTGCGCGACAGGCCGGCATGTTCGGCCAGGTCGCGGGTGGACACATCGGCAAACCCTTTGTTGCGAAACAGCTCCAGGGCGGCGGCGATGATCTGGTCTTTACGGTCGATACGCGACATTCGGCATTTCCCTCAGGCGTCGGAAGATGAGTGGCGCTTGCTTTTTGAGCGGTCGCTCAAGGATACTTGAGCAGTCGCTCAATAATAGCGTCTATCACTCCTTTGGTGCACCCATGTCATCCGTCACCCCACAAATCCTGATTGAAGAAAGCAAGAAAATCGGCCAACAGTCCGCCAGCCAGACGCTCAAGGCAATCGCCCGCGCATATCCCGGCAAGCTCTTTTGCACACTGTCACTGGTCGCGTTGGAAAATGCGCTGCTGCTGGCCTACCCGCTGTTTGCCGGGTTCGCGGTGGATTCGATCATCCGTGGCGATGCCGCCAGCGCGCTGTTTTACGCCGCGGTGGTTTTGGCATTCTGGGTGGTCGGGGCGGCACGCCGTGCGCTGGACACGCGCACCTTCACGCGAATCTACGCCGACCTCGCGGTACCGGTGATTCTCAACCAGCGCCTGCAAAACCACAGCACCTCGCGCGCGGCGGCGCGGGTGGTATTGGCGCGGGACTTTGTGGACTTCTTCGAAAAACACGTGCCGATCATCTCCACCGCGCTGGTTTCGATCGTCGGCGCGGCGGTGATGTTGCTGGTGATCGAGCCGTGGATCGGCCTGGCGTGCCTGAGTGCATTGCTGTTGTGCACCACCTTGCTGCCACGTTTTGCGCGGCGCAATCAGCAGTTGCATGAGCGCCTGAATGACCGCCTGGAGAAGGAAATCGGCCTGGTGGAAAAGGTCGGTGCGCACACCTTGCAGCGCCACTATCAAGTGCTGTCGCGCCTGCGCATCTGGCTGTCAGACCGCGAGGCCGCCGCGTTCCTGTTTATCGGCACGCTGGCAGCCCTGCTGTTTGTGGTCGCCATCAGCCAGTTGGCGTTGTCGCCGGCGGTAAAGGCCGGCCACGTGTACGCAGTGATGACCTACCTGTGGACCTTCGTCAGCAGCCTGGACGAGGCGCCCGGTATGGTCGATCAACTGGCGCGCCTCAAAGACATCGGCAAACGCGTGGACCCGGGCCTGGGCGAGCGCTAAGCCTCAACGAAACCGATCAACCTCATGCCGCAAACCCGCCGCCAGGGTTTCCAGCTCCTTGGCGGTAACGGCCAGGTTCGATACCACTTCACGCTGCTCGCTGTTGGCCAGCGCAATGCTTTGCAGGTTGCTGCTGAGCAAGGTCGCGGTGCTGCTCTGCTCTTGGGTTGCCGTGGTAATTGCCGCAAATTGCTGACCGGCCGAGCGGCTTTGCTCGTCGATACGCGCCAGGGCTGAAGCCACGTCGGCGTTGCGCGACAGGCCTTCCTGCATCAACGCATTGCCGTGTTCCATGGTGCTGATGGCATTACCGGTTTCCTGCTGAATGCTCTGGATCATCCCGGAGATTTCATCAGTAGCCTGGCGGGTGCGCGAGGCCAGGTTGCGCACCTCGTCGGCGACCACGGCAAAACCACGGCCTTGCTCACCGGCGCGGGCGGCTTCGATGGCCGCGTTGAGCGCCAGCAGGTTGGTCTGTTCGGCAATCGAGGTGATCACGCCCACGATCCCGCCGATTTCCTGGGAGCGCTGGCCCAAGGTATTGATCACCGTGGCCGTACTGTTCAGCGCGGTGGCGATATGTTCCAGCGACGACGATGCCTCCTGCATCGAGGTGCGGCCGATGCGCGTTTGCTGGGCGTTTTCCTGGGCCAACCGCTCGGTGTTGCCCATGTTGTCGGCGATGTTCAGCGAGGTAGCACTGAACTCTTCTACCGCGCCGGCCATGCTGGTGATTTCGCCGGACTGCTGCTCCATGCCTTCATAGGCGCCACCCGACAAACCGGACAATGCCTGGGCACGGCTGTTGACCTCTTCGGCGGCCTTGCGGATATGCGAGACCATGGTCGACAGCGCTTCACCCATCTGGTTGAAGCTGCGCGCCAATTGGCCGATTTCGTCGTTACTGGACACATTGAGGCGCGCACTCAAGTCACCCGCGCCGAGGGCTTCGGCTTGACGCACGAGGTCACTCAAGGGTTGCAACTTACTGCGCAACAGCCAGACCGCCGCGCCCACCGCGAACAACATTGCCAACACGCTGCCAATCACCAGGCGAATACCAACGGCCCAGGTCACCTCGCGAATTTCGGATTTCGGCATGCTCGCCACCACCGACCACGGGCCGCCTTCAAACGGCACCGAGACGCTGTAGAAATCTTCGTTTTTGTCGCTCCAGAAGCGCCCCTCGCCCGGCTTTTTGGCCAGGTCGAGCATCACCGGTACCGCCTGGTCCAGTGCCTGCACGCCGGCCGGTGGCACCAGCCAGTGCTTCTGTTCGTCCAGCAGCGCAAGGGAACCCGTCTGGCCGATACGGAAGCGCTTGAGGTTTTCAAACTGGGCGTTCTGGGCATCGGTGTAGTCGAAACCGACAAACAGCACCGCAATCACTTTGCCGCCGGCATCGCGCACCGGTGTGTATTGGGTCATGTAGGAGCGGTCGAACAGCACGGCGCGGCCGACGTAACTTTGCCCGGCAAGCAGGCGTTGATACGCCGGATGCTGGTGGTCCAGCGCCGTACCGATGGCGCGGCTGCCGTCTTGTTTGGTCAGGGAGGTGCTGATGCGGACAAAGTCTTCGCCGCTGCGCACAAACACGGTGGCCACGCCGCCGGAGGTGTCCTTGAATTCATCGACCTCATCGAAATCGTTGTTCAACAGGTCGTTGCCCAGGAACAGGCTCGGGGTTTGCACACCCGCCACTGCGACCTGCTGCTCGCCGCGCACACTCAACCCCGCACCGAAGCGCTTTTCAAACAGCCCGCTCAAACGCTGGGTACTTTCGCGCAAGGTGCTGTGGAAGGTATTGAGTTGGTCGGCGAGCAAACGCGCTTCGCTGGCCAGGTGTTCCTCGCGGGTGTCGAGGTTGGCGGAGTCGAGCGACCGCAAGGCGAAAACCGTACTGCCGCTGATGACGACAGCCAGTATCACGGCTAATGCGAGGCCTAACTGGGAGGCAATCCGAGCGCGAGGTTGAGACATGACAGCTCCTGGCCGAGGCCAGGATCATCCTGATCTCATAGCGCTACTCGGCAAATTATCTAGTGGGAAACGTTGGTGCACGGTAGTTCCAACACACCTTATTCGGCGGGCGCGGGGAATACTTGAGCGATTCACAGGGGTATCGCGCAAACGATTGCACAAAAGGCCGGTAACGCTTCAGTCAAGGCGCTCGACTTGGGGCAACTCCATGGCCTTGACCTCACCTTGAAGGAATTCCGCCAGGCGCCTTAAACGCTCGCCACCAGGGCGGGTTTTCGGCCACACCAGGTAGTAATTTTCGCCACTGGCCACGGCGGTCGGCCACGGCAGGCTCAATCTTCCCTGGGCCACGTCTTCGGCGACCATCAGCAAATCGCCCATCGACACCCCGTAACCCCGTGCTGCGGCGATCATGCCCAGCTCAAGCGTGTCGAACACCTGCCCGCCCTTGAGCGAGACCTGAGATGCAAGCCCCATGCGCTGCAGCCAATTGCGCCAGTCGCGGCGGTCGGGCGTGGGGTGCAGCAGCTCAGCGCACGCTAGACGCGTTACGTCCCACGGCCCGTCTGCCAGCAGGTTGGGGGCGCCCACGGGGATCAGCAGTTCGGGGAACAGGTAACTGGCTTCCCAGTCCGCCGGAAAATGCCCATAACTCAGCAACACCGCGCAGTCGAACGGCTCCTGGTTGAAGTCCACTTCGTCCACGCTCATCCACGCACTGGTCAGTTGCACCTCGTTGCCCGGCTGCAACGCCCGGAAGCGGCTGAGCCGCGCCAGCAACCAGCGCATGGTCAGGGTCGACGGCGCTTTCATGCGCAGGATGTCGTCTTCGGCATTCAGGGTGTGGCAGGCCCGCTCCAGCGCAGCAAAACCCTCGCGCACGCCGGGCAGCAGCAAGCGCGCCGCTTCGGTGAGCTGCAGGTTGCGGCCGCTGCGCTGGAACAGGCGGCAGGCAAAATGCTCTTCGAGTGTGCGGATATGCCGGCTGACGGCACTTTGCGTGATCGACAGCTCCTCTGCCGCGCGGGTAAAGGAGTTGTGCCGTGAAGCGGCCTCAAATGCGCGCAAGGCGTACAACGGAGGGAGACGACGTGGCATAGGGAAACTTCCGACAGAGCAAGACCAAACCCTACCATGAGTTTTAATCATGCGAACGATCGCTTTTATCCTTTTGTGTAATGCCTCAGGAGCGCCGAGAATCCACCCTTCCCTAACCCTCTGACTTTTTGAGCGTGATGATCATGCAGCATCCGGTGCGTACTGAACTCTGGGCCATTCTGCGGCTGTCGGGGCCGTTGATTGCCTCACAGTTGGCGCACATGTTGATGGTGCTGACCGACACCCTGATGATGGCCCGCCTGAGCCCCGAAGCCCTCGCCGGTGGCGGCCTGGGCGCAGCGAGCTATTCGTTCGTGGCGATTTTCTGCATCGGCGTGATTGCTGCAGTCGGCACGCTTGTGGCCATTCGCCAAGGCGCGGGCGACATCGAAGGCGCCACCCGCCTGACCCAGGCCGGGCTGTGGCTCGCCTGGCTGATGGCATTGGTGGCCGGCTTGCTGCTGTGGAACCTCAAGCCCGTATTGCTGATGTTTGGCCAGACCGAAACCAACGTGCACGCGGCGGGGCAATTTCTGACCATCCTGCCGTTCGCTCTGCCCGGCTACCTGAGCTTCATGGCCTTGCGCGGCTTTACCAGCGCTATCGGCAAAGCCACGCCGGTGATGGTGATCAGCCTGGGCGGCACGGTGCTCAACTACTTCCTCAACCACGCCTTGATAGAAGGCATGTTCGGCCTGCCGAAACTGGGATTGATGGGTATTGGCCTGGTCACCGCGATTGTCGCTAACAGCATGGCTTTGGCGCTGATGTGGTATATCCGCAGTAACCGGGCTTACGCCGCCTACCCGCTGAGTTCAGGCCTGCTGCGCCTCAACACCCTATATCTGCGCGAGCTGTGGCGCCTGGGCCTGCCGATTGGCGGCACCTATGCGGTGGAGGTCGGCTTGTTTGCCTTCGCGGCGCTGTGCATGGGCACCATGGGCAGTACGCAACTGGCGGCGCATCAGATTGCCCTGCAAATCGTCTCGGTAGCGTTCATGGTGCCGGCGGGAATGTCATACGCGATCACCATGCGCATCGGCCAGCATTACGGCGCCGGACAGTTGCTGCAGGCGCGCATGGCCGGGCGTGTCGGCATCGGATTCGGTGCGGCAGTGATGTTGGGATTTGCCGCAGTGCTGTGGCTGTTTTCCGATGCGCTTATCGGGCTGTTCCTCGACCATAACGACCCGGCTTTCCATGACGTAATCGTCCTGGCCGTCAGCCTGCTGGCCGTGGCGGCCTGGTTCGAATTGTTCGACGGTGTGCAGACCATCGCCATGGGCTGCATTCGTGGGTTGAAGGACGCCAAGACGACCTTTCTGGTGGGCTTGGGTTGCTACTGGCTGATCGGCGCGCCGGCGGCGTGGTTGATGGCGTTCATCCTCGGCTGGGGGCCGACCGGTGTGTGGTGGGGCTTGGCGCTTGGGCTGGCGTGTGCGGCCGTCAGTTTGACCTGGGCGTTTGAGGCGAAGATGAAGCGGATGATTAGGCGGGAGCCGGAAATTCGTGCTGAGTTTCAAGCCATGCAACCCGACTAGAGACTGTACTCGTTCAATGTGGGAGCTGGCTTGCCTGCGATGGCATCACCTGGTTATGCCTGACACACCGAGGTGTCTGCATCGCAGGCAAGCCAGCTCCCACACAAGCCAGCTCCTACAGTTGATTGGGTTCGCACTTCAACCCAGCAAAGCCTGCTGGCTCTTGCCAAACGTCAAATACTCCACCAATTCCGGCAACGGCAACGGCTTGCTGATCAAATAACCCTGCGCCTGGTCGCAACCGAACAAGCGCAACAGCGCCAACTGCTCGGGCGTTTCCACGCCTTCAGCCACCACTTCCAGGTTGAGGTTGTGCGCCAGGTTGATCATGGCGTGCACCAGCTTGCGATTCTCTTCGCGCTCTTCCATGCCGCCGACAAAGCTCTTGTCGATCTTCAACAGGGCAATCGGCAGGCTGTTGAGGTGCACGAACGATGAAAATCCGGTGCCAAAGTCATCCAGGGAAAACCGCACGCCCAGGCGGCCGAGGGCGTCCATGGTTTGTTTGACCAAGTCACTGCGGCGCATTACGGCGGTTTCGGTCAATTCGAACTCCAGCCACTGCGCTTCCACGCCGCGCTCGGCAATCAGCCGGCTGAGGGTCGAGAGCAGTTGGCTGTCCTGGAACTGGCGAAACGACAGGTTGACCGCCATGTGCAGCGGCGGCAGGCCTCGTTCGCGCAGGTCTTGCATGTCGCGCAGGGCACGGGAGATCACCCAGTAGCCCAGCGGCACAATCAGGCCGCTCTGTTCGGCCAGTGGCACGAACTCGCTGGGTGGCAACAGACCGCGTTCGCCATGGCGCCAGCGCACCAAGGCTTCCAGGCCGACAATATGCCCGTCGTCCAGGTCCAGGCGCGGCTGGTAGTGCAGTTCCAGCTCGTCGCGACGCAATGCGCGGCGCAGTTCACTTTCCAGGTCGGCCAGGCTGCGCGCGTTGCGGTTGATGCGTTCGTTGAAGATATGAAAGGTGCAGCCTTGCGTACTTTTGGCTTGCTGCATGGCGATGTGCGCGTGCCACATCAGTGGGTCGGCGCCAGCACGCGCGCGGGCATGCGCCACGCCCAGGCTGCAGCCGATCAACAGGCTTTCGCCATCCACCCAATAGGGTTCGGCCATGGCTTCGGTGATGCGTTCGGCCATCCATTCGGCACGCTGGGGCGCGCGGCGCGTATCGATCAGCAGGGCGAACTCATCGCTGCCCAGGCGCGCCAACTGGTCCCCGGCTTCGAGCTGGCTCTTGAGGCGCGAAACCACTTGCAGGATCAACCGGTCGCCGGCCTGGTGGCCTAGAGCGTCGTTGGCATGGCGAAAGTTATCGAGGTCAAGATGGCCGAGCGCCAGGCCGCGGCCTTCGTTTTCAACCAGCCGCGCCGCCAGCAGGGTCTGGAAACCCTGGCGATTGGCGATCCCGGTGAGCGGGTCCTGTTCGGCCAGACGCTGCAAGGTGGTCTCCAGCACGCCGCGCTCGCGGACATGGCGCAGGCAGCGGCGCAATGTATCGGCATCCAACACCTCACGGATCAACCAATCGCTGACACCCAGCGGGGAAACCAGCGGTTCCTGCTCCAGCAGCAATACGCACGGCAGGTTGCAGCGGCCAGGGCCGGGTTGCAGGCTGGGCGTGGTCAATAACACGGCCGTGTGGTCGTCATCGAACAGACGACTCACCGAGTCCCAGTTGGGCGCACTGATCAGCACAGCCCCATCGCCCATCGGCGCCAGGCACTCGCGCAACAACGCTGCCCACGCTGGCTCATCGGCCAGTAGCAGCAAACGCAAGGGTTCGACAGGCGTAGACAAGCTAGCTCCCTAGACTCTGCAAAATTTCGTTGGCGGCGGGCATTATGACGCGCGGCCTGATAATCACCAATGATAAGGGTTATCAAATACGCTGGCTGTAAGCATTCGTCCCGATCTTCAAGGACAGAAGGCCCCCACATCCTGCGGCAAAGTATCAAAACCGGCAAATTTAGATCGAGTGGTACGTCACACTGTCGTTCTGTGAGAGCAGAATCCTGCGAGCCTGTTAAAATGCCCGCCCTTTTGAACAACGACTCCCTGAATTCTGTATGTCCCGACTCAATCCCCGGCAGCAAGAAGCCGTGAACTACGTCGGCGGCCCTCTATTGGTGCTCGCCGGCGCAGGCTCCGGCAAGACCAGCGTGATTACCCGCAAGATCGCGCACCTGATCCAGAACTGTGGCATCCGCGCCCAGTACATCGTCGCCATGACCTTTACCAACAAGGCGGCGCGCGAAATGAAAGAGCGTGTCGGCACGCTGCTCAAGGGCGGCGAAGGCCGTGGTCTCACCGTGTGTACCTTCCACAACCTGGGCCTGAACATCATCCGCAAGGAGCATGCGCGGCTGGGCTACAAGCCCGGTTTCTCGATTTTCGACGAAACCGATGTGAAGTCGCTGATGACCGACATCATGCAAAAGGAATACGCAGGCGACGACGGCGTGGATGAGATCAAGAACATGATCGGCGCCTGGAAAAACGACCTGATCCTGCCGCCCCAGGCCCTGGAAAACGCACGCAACCCCAAGGAACAGACCGCCGCCATCGTCTACACCCACTACCAGCGCACGCTCAAGGCATTCAACGCGGTGGACTTTGACGACCTGATCCTGCTGCCGGTAAAGCTGTTCGAGGAACACGCCGACATCCTCGAAAAATGGCAGAACAAGGTCCGCTACCTGCTGGTGGACGAGTACCAGGACACCAACGCCAGCCAGTACTTGCTGGTAAAAATGCTGATCGGCACGCGCAACCAGTTCACCGTGGTGGGCGACGACGACCAGTCGATCTATGCCTGGCGCGGTGCGCGCCCGGAAAACCTGATGCTGCTCAAGGACGACTATCCGTCCCTGAAAGTGGTGATGCTGGAGCAGAACTACCGCTCCACCAGCCGTATCCTGCGTTGCGCCAACGTGCTCATCTCCAACAACCCCCACGAGTTTGAAAAACAACTGTGGAGCGAGATGGGCCACGGCGACGAAATCCGCGTGATCCGCTGCCGCAATGAAGACGCCGAAGCCGAGCGCGTGGCCGTCGAAATCCTCAGCCTGCACTTGCGCACCGACCGCCCCTACAGCGACTTTGCGATCCTGTACCGCGGCAACTACCAGGCCAAGCTGATCGAACTGAAATTGCAGCACCACCAGGTGCCGTATCGCCTGTCGGGGGGCAACAGCTTTTTCGGACGTCAGGAAGTGAAAGACCTGATGGCTTACTTCCGCCTGATCGTGAACCCGGACGACGATAACGCCTTCCTGCGCGTGATCAACGTCCCACGCCGGGAAATCGGTTCGACTACGCTGGAAAAGCTCGGCAACTACGCCACGGAACGCAAAATCTCGATGTACGCCGCCACCGACGAAATCGGCCTGGGCGAGCACCTGGACACACGCTTCACTGACCGCCTGTCGCGCTTCAAGCGCTTCATGGACAAGGTGCGCGAGCAGTGCGCCGGCGAAGACCCGATCAGCGCGCTGCGCAGCATGGTCATGGACATCGACTATGAAAACTGGCTGCGCACCAACAGTTCCAGCGACAAAGCCGCGGATTACCGCATGGGCAACGTCTGGTTCTTGATCGAAGCGCTGAAAAACACCCTGGAAAAAGACGAAGACGGCGAAATGACCGTCGAAGACGCCATCGGCAAGCTGGTGCTGCGCGACATGCTCGAGCGCCAGCAGGAAGAGGAAGACGGCGCCGAAGGCGTGCAGATGATGACCTTGCATGCCTCCAAGGGCCTGGAATTCCCCTACGTGTTCATCATGGGCATGGAAGAGGAAATCCTCCCGCACCGCTCCAGCATCGAAGCCGACACGATCGAAGAAGAACGGCGCCTGGCCTACGTGGGCATTACCCGCGCGCGTCAGACGCTGGCCTTCACCTTCGCCGCCAAGCGTAAGCAATACGGCGAAATCATCGACTGTGCCCCCAGCCGGTTCCTCGACGAGCTACCGCCGGACGATCTGGCCTGGGAAGGCAATGACGACACCCCGACCGAGGTGAAGGCCGTTCGCGGCAATACCGCCTTGGCGGATATACGCGCGATGTTAAAGCGCTAGAATCGACTACTTTTTAATCTACTTTCGGCGCACACCGCGCCATTAGAGGAAGCTTTCCGTGGAAGCACTGCACAAGAAAATTCGCGAAGAAGGCATCGTGCTTTCCGATCAGGTACTCAAGGTCGACGCCTTTCTGAACCACCAGATCGACCCGGCGCTGATGAAACTGATCGGCGACGAATTCGCCGAGCGCTTCAAGGACTCGGGCATCACCAAGATCGTCACCATCGAGGCCTCGGGCATTGCGCCGGCGATCATGACCGGCCTGAACCTGGGCGTACCGGTGATTTTCGCGCGTAAGCAGCAGTCCCTGACGCTGACCGAGAACCTGCTGTCGGCAACGGTGTACTCGTTCACCAAGAAGGTCGAAAGCACTGTGGCGATCTCGCCGCGCCACCTGACCAGCAGCGACCGCGTGCTGGTGATCGATGACTTCCTGGCCAACGGCAAGGCGTCCCAGGCGCTGATCTCGATCATCAAACAAGCCGGCGCGACCGTCGCAGGCCTGGGGATTGTGATCGAGAAGTCGTTCCAGGGTGGCCGTGCCGAGCTGGATGCGCAGGGTTATCGGGTTGAGTCGCTGGCGCGGGTGAAGTCGTTGGCCGGTGGTGTGGTTACTTTCATCGAGTAATCGATAACACCCCAAATATTTGGGGTGGGCGCAACTCAAAATGTGGGAGGGGGCTTGCCCCCGATAGCAGTGGGTCAGCCAACACATTGGGTGACTGATACACCGCGATCGGGGCCAAGCCCCCTCCCACAGTTGGTTTCGAGGTGGTTTTTAGTGTGCGGTGGCCTGTAGACCGGCGAGCAGCAAACGCTGGTACAGATCCTCTTTCAACCCCTCCGGCTGATCCAATCGCATCCGCTCCAGATGCTTGGGAAACGCCTCCGGCTCCGGTGCATCCAGTGCCGCCTTGCCCAACTCCAGAATCTCGGTCAGCTTGAATTTGCTCTTGAGCCAATTCAGCGCGCGCAGCAGATCCTTCTCCTCATCCGTGAAGTCAGTGCCCAGCGGATACTCCGGAAACAGCCGGTGATGCCGCGCCTGAATACCCTTGAGCCGCTCCGGCGTATTGTCGGCAAAGCGTGGGTCCAGCTCGAAATCCTTGGGCAGCTTGCCGGCCTTTTGCGCCTGTTCGATCAAGTCGTTTTGAAAGCGCGAGTCGGTGATTTTCAGCAGCGCCTCGATCACCTTGGCATCTGTCTGCCCACGCAAATCGGCAATCCCGTACTCGGTGATGACGATATCGCGCAGGTGCCGAGGAATGGTGCAGTGGCCGTACTCCCAGACGATATTGGAACTGACCTCCCCGGCCGACTCGCGCCAGCTGCGCAGGATCAGGATCGAACGTGCGCCTTCCAATGCATGGCCCTGGGCAACAAAGTTGTACTGCCCGCCGACGCCGCTGAGCACGCGGCCATCTTCCAGCTGATCGGCCACACCTGCGCCGAGCAAGGTCACCATGATTGCGCTGTTGATAAACCGCGCGTCCAGGCGTTGCAGGCGCTTGAGCTCTTCCTGGCCATACAGCTCATTGATGTAGCTGATGCGAGTCATGTTGAATTCGAGACGCTTGCCGTGAGTCATTTCCTGCAAGCGCTGGTAAAAACTGCGCGGCCCGAGGAAGAAACCGCCATGGATCGACACGCCGTCAGGTTGCGCCGCGTCATCCAGCATGCCGGCATTGGCTTGCGCCTGGGTCGCCACATCCGGGTAAACCTTGCGCCGGATAATGCCGGCGTCAGCCAGTACCAGCAGGCCGTTGACGAACATTTCGCTGCAGCCATACAGGCCACGGGCAAAGGGCGACACACCGCCTTCGCGGCTGATCAGGGGCGCCCACTGATACACATCAAGGTCGGTGAGCAGCAGTCGATAGGCCTCGTTATCCGCCTGGCGCGCCAGTAAGGCGGCGGTCAGCGCGTCGCCCATGGAGCCGATACCGATCTGCAACGTGCCGCCATCGCGCACCAGGGTGCTGGCATGCAGGCCGATAAAGTGGTCCTGAAAACCCACCGGCATGTTCGGCGTGGAAAACAGTGTGGTGCTGTCCTTTGCGTCAATCAGGTAATCGAACGCGTCCATGCCCAGTTCAGCATCGCCCGGCATGTAGGGCAGATCGGAATGCACTTGGCCAACGATCAGGATAGTTTCGCCAGCATCGCGACGCTTCTCGATCATCGGCAGCAGGTCGAGTGTGATGTCGGGGTTGCAGCTCAAGCTCAGGCGATCCGGATGCTCAGTGCTGCTGGCCACCAGTTGCGCCACCAGATTCAGGCCGGCGGCGTTGATGTCGCGCGCCGCGTGACTGTAATTGCTGCTGACGTAATCCTGTTGCGCCGATGCGCTGTGGAGCAGGCTGCCGGGCTGCATGAAGAACTGCTGCACGCGGATGTTCGCGGGCAGACTGTCCTTTTGCAGGTCGGCAAGAAAATCCAGCTCGGGGTAGTCGCCAAAGACGCGTTCGATGAAGGGCTCGAGAAAGCGCTTCTGCAAACCATCGCCCAAGGTCGGACGACCCAGGGCCAGCGCGGTGTAGATTGTCAGCGCGCGCTCCGGCAACTTGGCGATACGCCGGTACAGCGCATTGACGAACAGGTTGGGCTTGCCCAGGCCCAGCGGCATGCCCATGTGGATATGCGCGGGCAAGCGCGCCAATACGTCGTCAACTGCTTGCTCGATTGAACACAACTGCACCATCCGACCCTCCTGACATTCCATGATTAGGGGTTGGACCGAGCTTGCCGGGTCTTTGCTGCAATGAACAGTCTCGAAGTACAAATCCCAGGCACAAAAAAGCCGCTGGGCAGCGGCTTTTTTGGCGAAGATCGGTTTACTTCAAACCCGACATCTTCTCGATCGCACCTTTAAGCTCGGCATCCGAGCAATCGGCACAGGTGCCTTTGGGCGGCATGGCGTTCAGGCCGGTAATCGCCTTGGCCAGCAGGCCATCGAGGCCGCCTTGGTGGTCGGCACGGTCTTTCCACGCCGCGGTGTCACCAATTTTCGGTGCGCCCAACAGGCCGGTGCCGTGGCAGGCGTTGCAGTGCTTGGCGATCACGTCATCCGGTGTTTTTGCACCGCCGCCGCCACCGGCTGCCACCGCCACTTCCATGCCTTTGCATTCCTGGCCCTGAACACAGACTTGGCCGACAGGCTCCAGGCGCTTGGCAATTTCATCATTGGTCGCAGCTTGAGCGCTGACAGCCCATAGGGCCAGTACGGTTGCTGGTGCAGCCAGCATTTTCATAATTAGGTTCACGCGTTCACCCTCAATGGTGGCTATTCACGCCTGCGGCCACGGTTTCGCAGGCGGCGAAAGTATAACGGTTAGCCCGTCCGGCCGAAACAACCCTATTAAATAAAGGGAGATTCAGCCCTGCGGAATACAGCTACGGGTGTGTCTGCAACGCTGGCAGCACGCCTCTTGTGTCAAAAGTTCGCGGGTGTGGCTGCGCTGATTAGTCGCGCCGGCACATCGAACGGGTTGCGAAAACGATGCGGCTTGGTGCTTTCAAAGTAGTAGCTATCGCCGGCTTCGAGCACAAAAGTTTCAAGACCGACCACCAATTCCAGGCGACCTTCCACTAGAATCCCGGTTTCCTCGCCTTCGTGGGTGAGCATTTCTTCGCCAGTGTCGGCGCCCGGCGGGTAAATCTCGTTCAGAAACGCAATCGCCCGGCTCGGGTGTGCGCGGCCCACGAGTTTCATAGTGACGGCGCCGTCCGATATGTCGATCAGCTCATTGGCTTTATAGACGACCTGGGTCGGTTTTTCCTGGAGGATCTCCTCGGAAAAGAATTCGACCATCGACATGGGAATGCCGCCCAGCACCTTGCGCAAGGAGCTGATCGAGGGGCTGACACTGTTTTTTTCGATCATCGAAATGGTGCTGTTGGTGACACCCGCGCGCTTGGCGAGCTCGCGCTGGGAAAGACCCTTCAGTTTACGGATGGATTGCAGTCGTTCGCCGACGTCCAATGCAGGAGCCTCCTAGGATTCAGGCTTTGTTGTAATTGAGCGTTATCATGGCGACAGCGTTCAGTATTTACAACACTTGGGCCTAAATCCCGGCCGGCTTCACTCGTAGGCAGCGCTTAGGCCCCGCAATAGAGCCTTGGCACGCGGCGCAGGTTGCAGAAGATCTGATAGGGAATGGTCTCGGCAGCAGTCGCAACGTCGCTGGCGAGAATAGTTTTGCCCCACAGCTCCACGGTGGAACCGAGCCCGGCCTGCGGCACGTCGGTGAGGTCGACACACAGCATGTCCATGGATACGCGGCCCAGCAACTGGCTGCGCTGGCCCGCCACCAACACCGGTGTGCCAGTTGGCGCGTGACGTGGATAGCCATCGGCATAGCCCATGGCGACCACGCCGATCCGCATCGGTTTGGGTGTGATGAACTTGGCGCCGTAGCCCACCGGCTCGCCGGCCGGCAGTTCGCGCACGCAGATGACCTTGGATTCCAGCGTCATCACCGGCTGCAAGCGCGCGGCGATGGCCTGGTCTTCACCAAACGGCGTGGCGCCGTAGAGCATGATGCCTGGGCGCACCCAGTCGCTGGACACGTTCGGCCAGCCCATCACGGAAGGCGAGTTACGCAGGCTGACTTCGGCCGACAAACCTTGGCGCGCCGCTTCAAACACCGCCACTTGTTCATTGCTGCGTACACAGTCGAGCTCGTCGGCACGGGCGAAGTGGCTCATCAATACGATTTTCGCCACTTTACCGCTGGCCAGCAGGCGCTGATAAGCCTCGTGGTAATCCTTGGGATGCAGGCCGACACGATGCATGCCCGAATCCAATTTGAGCCAGATGGTCAGCGGCTTGCTCAACCGGGCCTGCTCAATCGCGTCCAACTGCCACAGCGAATGCACCACGCACCACATATCGTGCTCGATAATCAGCGGCAGTTCGTCAGCTTCAAAAAAGCCTTCCAGCAGCAATACCGGCGCGCGAATCCCGGCGGCCCGCAGCTCCAGTGCCTCTTCGATGCAGGCCACGGCAAACCCGTCGGCCTCGGCTTCCAGCGCCTGGGCCACGCGCACGGCGCCATGGCCATAGGCATCGGCCTTGACCACGGCGAGGGCCTTGGCCCCCGTGACTTCACGGGCCAGTTGGTAATTGTGGCGCAGGGCTTGGAGGTCGATCAGGGCACGGGCAGGACGCATGGCGGCAGGCTTCTAGGCGGCAGAGTGAAGAAAAAACCGGCACCGACCAACAGCGTCGGCACCGGGAGAGGGATCGTTGTTTAAGGCAGCGCGGCCACGACGGACAGCTCTACCAGGATTTCCGGTTCGCACAGCTTGGCTTCAACCGTGGCGCGGGCCGGGGCGACGCCTTTAGGCAGCCACTTGTCCCACACCGCGTTCATGCCGGCGAAATCGGCGTCGATGTCTTTCAAGTAGATCGTCACCGACAGCAGCTTGGATTTGTCGGTGCCGGCCAAGTCCAGCAAACGCTCGATATTGGCCAGGGTCTCACGGGTCTGCTTTTCAATCCCGGCACTCATGTCGTCGCCGACTTGCCCTGCCAGATACACGGTACCGCTGTGAACAACGATCTGGCTCATGCGCTCATTGGTGAGCTGGCGCTGGATTGACATGTTTTGCGGACTCCTGGTGGTTGCCGTAGCGGGAAATATCGAGGCCTTCGGCGCTGATCTGCGGGGTTTTCTTCGCCATCAGGTCGGCCAGCAAACGACCAGAGCCACAGGCCATGGTCCAGCCAAGTGTGCCGTGCCCGGTATTGAGGAACAGATTCTTGAAAGGCGTGGCGCCGACAATCGGCGTGCCGTCGGGCGTGGTCGGGCGCAGGCCGGTCCAGAACGTGGCTTCGGTCAAATCGCCGCCCTGAGGATAAAGGTCGTTGACGATCATCTCCAGGGTTTCACGCCGGCGCGGGTTCAGCGACAGGTCAAAACCGGCGATTTCAGCCATACCGCCGACGCGGATGCGATTGTCGAAACGGGTGATCGCAACTTTGTAGGTCTCGTCCAGAATGGTCGAAGTCGGTGCCATCGCCGGGTTGGTGATCGGCACGGTCAGCGAGTAACCCTTAAGCGGGTACACCGGTGCCTTGATCCCCAGCGGTTTGAGCAGTTTCGGCGAGTAGCTGCCGAGGGCCAGTACATAACGGTCCGCGGTTTCCAGCTTGCCGTCGATCCACACGCCATTGATGCGGTCGCCTGCGGAGTCGAGGCGCTGGATGTCCTGCTCGAAGCGGAACTCAACGCCCAGCTGCTTGCACATGTCGACCAAGCGCGTGGTGAACATCTGGCAGTCGCCCGTCTGATCGTTCGGCAGGCGCAGCGCGCCAGCAAGAATATCCGTGACGCTGGCCAGGGCCGGCTCGACGCGGGCGATACCGGCGCGGTCGAGCAGCTCGAACGGTACGCCAGACTCTTTGAGCACGGCGATGTCTTTGGCCGCGCCGTCCAGTTGCGCCTGGGTGCGGAACAATTGCGTCGTGCCGAGGCTGCGGCCTTCGTAGGCAATGCCGGTTTCAGCACGCAGTTCGTCGAGGCAGTCGCGGCTGTACTCGGACAGGCGCACCATGCGCTCTTTGTTCACTGCATAGCGGCTGGCGGTGCAGTTGCGCAGCATCTGCGCCATCCACAGGTATTGGTCGATATCGGCGGTGGCCTTGATCGCCAGCGGCGCGTGGCGCTGCAGCAGCCACTTGATCGCCTTGAGCGGAACGCCTGGGGCGGCCCAGGGTGAGGCATAACCAGGCGACACCTGGCCGGCGTTGGCGAAACTGGTTTCCATGGCAGCGGCTGGCTGACGGTCGACCACGACGACTTCAAAGCCGGCCCGCGCCAAATAGTACGCACTGGTCACACCAATGACGCCGCTACCCAAGACCAGAACGCGCATTTTTATATCCTCATCGCGGGCTTGGCCGCTGACGTGTGTTATTCGAGCAATGATGAGCGCAGTATAAAAAGCAATTGCCAGTGCATTTCACTATATAAATGCCTATATTTGGCGACAATTCTCGGCAAAAACCCTTTTGACAGAGGCGTATCCCCTATGCGTACCAACACCCAGACCAAGCGGGAGCTGGACAAGATCGACCGCAATATCCTGCGCATCCTGCAAACCGACGGGCGCATTTCGTTCACGGAGCTGGGAGAAAAAGTTGGGCTGTCGACCACGCCGTGCACCGAGCGCGTACGCCGACTGGAACGCGAAGGCATCATCATGGGCTACAACGCACGGCTCAATCCCCAGCATTTGAAGGGCAGTTTGCTGGTATTTGTCGAGATCAGCCTCGATTACAAGTCCGGCGACACCTTTGAAGAATTCCGCCGCGCCGTGCTCAAACTGCCCCATGTGCTGGAATGCCATTTGGTGTCGGGAGACTTCGACTACCTGGTGAAGGCACGGATTTCCGAGATGGCCTCGTACCGCAAATTGCTCGGCGACATCTTGCTCAAGTTGCCCCATGTGCGCGAATCAAAGAGCTATATCGTGATGGAAGAGGTGAAGGAGAGCTTGAACCTGCCGATCCCGGATTGAACTGCCACAAAGCGGTCAATTGTGGGAGCAGGCTTGCTCGCGAATTTGGTGTATCAGCCCGCGCATTTTTCACTGACCCGCTGCATTCGCAAGCAAGCCCGCTCCCACATTTGGAGTGAGCACATTCGCTAGACCAAGACTTGCCGGGTGCTGGCCATGTATTCGTGAATTTGCTTCTCAACCCGCGGATGAATCAACTCCACCGGCCCCCGCCCATTGGGGCACGGCAAGGTCTTGGTGGTACCAAACAACCGGCAGATCAGCGGGCGTTCGTCGTACACCGTGCAGCCATTGGGCCCAAGGTGCACGCAGTTCAGCTCGTCCATGGCAGCGTCCTGCTCGGCTGCGGTCTTGCGTGGCAGGCGCGACATTTCCTCGGGCGAGGTCGTCACCGGCCCACAGCAGTCGTGGCAACCCGGAACACACTCGAACGAAGGAATCTGCCTGCGCAGCGCGCTGATTTTCTGACTGTTGCAACTCATCGAAACACATACCGGACGGCGAATAGGCGTGGATTCTGACGCAAAACGCCCTGCGCAGACAGCTTCGTCCGACCGCTGTATCCTGCGTCAAATTTTCCAAACAGGGATGCTCCCCATGACCGCCAGCGCCCGGCACACCGCTTCCTACTACGCCGCCAGCAGCGTCCCACAACCCGGTTACCCGGCGTTGACGGGCGAAGTCAGCGCCGATGTGTGCGTAATTGGCGGCGGTTACTCCGGGCTCAACACCGCCCTGGAACTGGCCGAACGCGGTTACAGCGTGGTGCTGCTGGAGGCGCGCAGGATTGGCTGGGGCGCCAGTGGTCGTAACGGCGGCCAGCTGATTCGCGGCGTCGGCCATGGCCTGGACCAGTTTGCCAACGTGATCGGCACCGACGGCGTGCGCCAGATGAAGTTGATGGGCCTGGAAGCCGTGGAGATCGTGCGCGAGCGCGTCGAGCGCTATCAGATCCCCTGCGACCTGACCTGGGGTTACTGCGACCTGGCGAACAAACCTCAGCACCTGCACGACCTGGCCGAAGACGCCGAAGAACTGCGCAGCCTCGGCTATCGCCATGAAGTACGCCTGCTGCAAGCCAACGAGATGAGCAGCGTGATCGGTTCCGACCGCTACGTGGGCGGCATGATCGACATGGGCTCCGGCCATTTGCACCCGCTGAATCTGGCCCTCGGCGAAGCCGCCGCCGCGCAGAAGCTGGGCGTGAAGCTGTTCGAGCAGTCCGAAGTGACACGCATCGACTACGGCCCTGAAGTGAACGTGCACACCGCCCTTGGCAATGTGCGCGCCAAGACCCTGGTGTTGGCGTGCAACGCCTACCTCAATGGCCTCAACCCCTACCTGAGCGGCAAAGTGCTGCCCGCTGGCAGCTACATCATCGCCACCGAGCCGTTGAGCGAAGCCCAAGCTGCCCGCCTGCTGCCCCAGAACATGGCCGTCTGTGATCAACGGGTAACGGTGGATTACTTCCGGCTGTCCGCCGACCGCCGCCTGTTGTTCGGCGGCGCCTGTCACTATTCCGGACGTGATCCGCAAGACATCGGCGCCTATATGCGCCCAAAAATGCTCAAAGTGTTCCCCCAACTGGCCGACGTGAAGATCGACTACCAGTGGGGCGGCATGATCGGCATTGGCGCCAACCGGTTGCCGCAGATCGGCCGGTTGGCGGATCAACCCAACGTGTATTACGCCCAGGCCTACTCGGGGCACGGCCTGAATGCCACGCACCTGGCGGGTAAGCTGCTGGCCGAGGCGATCAGTGGCCAGCAGCAGGGCCGTTTCGATCTGTTCGCCCAAGTACCGCACATCACCTTCCCCGGCGGCCGACACTTGCGCTCGCCGTTGCTGGCGCTGGGGATGCTCTGGCACCGCCTCAAAGAGCTGGTCTGATCAATCACGCCAGAACGGCTTCAGGCCTTCCTGGCGCGCTTGTTCGGCGGTCAGCCCGACGTCGCGCAGTTGCTCGCGAGTCAGGTGCAGCAAGGCTTTGCGCGTGTGGCGGCGGTGCCAGAACAAACGCCAGCTGCTGATCTCCCGCGGCGCCGTCGCGCGCTCTTGCCCTGCCTGCAATTCCTGACTGTGTAACATCAGACGCACATCGCTCATGCCGCTCATTTTGCTGCCCCTCAGTTGCTTGTTGCCATGAGTGACTAGCCTGAGCGCAACGGCAAAACCATGACAGATTCAACACACCTTTATTAATTCCATACAGATACTGCCCATGACCGCCTGAATCCTGTATTTTCCGCCTATCTGTACTGGTCCTCGGGAGCGACCGCCATGACCCTCTACGTCAACCTTGCCGAATTACTGGGCACTCGCATCGAACAGGGCTTCTATCGTCCCGGCGATCGCTTGCCGTCTGTTCGCGCGTTGAGCGTTGAACATGGGGTTAGCCTGAGCACCGTGCAACAGGCCTACCGGTTGCTGGAAGACAACGGCCTGGCGATGCCAAAACCCAAGTCCGGCTACTTCGTACCGGTTGGGCGCGAGCTGCCGGCGCTGCCCGAGGTAGGCCGCCCGGCCCAGCGGCCGGTGGAAATTTCACAGTGGGACCAGGTGCTGGAACTGATTCGCGCGGTGCCACGCAAAGATGTCATACAGATGGGCCGAGGCATGCCGGATGTATTGTCGCCGACCCTGAAACCCTTGCTGCGCAGCCTGGCGCGTGTGAGTCGCCGCCAGGATCTGCCGGGGCTGTATTACGACAACATCCTCGGCTGTATGGAATTGCGTGAGCAAATTGCACGCCTGTCATTGGATTCCGGCTGCCAGCTGACGGCCGAAGACATTGTGATCACCACCGGTTGCCATGAGGCGCTGTCCGCCAGCATCCACGCGATCTGTGAGCCGGGCGATATCGTCGCGGTGGACTCGCCAAGCTTTCACGGTGCCATGCAGACCCTGAAAGGCCTGGGCATGAAGGCCCTGGAAATCCCCACGGACCCAATCACCGGCATCAGCCTTGAAGCGCTGGAACTGGCGCTGGAACAGTGGCCGATCAAGGTCATCCAGCTAACGCCAAACTGCAACAACCCCTTGGGCTACATCATGCCGGAGGCACGCAAACGTGCGTTGCTGACCCTGGCCCAGCGCTTTGACGTGGCGATCATTGAAGACGATGTGTATGGCGAATTGGCCTACAGCTACCCTCGCCCGCGCACGATCAAATCCTTCGATGAAGACGGCCGCGTGCTGCTGTGCAGCTCGTTCTCGAAAACCCTGGCGCCCGGTTTGCGCATTGGCTGGGTAGCGCCCGGTCGCTACCTGGAGCGGGTGCTGCACATGAAATACATCAGCACCGGTTCCACCGCGACCCAACCACAGATCGCGATTGCGGAGTTCCTGAAAAATGGCCATTTCGAACCGCATTTGCGGCGGATGCGCACTCAATACCAGCGCAATCGCGACCTGATACTCGACTGGGTCAGCCGCTATTTCCCGGCCGGCACACGAGCCAGCCGACCTCAAGGCAGCTTCATGTTGTGGGTCGAGCTGCCGGAAGGCTTCGACACGCTCAAGCTCAACCGCGTGTTAGTGGAGCAAGGCGTACAGGTGGCGGTAGGCAGTATCTTTTCCGCTTCCGGCAAATACCGGAACTGCCTGCGCATGAACTACGCTGCCAAACCGACCCCGCAAATTGAAGACGCAGTACGCAAAGTCGGCGCCGCCGCGATCAAGATGCTCGCCGAGACGCCAGACTGACCTTTCGCCGGAATTAGCCGTCATATGCCCACAATCGCCCTGACCTGGAAGCAGCGCCCTTGATGATCCAACGGCTTTTACCGTTTTTCCTGCTGGGCGCCCTGGCGCTGGGCGGCTGCGCAACAGTCGACACGCCGCGCATCCCCAGCGACGCCCTGCCCGCCGCGCAATCCTCATTCGGCCGTTCGATCCAGGCGCAAGCGGCGCCGCATCAAGGCCGCTCGGGTTTTCGTTTGCTGCCCAACAGCAGTGAAGCCTTCATGGCCCGCGCCGAACTGATCCGCAACGCCCAGAGCAGCCTCGACCTGCAGTACTACATCGTCCATGACGGCATCAGCACGCGCATGCTTGTGGACGAATTGCTCAAGGCGGCCGACCGCGGCGTGCGCGTGCGCATCCTGCTGGATGACACCACCAGCGACGGTCTCGACCAGGTCATCGCCACCCTCGCCGCCCACCCGCAGATCGAAATTCGCCTGTTCAACCCGCTGCACCTGGGCCGCAGCACCGGCGTCACTCGGGCCATGGGGCGACTGTTCAACTTGTCGCTGCAACATCGGCGCATGCACAACAAGTTGTGGCTGGCGGACAACAGTGTCGCCATCGTCGGCGGGCGCAACCTGGGCGACGAGTATTTCGACGCCGAGCCCAACTTGAATTTCACCGATATCGATATGCTCAGCGTGGGCCCGGTGGCCGAGCAACTCGGGCACAGTTTTGATCAGTACTGGAACAGCGCACTGAGCAAACCGATTGATGACTTCGTCTCCAACAGCCCCTCCAAACGTGACCTGGCCGCCGCCCGCGTGCGCCTGCAAGATTCGCTCGCCGAGTCCCGCCAGCAAAACCATGCGCTGTACAACCGCTTGCGCACCTACCAGACCCAACCCCGCATGGACATCTGGCGCCGCGAGTTGATCTGGGCCTGGAACCAGGCACTGTGGGATGCGCCGAGCAAGGTGCTGGCCAAGGCCGACCCGGACCCGCAGTTGCTGCTCACCACCCAACTGGCGCCGGAGCTTGAAGGCGTCAACCATGAGCTGATCATGATTTCGGCGTATTTCGTCCCCGGCCAGCCTGGGCTCGTGTACCTGACCGGCCGAGCCGACGCAGGGGTGTCAGTAAGCTTGCTGACCAATTCGCTCGAAGCCACCGATGTACCGGCGGTGCATGGCGGCTATGCGCCATACCGCAAGGCACTGCTGGAGCACGGCGTAAAACTCTACGAGTTGCGCCGCCAGCCCGGCGACCCCAGTGCAGGCAGCGGCCCGCACCTGTTTCGCCGGGGCTCGTTGCACGGCTCGGATTCCAGCCTGCACAGCAAGGCGATGATCTTTGATCGGGAAAAGTCGTTTATCGGCTCGTTCAATTTTGACCCGCGCTCGGTGCTGTGGAACACCGAAGTCGGCGTGCTGGTGGACAGCCCCGAGCTGGCGGAACACGTGCGCAACCTGGCGCTGCAAGGTATGGCGCCGGCGTTGAGCTACCAGGCGAAATTGCAGGATGGCCAGGTGGTATGGGTCACTGAGGATAACGGCCAACTGCATACGCTGACCGAGGAACCCGGCAATTGGTGGCGCAGGTTTAATGCCTGGTTTGCCACTTCAGTCGGTCTGGAGCGGATGCTGTAGGAACTATGAAGATCCAGTGTGGGAGCGGGCTTGCTCGCGAATGCGGTGGATCAGTCAATATTGCCGTTAACTGACACACCGTATTCGCGAGCAAGCCCGCTCCCGTTTCAAATCAGGCGGGCTGTGCGACGCCAAATGCACCCTGACGCAACAACAGTACCACCAGCCCCAACGCGCCGGCGGCCATCAGCAACGGCAACGCATGCCCGCTGATCCACTGGCTGCCCGCCCCGGCCACCAATGGCCCTATCAAGCAACCGATGCCCCACAACTGCGCCACGTGAGCATTCGCGCGCACCAGCGCATCGTCGCGGTAACGCTCGCCGATCAGGATCAGCGACAAGGTGAACAACCCGCCGGCACTGGCGCCGAAGACCACCCACACCGGCCAGATGAGCGGGGTGTGCATCAGCAGTGGAATCGCCAGGCTCGAGATCAGCAACAGCACCGCACAGCTCAAGAACAGCGTGCGACGCGGCAGGTAGTCAGCCAATGCGCCGATAGGCAATTGCAACAGCGCATCACCCACCACCACCGTGCTGACCATGGCCAAGGCGACCTCGGCCGTAAAACCCTGTTGCAGGCAATACACCGGCAGCAGCGTCAGAATCATCGCTTCGAACGCCGCGAATAAAGCCACCGCCCAGGCAATCGCCGGCAGGCTCAAGCAAAAGCGCCATAAGTCGCCAAAGGTGACACTGAAGGATTCAGCCGTCGGCGCGCCGGAGCGCCCCAGCAACAGCAGTGGCGCGACCATCAGCAGGCCTACGCCCACCCAGAAGCCGTAATCATGGTCGGTGCCAATCACACCCAGCAGTAGCGGCCCCGACAATTGGCTCAAGGCGTAACTGCAGCCATACAGCGCCACCAAGCGGCCCCGCCACTGCTCCACCACCAACTGGTTGATCCAGCTTTCACCAAGGATAAACACGATGGTCAGGATCACCCCGATCATCAGCCGCAGCACCAGCCAGACCGGATAGCTGGGCAGGATTGCCAGCAGGCCGATGGACACCGCACCGGCCCACAGGCACAGGCGCATCAGGTTGGCGGTGCCCAGCCATGAAGCCATGCGGCTGGAGACCTTGGCGCCCAGCAGTACGCCGAAGGCCGGCATGGCCGCCATTACGCCGATAGCGAAACTGCCGTAGCCCCAGCCTTCAAGGCGCAGGGACACCAGCGGCATGCTGACCCCGAGGGCCAGACCGACGCTGAGTACCGAGGCCAGGACGGCGAAGTAAGTCGCCCAACGCATGTCCACGCTCCTGTGGATAATTTTCAGGGTTTCAAACGAACTGCAGGAGCGAGCCTATGTGGGAGCCGGGCTTGCCTGCGATGCAAGCACCTTGGTGTGTCAGTCACACCTCGGTGATGCTATCGCAGGCAAGCCAGCTCCCACAAAAGCCAGCTCCCACATTTGGCCTGCGGTGTTTCCTACAGGGTTACAGCTTGATCCAGGTTGCCTTCAGTTCGGTGTACTTGTCGAACGCGTGCAGCGACTTGTCGCGACCGTTACCGGACTGCTTGAAGCCACCAAACGGCGCGGTCATGTCACCGCCATCGTACTGGTTGACCCACACACTACCGGCGCGCAAGGCCTTGGCCGTCAGGTGCGCCTTGGAGATATCCGCCGTCCACACCGCTGCGGCCAGGCCGTATTGGGTGTCGTTGGCGATGGCGATGGCTTCTTCGGCGCTGTCGAAGGTGATCACCGACAGAACCGGGCCAAAGATTTCTTCCTGGGCAATCTTCATGGCGTTGGTCACGCCGTCGAAAATGGTCGGTTCAACGTAAGTGCCACCGGTTTCTTCCAGGGTGCGCTTGCCGCCCGCAACCAGCTTGGCGCCGTCGGCGTGGCCAGCTTCGATGTACGACAGCACGGTGTTCATCTGCTGGGTGTCCACCAGCGCACCGACGTTGGTCGCCGGGTCCAGCGGGTTGCCTGGCTTCCAGCCTTTGAGGGCCTCGATCACCAGCGGCAGGAATTTATCCTTGATGGAGCGCTCCACCAGCAGACGCGAACCGGCGGTGCAGACTTCGCCCTGGTTGAAGGCGATGGCGCCAGCGGCGGATTCGGCCGCCGCTTGCAGGTCCGGCGCATCGGCGAACACGATGTTCGGGCTCTTGCCGCCCGCTTCCAGCCACACGCGCTTCATGTTGGACTCGCCGGAGCGAATCAACAGCTGCTTGGCGATTTTGGTGGAACCGGTGAACACCAGGGTGTCGACGTCCATGTGCAGCGCCAGGGCATTGCCCACGGTGTGGCCGTAGCCCGGCAGCACGTTGAACACGCCTTTTGGAATACCGGCTTCAACGGCCAGGGCCGCGATGCGGATGGCGGTCAGCGGGGATTTTTCGGACGGTTTGAGGATCACCGAGTTACCGGTAGACAGCGCCGGGCCGAGTTTCCAGCAGGCCATCATCAGCGGGAAGTTCCACGGTACGATCGCGCCGACAACGCCGACCGGCTCGCGGGTCACCAGGCCCAATTGATCGTGCGGAGTGGCGGCGACTTCGTCGTAGATCTTGTCGATGGCCTCGCCGCTCCAGCTCAGCGCGTTGGCTGCGCCAGGCACGTCAATGCCCAGGGAGTCGCTGATCGGCTTGCCCATGTCCAGGGTTTCGAGCAGGGCCAGCTCTTCGGCATTGGCCTTGAGCAGCGCGGCGAAACGGATCATGGCGGACTTGCGCTTGGCCGGTGCCAGACGTGACCAGACCCCGGAATTAAAGGTGGCGCGGGCATTTTCTACAGCGCGCTGGGCGTCGGCGACGTCGCAGCTGGCGACAGTTGCCAGCAGGCGGCCATCGACCGGGCTGATGCATTCGAACGTGTCACCGGAAACAGCGGCGGTGTATTCGCCATTGATGTAGGCGCGGCCTTCGATCTTCAGATCCTTGGCGCGTTGTTCCCAGTCGGCACGGGTCAGGGTGGTCATGCGAGTGTCCTCCTCTTATTGAATACAAGGGCCAGGTGATGTCCCCCGGCAGCCTCAAAGAATTCTTGCCCGGCCAGCCTGCTGTTCGGCTCAAGGCAGCTGCCACCCTAAACCAGCGGCTGGGGGTGTTTCAATATATTTGACACAACGCCGGTAAACGCCCTTGCGATGTTCATTTTAATAAACATAGACTTTGGACTCTCCAACCGCAGGCCAGACGGGACACGCACATGAGCATCCAGGACATCGTCGACTTCAGCCAAGCCAATACCGCCCCCGAACGCTACCGGCCGGCTGCCGAAAAAGTCCTCAAGGGCGATCCCGAGCAAACCCTCTACAACCACTACAACAGCCCGTGCGGCCAGATGAACGCCGGGGTCTGGGAAGGTGAAGTCGGGCAATGGAAGGTCAACTACACCGAGCATGAATACTGCGAGATCGTGCAGGGCGTTTCGGTGCTGCGCGATGCCGACGGTAACGCCAAGACCTTGCGTGCGGGCGACCGCTTCGTGATCCCCGCGGGTTTCAGCGGCACCTGGGAAGTGCTGGAACCGTGCCGCAAGATCTACGTGGTGTTTGAACAGAAAGCCTGATAAGCAAATCACAGGCAAAAAAAAGCCCGACTCGTGAGAGACGGGCTTTTTTTCACAAGGAAGAAAATCAATTACTTGATTTTGCCTTCTTTGTAGATCACGTGCTTGCGAACGCGCGGGTCGAACATTTTCTTTTCGAGCTTGTCCGGGGTAGTACGCTTGTTCTTGTCGGTAGTGTAGAAGTGACCAGTACCGGCGCTAGAGATCATTCGAATCAATTCACGCATGATAAAGCTCCTTAGATCTTGCCAGCGGCGCGGATTTCGGCCAGCACGACAGTGATGCCGCGCTTGTCGATGATACGCATGCCTTTGGCAGATACACGCAGGCGAACAAAACGTTTCTCTTCTTCAACCCAGAAGCGGTGATGCTGCAGGTTCGGCAGGAAACGACGACGGGTTTTGTTATTTGCGTGGGAAATGTTATTCCCAGTCACCGGACCCTTACCGGTAACTTGACAGACTCTCGACATGCCTCAGCCCTCTAAAACCACATGCCCAACCCGGCATGGGTTGGCCGCTTAATCTCTCAGTCATTTGGCGCCAGGCGCCGCGTTTCTTTAAGGGTCTTACCGGCTACACCTACAGTGAAGGAACCGGGCCCCTAGAAAAGAGCGCTGCTTTATACCAGAAAGACCAAGGTGCAACAACAGCCCGTGTGTTTTTACCGGCGTAAATCTTGGCGACAGACGCCTGAACCGTTGCCAGGAGTGGCCGCTGTAACAGCCGACCGCTCGTCGCACAGAATGATTTACAGCGCTCGCACGCACGATGAAGTGCTAGGCGAAACGCGCTGAGGCGCCATCAAAACAGCATTTGCGCCAAAAGCACAGGCAAAAATGGACTAGTCATTTATCAATCAGACCACTACGGTAGTCTTTTTCCAGACTGCACTCGCAGATGGGCCTTCGATCTGCAAAGGAAACCGAACATGCGCCTCGCTGCCCTACCGCTATTGCTAGCCCCTCTATTTATTGCGCCGGCGGCCCTGGCTGCTACCAGTTTAAGCGTGTGTACCGAAGCCAGCCCTGAAGGGTTCGATGTGGTGCAATACAACTCGCTCACCACTACAAATGCCTCGGCCGACGTCCTGATGAACCGCCTCGTGGACTACGACGCCGCCAGCGGCAAGCTGGTGCCGAGCCTCGCAGACAGTTGGGACGTTTCGCCAGATGGCCTGACGTACACCTTCAAGCTGCACCCGGATGTGAAATTCCACCGCACCGAATACTTCACCCCAAGCCGCACCCTCACCGCCGAAGATGTGCGCTTCAGTTTCGAGCGCATGCTCGACCCGGCCAACCCATGGCACAAGATCGCCCAAAGCGGCTTCCCACATGCCCAGTCGCTACAGTTGCCGACGCTGGTCAAGAAGATCGACGCCCTCGACCCGCTGACCGTGCGCTTCACGCTCGATCATGCCGACTCGACCTTCCTCGCCGCGTTGAGCATGGGCTTTGCCTCAATCTACCCGGCCGAATACGCCGACAAGCTGCTCAAGGCCGGCACTCCGGAGAAGCTTAATAGCCAACCTATCGGCACCGGCCCGTTTGTTTTCGTCCGGTTCCAGAAAGATGCCGTGGTTCGCTACAAAGCCAACCCGGACTATTTCGCCGGCAAACCGGCTGTGGATAACTTGCTGTTCGCCATTACCCCGGACGCCAACGTGCGCCTGCAGAAATTGCATCGCGACGAATGCCAGATCGCCCTCTCGCCCAAGCCGCTGGATGTGGGCGAGGCCGAAAAAGACCCGGCATTGAAGGTGGAGAAAACCGCCGCCTTCATGACTGCATTCGTAGCCATCAACAGCCAGCATCCGCCGCTGGACAAGCCGGAAGTGCGCCAGGCAATCAATCTGGCGTTCGACAAGAACAGCTACCTCAAGGCCGTGTTTGAAGGCACCGCCGAGGCGGCCAATGGCATTTATCCACCCAATACCTGGAGCTATGCCAAAGACCTGCCGGGTTATCCACAGGACATCGCCAAGGCCAGGACGCTGCTCGACCGCGCGGGGCTCAAGGACGGTTTCAAGACCACCATTTGGACACGACCAACCGGCAGCTTGCTGAACCCCAACCCTAACTTGGGTGCACAACTGTTGCAGGCAGACCTGGCCAAGATCGGCATCCAGGCAGAGATACGCGTGATCGAATGGGGCGAACTGATTCGCCGCGCCAAGGCTGGTGAACATGACCTGCTGTTCATGGGCTGGGCCGGCGATAACGGCGACCCGGATAACTTCCTCACCCCGCAGTTCTCTTGCGCGGCGGTGAAATCCGGCACCAACTTTGCCCGCTACTGCGACCCCGCGCTGGACAAACTGATCAGCGCTGGCAAGACCACCAGCGAGCAAGGCGTACGCACCAAGTTGTATCAACAGGCCCAGGCGCAGATCCAGCAGCAGGCGTTGTGGCTGCCGCTGGCGCATCCGACCGCGTTTGCCCTGACACGCAAGAATGTCGAGGGCTATCAGGTGAGCCCGTTCGGGCGCCAGGACTTCTCGAAAGTCAGCGTCAAGCCCTGATGACCTGCCCCGCCCTTGCGGGCGGGGCTACATCCACCCGTATTCCGCCATCGACAACGGATCACCATCACCGACGATGATGTGATCCAGCACCCGCACATCCACCACCTCCAACGCCTTTTGCAGCAACTTGGTCAATTTTCGATCAGCCGCACTCGGCTCGACACTCCCGGAAGGATGGTTGTGACACAGAATCAACGCTGCCGCGTTGTACGCCAACGCACGCTTGACCACTTGCCGCGGGTAAACAATGGCAGTGTCGATGGTGCCTTGAGACAGCGCCTCAAAGCCCAGAACGCGGTGCTTGGAGTCGAGAAACAGGCAGCCAAAGATCTCGTGAGGCTCATGACGCAGCAGCGCCTTGAGGTAGTCACGCACTGCCAGCGGGCTTTCCAGCACCGAGTCCGCGCGCAGGCGTTCGGCCATGTGCCGTCGGGACATCTCCAGCACAGCCTGCAACTGGGCAAACTTTGCCGGCCCTAACCCCAAATGCTGGCTGAACAGCGTCTGGTTGGCCTCCAACAGCGGGCGAAGGCCGCCAAATTGCGCCAGTAAATGGCGCGCCAGGTCGACCGCGCTTCTGCCCGACACCCCGGTGCGCAGGAAGATTGCCAGCAGTTCGGCATCCGACAGCGTTGCCGCGCCCCATTCCAAAAGTTTCTCCCGCGGACGTTCCGCCACAGGCCAATCGCGAATACTCATCCCACCTCCGTGTGCATGTGCGCCGCTGTTGCCCGGCGGACGCTGTGTTATCTTAAGCCCTCTTTTTTGCGTGCGATTTCTCCTGGGGAGGGGGCATCGCAGGCGTCATTGAACTGGCATCACTGAACTGGAAAGGCAAACCAATGCAGCGTCTGTATCGGAAACGCATCGTTCTCGGCGTCGGCGGCGGCATTGCCGCCTACAAGAGCGCAGAGCTGGTTCGCAGGCTCCTGGACCAGGGCGCCGAAGTGCGCGTAGTCATGACCCGCGGCGGCAGCGAGTTCATCACCCCGCTCACCATGCAAGCTTTGTCCGGCCACCCGGTTCATCTGGACCTGCTGGACCCGGCGGCCGAAGCCGCGATGGGCCATATCGAGCTGGCCAAATGGGCCGATCTGGTACTGATCGCCCCGGCAACCGCCGACTTGATCGCCCGCCTGGCCCAAGGCATCGCCGATGACCTGCTGACCACGCTGGTGCTGGCCACTGACGCCACCGTCGCCATCGCCCCGGCCATGAACCAGGCCATGTGGCGCGACCCGGCGACCCAGGCCAACACCCAGCTCCTGCAAAGCCGAGGCCTCAAGGTGTTCGGCCCGGCGTCCGGCAGCCAGGCCTGCGGCGACGTCGGCATGGGCCGCATGCTCGAAGCCACCGACCTGGCGCTTTGCGCCGCCGAGTGTTTCCAGCACCTGGCCCTTACCGGCAAACACGTGCTGATCACCGCCGGCCCGACTCAGGAAAACATCGACCCGGTGCGCTACATCACCAACCATAGCTCAGGGAAAATGGGCTTTGCATTGGCCGAAGCGGCGGTCGAGGCAGGCGCACGTGTCACCTTGATCACCGGCCCGGTGCATTTGCCGACGCCTGATCGGGTCACGCGAATCGACGTAGTCAGCGCCCGGGACATGCTGGCGGCTTGCGAGGCAGCCATTCCCTGCGACCTGTTTATCGCCTCGGCAGCGGTTGCAGACTACCGCCCGGAAGTCGTAGCCCCGCAAAAGCTTAAGAAAGACCCTACAAGCGGCGACGGCCTGCTCCTGCAAATGGTGCGCAACCCCGACATCCTGGCAACCATCGCCACGCGTGCGGACCGCCCTTTCAGCGTCGGCTTTGCCGCCGAAACCGAGCACCTGCTGGACTACGCGGCACGCAAATTGAAAGACAAAAACCTCGATCTGATCGTTGCCAATGATGTCGCCAACCCCAGCATCGGCTTCAACAGCGAGGAAAATGCCATCAGCGTGATCGACCGCGAGTTGCACGCCACCGTTTTCGCCCAGACCAGCAAAGGCAAAATTGCCCGCCAACTGATCTCATTTATCGCCCAACGGCTGAACCAGGTTTAATTGACATGCACGCTTTGCAAGCCAAGATTCTCGACCCACGCATCGGCAACGAATTCCCACTGCCGACCTACGCCACCCCAGGCTCCGCCGGGTTGGACCTGCGCGCCATGCTCAAGCAAGACACCGTTCTTGAACCGGGCCAGACCCTCCTGATCCCTACCGGCCTGTCGATTTACGTTGGCGATCCGGGCCTGGCGGCACTGATCCTGCCGCGCTCCGGCCTGGGCCACAAACACGGCATCGTGCTGGGCAACCTGGTCGGCCTGATCGACTCCGACTACCAGGGCGAGCTAATGGTGTCGTGCTGGAACCGCGGCCAGACCGCCTTCAACATTGCTGTTGGCGAGCGTATCGCGCAACTGGTGCTGGTGCCGGTGGTGCAAGCGCACTTCGAACTGATTCAGGAGTTCGATGAGACTCAACGCGGCGCAGGCGGTTTTGGGCATTCCGGCAGCCACTGACTAAGCTGAATCAGGCCGGACGCTTTTGTCCGGCCCGATGCCACCGCAAGGCTTTTCAGGACGAAGAATGCGCGGAATTAATCAGCGAGATTTCATCATTGAAATCAATGCATTACGCAGCTATAAGCACGTAGTGCCAGCTCCGATGGCACTTTTGCACCACGAACTCTCTGCCGAAAACGCCGTCATACCCTTCAGTTTGAGCCTGCCGGTCAGCCACTTTAAGGCCAGCTTTGCCCCCTTCAGATGGAGTTTCCCCCCGCGATGAGTACCGCAGCCCGAGTAGCCCCGACATTTCCCGACAGCATCTTTCGCGCCTATGACATCCGTGGCGTCGTGCCCAAGACCCTGACCGCCGAAACCGCCTATTGGATCGGCCGTGCCATCGGCTCCCAAAGCCTGGCCCAGGGCGAACCCAATGTATCGGTAGGCCGCGATGGCCGCTTGTCCGGCCCGGAGCTGGTGGAACAACTGATCCAGGGCCTGGCCGACAGCGGCTGCCACGTCAGCGATGTGGGCCTGGTGCCGACCCCTGCGTTGTACTACGCAGCCAACGTACAGGCTGGCAAGTCCGGCGTTATGCTCACCGGCAGCCATAATCCGTCGGACTACAACGGCTTCAAGATCGTCATCGCCGGTGACACCCTCGCCAACGAACAGATTCAGGCGCTGCACGAGCGCCTGAAGACCAACGATCTGACCACCGGCACCGGCAGCATCACCAAAGTCGATATTCTTCAACGCTACTCTGACCAGATCACTGGCGACGTCAAACTCGCCCGCCGCCTGAAAGTAGTGGTGGACTGCGGCAACGGCGCGGCCGGCGTGATTGCCCCGCAACTGCTCGAAGCCCTGAACTGCGAAGTGATCCCGTTGTTCTGCGACGTCGACGGCAACTTCCCTAACCACCACCCGGACCCGGGCAAGCCTGAAAACCTGGTGGACCTGATCGCCAAGGTCAAGGAAACCGGCGCCGACGTGGGCCTGGCGTTCGACGGTGACGGCGACCGCGTCGGCGTGGTGACCAACACCGGCGAGAACGTGTTCGCCGACCGCCTGCTGATGTTGTTTGCCCGCGACGTGGTGGCCCGTAACCCCAACGCCGAAATCATCTTCGACGTGAAGTGCACCCGCCGCCTCACCCCGCTGATCAAGGAATACGGCGGTCGCCCACTAATGTGGAAGACCGGCCACTCGTTGATCAAAAAGAAAATGAAGGAAACCGGCGCGCTGTTGGCCGGCGAAATGAGCGGCCACGTGTTCTTCAAAGAGCGCTGGTTCGGGTTCGACGACGGCATTTACAGCGCCGCCCGTCTGCTGGAGATCCTCAGCAAGGAAAAATCCACGGCGCAGGAGCTGTTTCAGACCTTCCCGAATGATATTTCTACGCCAGAGATCAATATCCATGTGACCGAGGAGAGCAAATTCAGCATCATTGACGCACTGCACGATGCGCAATGGGGCGAAGGCGCCAACCTGACCACCATTGATGGTGTGCGCGTCGATTACGCCAAAGGCTGGGGCCTGGTTCGTGCGTCCAACACCACACCGGTGCTGGTCCTGCGTTTCGAGGCGGATACCGAGGCTGAGTTGCAGCGCATCAAGGACGTGTTCCACGCCCAGTTGAAACGTGTTGCCCCTGATCTCCAATTACCGTTCTGATTTTTTACCGGAGCCCTGAATGACCCTCGAACGCGAAGCCGCTGCCAATACTGCCAAGGTCCTGTCCGAAGCGTTGCCTTACATTCGACGCTACGTCGGCAAGACGCTGGTGATCAAGTACGGCGGCAATGCCATGGAAAGCGACGAGCTGAAAACCGGCTTTGCCCGCGACATCGTGTTGATGAAAGCTGTCGGGATCAACCCGGTGGTGGTGCACGGTGGCGGCCCGCAAATCGGCGACCTGCTCAAGCGCTTGTCGATCGAGAGTCACTTCATTGATGGCATGCGCGTCACAGACGCGCAGACCATGGACGTGGTGGAGATGGTCCTTGGTGGCCAAGTCAACAAAGACATCGTCAACCTGATCAACCGACATGGTGGCAGCGCCATCGGCCTGACCGGCAAGGACGCGGAGCTGATCCGCGCGAAAAAACTGACAGTTACCCGTCAGACGCCAGAGATGACCCAGCCGGAAATCATCGACATCGGCCAGGTCGGTGAAGTGATCGGCATCAACACCGACCTGCTGAACCTGCTGGTCAAGGGTGACTTCATTCCGGTGATCGCGCCTATCGGCGTGGGCGCCAACGGTGAGTCCTACAACATCAACGCCGACCTGGTAGCCGGTAAAGTGGCCGAAGCGCTGAAGGCTGAAAAGCTGATGCTGCTGACCAACATTGCCGGCCTGATGGACAAGGAAGGCAAGGTGCTGACGGGTTTGACCACCCAGCAGGTGGACGAGCTGATCGCCGACGGCACCATCTACGGCGGCATGCTGCCGAAGATCCGTTGCGCGCTGGAAGCCGTACAAGGCGGCGTGGGTAGCTCGCTGATTCTGGATGGCCGCGTGCCTAATGCAATTCTGCTGGAAATCTTCACCGATACCGGTGTGGGCACGCTGATCAGTAATCGCAAGCGTCCTTAAGCTTCAGAAAACAAAAGGCCCCGCTCAATCACATTGAGCGGGGCCTTTTTTATGAGGTCTTCAAGGTGGAATGCAATCCAATGTGGGAGCGGGCTTGCTCGCGAATGCGGAGCGTCAGTCAATACATCTGCTGAATGACCGACTGCATTCGCGAGCAAGCCCGCTCCCACAAGGGGTTTGCGACGCCTTTGGATCGCCTCAGACGCCGAACTGCTCGCGGTACGCACGCACCGCCGGCAAGTGCTGCTTGAGCTGCGGATCGTCTTCCAGGAACTGCAACACCTGGTTCAGCGACACAATGCTCACCACCGGAATGCCGAAATCACGTTCCACTTCCTGAATTGCCGACAACTCACCGTTGCCGCGCTCCTGACGATTCAGCGCGATCAGCACGCCGGCGGCCTTGGCGCCATCTTGGGATGCGATGATCTGCATCACCTCACGGATGGCGGTACCGGCGGTGATCACGTCATCGATGATCAGCACGTCGCCCTTGAGCGGAGCCCCAACCAGGCTACCGCCTTCGCCATGTGCCTTGGCCTCTTTGCGGTTGAAGCACCACGGCAGATCCAGCCCGTGATGTTCAGCCAACGCCACGGCAGTCGCGGCCGCCAGCGGGATGCCCTTGTAGGCTGGGCCAAACAAAACGTCGAAGGAAATGCCGCTTTCAACGATGGCTGCCGCGTAAAAACGACCCAGCTGAGCCAGGGCCGAACCCGAGTTGAACAGGCCTGCATTGAAGAAGTACGGGCTGGTGCGCCCGGACTTCAAAGTGAACTCACCGAAGCGCAAAACGCCGCGATCGATGGCAAAACGAATGAAATCGCGTTGATACGCCTGCATGAAAAAAGCCTCAGATACCACGGATTTAGCTAATTAGGTAGACGGCGTGTATCATACACGCACGCGATTTTTGGGGCCATTTATGCGGATCATCAGTGTGAACGTCAATGGTATTCAGGCTGCAGTCGAGCGTGGTTTGCTCAGTTGGCTGCAAGCACAGAATGCCGACGTCATCTGCCTGCAGGACACCCGCGCCTCCGCCTTTGAACTGGACGACCCAGCCTTCCAACTGGATGGCTACTTCCTTTATGCCTGCGATGCCGAAGTGCCCACCCAAGGTGGCGTGGCTTTGTACTCGCGGTTGCAACCCAAGGCGGTCATCAGCGGCCTCGGCTTCGAGACAGCCGACCGCTACGGGCGCTACCTGCAGGCCGATTTCGACAAGGTCAGCATCGCGACCTTGCTGCTCCCTTCGGGGCAGAACGGCGATGAAGACTTGAACCAGAAGTTCAAGCTAATGGACGATTTCGCCCGTTATCTGGATAAACAGCGACGCAAACGTCGCGAGTACATTTACTGTGGCTCGCTGTACGTGGCGCAACAGAAGCTGGATATCAAGAACTGGCGCGACAGCCAACAATCCCCGGGCTTCCTGGCGCCGGAACGTGCCTGGATGGACGAGATTGTCGGCAACATGGGCTATGTTGACGCCCTGCGCGAAGTCAGCCGCGAAGGCGACCAGTACAGCTGGTGGCCGGATAACGAACAGGCCGAGATGCTTAACCTGGGCTGGCGTTTCGACTACCAGCTGCTGACCCCGGGGCTTCGCCGCTTTGTTCGCAGCGCACGCCTGCCGCGTCAGCCACGCTTCTCGCAGCACGCGCCGCTGATCGTGGACTACGACTGGACATTGACCATCTAAGGTCTTTTTCCAGGCACAAAAAAAACCGACATCGCTGTCGGTTTTTTTGTGGGCGCTCATTATTTGACCAATCGCCAGGTAAAGGGATAGCGATAGGCAATCCCCTTGCTGGCTTTGATTGCGCCGATGATCGTCAGCACCACCGTGGCGATCGCCAGGGCAGTCATCAGGAAAAAACCAATCACCGCAAACGCCAGCACGATGCAAACCAGCCAGGCAATGGCCACGGTGATCTGGAAGTTCAAGGCCTCCTTGCCCTGATCATCAATGAACGGGTCCACTTCCTTCTTCATCTGCCACAGGATCAGCGGCCCGACGACACTGCCGAAGGGAAACACAAACCCCAGGAACGCCGAGAGGTGACACAACATTGCTCCCTGACGCACTTCGTAAGGAGGCGTGGGTACAGGCAGTTGGTGGTCACTCATGGCGTTGCTCCTTGCGGCCGTTTCAGTCAGCCAGTGCGGCGTTCTGCAGTTCGAAGATTTCGGTCATGCCTTTCTGGGCCAGGGCCAGCATGGCGTTCAGGTCGGCCGGCTGGAATGGCGCGCCTTCGGCGGTGCCCTGCACTTCGATGAAACCACCGCTGCTGGTCATTACCACGTTCAGGTCAGTCTCGGCAGCCGAGTCTTCCAGATAGTCGAGATCCAGCACTGGCTCGCCCTGGTACATGCCCACCGATACGGCAGCGATCATCTGCTTGAGCGGGTCGCCGGCTTTCAGGCCGCCACGCTTCTTGATCACTTTCAGCGCATCAACCAAGGCCACCATGGCGCCGGTGATGGAGGCAGTGCGGGTGCCGCCGTCGGCCTGGATCACGTCGCAATCGACGTACAGGGTCACGTCGCCCAGCTTGGACATGTCCAGGGCTGCGCGCAGCGAACGGCCGATCAGGCGCTGGATTTCGAGGGTGCGGCCGCCTTGCTTGCCACGGCTGGCTTCACGCTGGTTACGCTCGCCGGTGGCGCGCGGCAGCATGCCGTACTCGGCGGTCAACCAACCCTGGCCCTGGCCCTTGAGGAAGCGCGGCACGCCGTTTTCGACGCTGACGGTGCAGATCACCTTGGTATCGCCAAACTCGACCAGTACAGATCCCTCGGCGTGTTTGGTGTAGTTGCGGGTGATGCGGATCGAGCGGAGCTGATCGGCAGCGCGACCACTTGGACGTTTCATAGGGGATACCTGTACGGAGGACGAAAAACTGCCGAGCATTATAGAGCCGCCAGCCGATTCGGGGCACTTCTAAAAAATTCGGTTACGAATGGCTGGCCTGGCGCCCATTGTTTGGGCGCGTTCGCCTCACTGCGCTACAATCCTGCGCCTTCGCAGCCTGTCGGCTTCAATTTACCCATCAGCCCGTATTTGCGGGACTGCATCGCGAGGTACCTCCATGGTGCACAGCATGACCGCCTTCGCCCGCGTCGAAAAAGCCGGTGCCCAAGGCACCCTGAGCTGGGAACTGCGCTCGGTCAACAGCCGTTACCTGGAGCCGCACCTGCGCCTGCCGGAATCGTTTCGCGACCTCGAAGGCGCGGTCCGTGAAGCGCTGCGCCAGGGGATCTCCCGCGGCAAGCTGGAATGCACCCTGCGCTTTACCGAGGAAACCACCGGCAAGCCGTTGCAGGTGGATCGCGAGCGCGCCGCGCAACTGGTCGCTGCCGCTGAAACCATCGCCGGCCTGATCAAGCAACCCGCCGCGCTGAACCCGCTGGAAGTGCTGGCCTGGCCCGGCGTACTGGTGGCCGACGCAACCGACCCGCAGGCCCTCAATGCCGAAGCCCTCGCCCTGTTCAATCAGGGTTTGAAGGAGCTCAAAGCCGGCCGCGAGCGTGAGGGCGCCGAACTGGCGCGCCTGATCAGCGAGCGCCTGAGCGCGATCGAGGAAGACGTGGTCACCCTGCGCGAGTTGGTGCCGCAGATGCTCGCCACCCAGCGCCAGAAGGTTCTGGACCGTTTCACCGACATGAAGGCCGACCTCGACCCGACGCGCCTGGAACAGGAAATGGTGCTGCTGGCGCAGAAAAGTGACGTGGCCGAAGAGCTCGACCGCCTGAGCACCCACATCCTCGAGGTGCGCCGCGTGCTCAAGTCTGCCGGTGCCGCTGGTCGGCGCCTGGACTTCCTGATGCAGGAACTCAACCGCGAAGCCAATACACTGGGCTCCAAAGCGTTTGATCCGCGCAGCACCCAAGCTGCGGTCAACCTCAAAGTGTTGATCGAGCAGATGCGCGAACAAGTACAGAATATTGAGTAAGGCAACTTCCATGACCCACAGCACCGGCACCCTTTACATCATTTCCGCCCCTTCGGGCGCGGGCAAGAGCAGCCTGGTCAAGGCCTTGACCGACGCTGACGAGCAGATCCGCATCTCGGTCTCGCACACCACCCGCGCCATGCGTCCGGGTGAAGTGAACGGCGTGCACTACCACTTCGTCGAGCGCACCGAGTTCGTCAAGATGATCGAGCACGGCGACTTCCTGGAGCGTGCCGAAGTGTTCGGCAACCTCTACGGCACCTCGCAAAGCCACCTGCAGCAGACCCTGGACGAAGGCCACGACCTGATCCTGGAAATCGACTGGCAGGGTGCCGAGCAAGTGCGCCAACTGATGCCGAAGGCGCGTTCGATCTTTATCCTGCCGCCGTCGCTCGAAGCCTTGCACCAGCGCCTGACCAACCGTGGCCAGGACAGTGACGAGATCATCGAAGGCCGCATGCGTGAAGCCGTCAGCGAAATGAGCCACTACGTCGACTACGACTACCTGATCATCAATGACGATTTCGCCAGCGCCCTGGACGATTTGAAGGCGATTTTCCGCGCCAATCAGCTCCAGCAAAAACGCCAACAGCAGCGTTTCGGCAAATTACTCGCCGAACTGCTTGGCTGATTGGCTCTTCCCAAAACCGCTGCAAGGGCTTTACATTGGCACTTGTAGCCGTTTTGCGAGGCCGCGGGAAAAATCAGCGCTTCCCTAAACGCTGGTGATTTTTTAAACTGTTCAGTCCGCTCGCCCAACCGGGCAGCGCGCATCTTGCATTCGCTCCGAGGAATACCATGGCCCGCGTAACCGTTGAAGACTGCCTAGAACACGTGGATAACCGCTTTGAGCTGGTCATGCTCTCTACCAAGCGTGCCCGTCAACTGGCCACTGGCGGCAAAGAGCCCCTGGTCCAGTGGGAAAACGACAAGCCTACCGTTGTAGCCCTGCGTGAAATCGCTGAAGGCCTGATGAGCTACGAGTTCATCGCCAACGCCGAAATCGTTGAAGACGAACCGCTGTTTGCAGCGTTCGAGGACGAGTCCAACGAGGCCGTCTAAGCCTATGCCTGGTCGACGTAGCACGGCGCGGGGTCACAGCCAACGGCAGGAGTTAATACTTTGCCGAGCATAGACGCCCTCGCCGATCGCTTATCGACCTACCTCGGCCCAGACCAGGTCAACCTGGTCCGCCGAGCGTATTTCTACGCCGAACAAGCCCACGACGGCCAACGCCGCCGCAGTGGTGAGGCGTATGTCACGCATCCTCTTGCCGTGGCCAATATTCTTGCCGACATGCACATGGACCATCAGAGCCTGATGGCTGCGATGCTGCATGACGTGATCGAAGACACCGGCATCGCCAAGGAAGCGCTCAGTGCGCAATTTGGCGAGACCGTGGCCGAACTGGTCGATGGGGTCAGCAAACTGACCCAGATGAACTTCGAAACCAAGGCCGAAGCCCAGGCGGAAAACTTCCAGAAGATGGCCATGGCCATGGCCCGAGACATTCGGGTAATCCTGGTGAAGCTGGCCGACCGGCTGCACAACATGCGCACGCTGGAAGTGCTGTCCGGCGAAAAACGCCGGCGCATCGCCAAGGAAACCCTGGAAATCTATGCGCCCATCGCCAACCGGCTGGGCATGCATGCCATTCGTATCGAATTCGAAGACCTCGGCTTCAAGGCCATGCACCCGATGCGTTCCGCGCGCATTTATCAGGCCGTCAAGCGCGCCCGGGGCAACCGCAAGGAAATCGTCAACAAGATCGAAGAGTCGCTGAGCCATTGCCTGGCGATCGACGAAATTGAAGGCGAAGTCAGCGGCCGGCAGAAACACATCTACGGCATCTACAAAAAAATGCGCGGCAAGCGTCGGGCCTTCAACGAGATCATGGACGTGTACGCGTTCCGGATCATCGTCGACAAGGTCGATACCTGCTACCGCGTGCTGGGTGCTGTACATAATTTGTACAAACCCCTGCCAGGCCGCTTCAAGGATTACATCGCGATTCCCAAGGCCAACGGCTATCAGTCGCTGCACACCACATTGTTTGGTATGCACGGGGTGCCGATCGAGATCCAGATCCGTACCCGTGAAATGGAAGAGATGGCCAACAACGGCATCGCCGCGCATTGGCTGTACAAGTCCAGCGGCGACGAACAGCCTAAAGGCACGCATGCCCGCGCCCGCCAGTGGGTCAAAGGCGTGCTGGAAATGCAGCAACGGGCCGGCAATTCCCTGGAATTTATCGAAAGTGTGAAGATCGACCTGTTCCCGGACGAGGTCTACGTCTTCACGCCCAAAGGCCGGATCATGGAGCTGCCCAAAGGCTCCACAGCGGTCGACTTTGCCTACGCGGTACACACCGACGTGGGCAACAGCTGTATTGCCTGCCGGATCAATCGACGCCTCGCGCCGCTGTCCGAGCCGCTGCAAAGCGGCTCCACGGTCGAGATCGTCAGCGCACCCGGCGCGCGCCCGAACCCGGCCTGGCTCAACTTCGTGGTCACCGGTAAAGCGCGCACACACATTCGCCACGCGCTCAAATTGCAACGCCGCTCCGAATCCATCAGCCTCGGCGAACGCCTGCTGAACAAGGTGCTCAATGGTTTCGACAGCGCCCTGGAGAAGATCCCGGCCGAGCGCGTGCAAGCGATGCTCCACGAGTATCGTCAGGAAACCATCGAAGACCTGCTGGAAGACATCGGCCTGGGCAACCGCATGGCGTATGTGGTCGCCCGTCGCCTGCTCGGCGAAGGCGAACAGCTGCCAAGCCCCGAAGGCCCGCTGGCGATTCGCGGCACGGAAGGCCTGGTGCTCAGCTACGCCAAATGTTGCACGCCGATCCCGGGCGACCCGATTGTCGGCCACTTGTCGGCTGGTAAAGGCATGGTCGTGCACTTGGACAACTGCCGCAACATCACTGAAATCCGTCACAACCCCGAGAAATGCATCCAGCTCTCGTGGGCCAAGGACGTCACCGGCGAATTCAACGTCGAGTTGCGCGTTGAGCTGGAGCACCAGCGCGGCCTGATCGCCCTGCTGGCCAGCAGCGTCAACGCGGCCGACGGCAATATCGAGAAAATCAGCATGGATGAGCGCGATGGCCGCATCAGCGTGGTCCAGCTGGTGGTCAGCGTGCACGACCGCGTGCACCTGGCCCGCGTGATCAAGAAACTGCGCGCCCTGACCGGGGTGATTCGCATCACCCGCATGCGCGCATAGCCGATCTCTTACAAGGAGTCACTCATGACCAAGACTGTTATCACCAGCGACAAAGCCCCTGCCGCCATCGGCACTTACTCCCAGGCGATCAAGGCGGGCAACACCGTCTACATGTCCGGCCAGATTCCACTGGACCCAAAGACCATGGAGCTGGTTGAAGGCTTTGAAGCACAAACCGTCCAGGTCTTCGAAAACCTCAAGTCGGTGGCCGAAGCCGCTGGCGGTTCGTTCAAAGACATCGTCAAGCTGAACATCTTCCTCACTGACCTGAGCCACTTCGCCAAGGTCAACGAGATCATGGGCAAGTACTTCGAACAGCCGTACCCGGCCCGCGCCGCTATCGGCGTTGCCGCCCTGCCAAAGGGCGCACAGGTCGAGATGGACGCGATTCTGGTCATCGAGTAAAACACCCGGCGCAGCCTCCACAGGCTGCGCCGACTTCGTTTCAGAAGGATTTCGTGATGCGCAAAGCGCTTGTAGCCTCTTCGTTGCTCGCCTTGTTGCTCGGCGGCTGCGCCAGCAACCCCGCCGACCTGGATGTGAGCGGCACCTGGATCAACCAGGCCGCCATCAACGCGGCAGCCAAGGGCGGCCCTTTGCGTGAAGCGCTGCAAACCTATGGTCCGAACCTCGAATGGGAGGTCAACACCAAGGCTTCGCAGGCGCGTTACTACAACGGTTTTGAAGTCGCCGAAGGTAAGCTGCTCAGTGAGAAACCCGGCGCCTGGAGCGTCGATTTCTACGGCAGCTCCGCCACCGAACTCAAGCGCAAAGGCAAACAACTGCTGCAAGTGGCCAACGACAACGAGCCTGAGCAGCTGTTCGCCCGTGCCAACGACCCAGCTCCCGAAGGCGCGCCACTGGGCGCCAACTTCGAGCGCGCCCTGTATGCCGCCTATATGGGTGGCGACTGGAAGATCACCGACGGGAACGGCGACGGCGCCACGGTGCAGTTCCAGGCCGACGGCAAAGTCGCCGGTTTGCCCGGTGTCGATCGGTACTCGCTGTGCCTGGCGGGTGACTGCGCCTCAATGAGCGGCGGCTACGACAGTATCTGGCTGCAACTCAACGGCCAGGGCAACCCGTGGATCTTCGCGCGCAAAGGCAAGCAGCTGGAAATCTTCCAGGCCGTGAACACTGCGCAGGCGGATGAAGTGCCTTCGTTTACGCCGGGGCCACGGCAGTGGTTGTTGGAAAAACAGTGATACAGAACAAAGAAGCCTACCGGCTCCTTTTTCTTTAGTCTGCGCCATGGTTTTTTCACCAGCAGACGGACCACTCCATGCACACGCTACTCCTCATCAGCTTGATCCTGCTGGGCGGCTGCACACACCTGCAGCAGCAAACCGCGGACATCAGCGGGCTATGGATCAACCAGGCCGCTATCGATACCGCCGCCCAGGGGCGGCCGCTGCTTAAAGCCCTGGACGCCAACGGCATGAACCTGGAATGGAACATCGACACCCGTACCGGCAAAGCGCAATTCAGCACTGCGTTCGAGGAGGGTGAAGGCCAACTGCTGCAGAAGGCGCCTGGCATTTGGTCGGTGGATTACAACGGCCATGGCAGCGACGAATTGCAATTGAACGGCGAGCAACTGGTCCAACAGACCGGCAAGATTTACGCAGGGCAAACGTTTAGCCGCCCCATTCAACCCGCTGCCGCAGGTGCCAAGTGGGGCACGGCGTTCAGGCAAGCCCTGAACTCAGCCTACATGGGCGGTCAGTGGAAAATAATTGAAGGCCAAGGCACAGGCAACCTTGTGAAGTTCAGCGCCGATGGCAGCCTGTCCGGCCTGGGCAACAATGACCGCTATGAACTGTGCCTGGGAGGCGATTGCGCCACTCAAGGTGCCGGCAATGACGTCGTCTATCTGGGCAAAGGAGCGGTCGGCGATGGCTGGATTTTCGTGCGCTACGGCAAACAGTTGGAAATTCTGCAGGCGATCAACCTTTCCCAGCCAGATGAAATCCCCCAGCTCAGCCCTGGGCCACGCCAATGGCTGCTGGAAAAGCAGTAACAAAAAAGGAGCCTCACGGCTCCTTCTTCACATCTAGCACTTACCTTCAAGGATCGCCGCGTACCCTTCGCGATAAGTCGGGTAGGTCGGCACCCAGCCCAACGCCTTGGCTCGGGCATTGCTGCATTGCTTGCTGCCAGCGCGGCGCACACTGGCGTCGTCAGCCCATTCGGTCACGCCCAGGTAGTCGCGCAACCAACCCACCACTTCTGCCAAGGGCGCGGGCGCATCGTCAACGCCGATGTAAATGCTGTCCAGCGAACCGCCCTGCTCCACATGCCGCAGCAGGAAGGCCAGCAATCCGGCAGCGTCATCCGCGTGAATCCGGTTGCCATATAAAGGGGGATCAACCGCCACGCGATAGCCTTGGCGCACTTGGGTCAGCAGCCATTCACGGCCGGGCCCATAGATACCGGTCAACCGCACGATGCTCGCCGGAATACCGCTATTGAGCGCCACTTGCTCAGCTTCCAGCATTACCTGGCCGGAATACCCTTTCGCTTGAGTGTCGGACGTTTCGTCGACCCACTCACCTTTCTGCTGGCCGTACACACTGCTGCTCGACACAAACAGCAAATGCTTGGGCTCCTGGCCGTAGTCGTTCAGCCACTCCAACACATGCTGCAGCCCTTGCACGTACGCCGCACGATAGCCGGCCTCATCGTGGTCGGTCGCCGCGGAGCAATACACCAGATAATCCACTGCGCCGATCGGCCAAGTGTCAGGGCAATCCTTTTTGAACAGGTCACCTGCGATGCCGATGACACCCTCTGGCAGGCGTGAAATATCACGTCGCAGGCCATGAACCTCCCATTCCGAGGCCAGCAATTGGCTAGCCAGCCGACTACCCACATCGCCGCAACCGGCAATCACAACAGAAGGCGCAGACATCACAAAACTCCATTCTTAAAGGCGCAGATTAGCCGCCGAAGATGACCAGCGGCCAGCAAAACGACAAATTAAGTAACTGTATTACTTTTGTTAACAAGAATTACTTGCAATAATAACCGCCCATTTGTCCTCGACCCATCAGGGTCTGGCAGGACGATCACTCATTTTTTTCTCTTAGGTCCGGCCAGCATGACACGTAATACAAACCCCGCTTCGCCAACCAAGCCTCTCAGCCCATCTCGCGCCTGGCGTGCGATTGCTGCGCTGCTGTTCAGCGTTCTGCTGGCACCGACCGCCGCTTTCGCTGACGCGACCGCCCCAGCCACTCCGGCCGCGGCCCAACAGAACGCAGCCACGCCGCCAGCCCCTGCCGCAGCACCTGTGGCCACCGACCCGGCCCAGGCTGCAGCCCCTGCGCCTGCCGACGACTCCGGTGTTGTCCTGGAAGAAGACAACAGCCTGGGCATGGCCCATGACCTGTCCCCGTGGGGCATGTACCAGAACGCTGACGTGGTGGTAAAAGCCGTCATGATCGGCCTGGCCATCGCCTCGATCATTACCTGGACCATCTGGATCGCCAAGGGCTTCGAGCTGCTGGGCGCCAAGCGTCGCCTGCGCACTGAAATCGTCCACCTGAAAAAAGCCACCACCCTCAAGGAAGCCAGCGACACCGCTACCAAGAAGGGCACCCTGGCCAACCTGCTGGTCCACGACGCGCTCGAAGAAATGCGCTTGTCGGTCAACACCCGCGAAAAAGAAGGCATCAAGGAACGCGTCAGCTTCCGCCTCGAGCGCCTGGTGGCGGCCTGCGGTCGTAACATGAGCAGCGGCACCGGCGTGCTCGCCACTATCGGTTCCACCGCGCCGTTCGTGGGTCTGTTCGGTACCGTGTGGGGCATCATGAACAGCTTCATCGGCATCGCCAAAACCCAAACCACCAACCTCGCCGTCGTTGCCCCAGGCATCGCCGAAGCCCTTCTGGCAACCGCACTGGGCCTGGTTGCCGCGATTCCTGCGGTGGTGATCTACAACGTCTTCGCCCGTTCCATTGCCGGCTACAAGGCTCAGGTATCGGACGCATCGGCAGAAGTCCTGCTGCTGGTCAGCCGCGACCTCGATCACGCCCCTACCGAGCGCAGCTCGCAACCGCACATGGTGAAAGTGGGGTAATCGGCCATGGGCCTGCATTTGAATCAAGGCGACGATGAACTCGTCGAGAACCACGAAATCAACGTCACCCCGTTTATTGACGTGATGCTGGTGCTGCTGATCATCTTCATGGTGGCGGCACCGTTGGCCACCGTGGACATCAAGGTCGATCTGCCGGCCTCCAGCGCCAAGCCTGCGCCGCGTCCAGAGAAGCCGATCTTCCTCAGCGTCAAGGCGGACCAACGCCTGTTCCTGGGCGAAGAAGAAGTCAAAGCTGAAACCCTGGGCCCGGTGCTCGACGCCAAGACCCAAGGCAAGAAAGACACGACGATCTTCTTCCAGGCCGACAAAGGCGTGGACTACGGCGACCTGATGAGCGTGATGGATGCCCTGCGGGCAGCCGGCTACCTCAAGGTAGGCCTGGTCGGACTTGAGACGGCAGCCAAGAAATGATCACGACGCGCCACAAACTGACGCGTTATGGCACCAGCCTCGCCGTCGTGCTGGGCGTGCATGCCGTCGCGATCATCATCGCGCTTCAATGGTCCGCGCCGCATCCGGTGACGCTGCCACCGGCCGCCATGGTCATCGACCTGGCGCCGATGCCGGCACCACCGCCTCCCGCGCCGCCCAAGGTGGTCACGCCGCCACAGCCGCCGGCGCCGGTGGAAGAGCTGCCTTTGCCGAAACTGGCCGAGGCGCCCAAGCCAACGATCCAGGTGCCCAAGCCGGTCAAGCCCAAGCCCAAACCCCAGCCGCCCAAGCCAGTGGAGAAAAAGCCCGAGCCGCCCAAGGAGAAACCTTCCGAAGAGCCGCCGAGCGAAACCCCACCGACGAATACGCCGGCGGAAAAATCCGCTCAACCCGTGCCCGGCCCGTCGCCAGCCCAGGTAGCAGCGAAAGCGTCCTGGGAAGGCACCCTGCTGGCGCACTTGCAGAAGTACAAGAAGTACCCGCCAGGCGCTCAACAGCGTGGCAAAGAGGGGCTTAACCGCCTGCGCTTCGTGGTCGATGCCGAAGGCAATGTGCTGTCCTACGAGTTGGTGGGCCGCTCCGGCAACGCCGACCTGGACCGCGCGACCCTGGACATGATTCGTCGTGCCCAGCCATTGCCCAAGCCGCCGGCCGACATGTTGAAAGGCGGCAGCGTCGAGATCGTCGCGCCGTTTGTTTACAACATCGAGAAGCGTCGCCGCTAAGGATTGCCAAGCAGGCCAATGCGGGAGCGAGCTTGCTCGCGAAAGCGCAGTGTCAGTCGATACATTCTTCACTGACACCGCGCATTCGCGAGCCAGTGCGCTCCCACATTTTGTTTGTTGAAGCTAAAAATCCATTTTTCAGTTAAATCCGAGCCACTCCCCGCTCAATCCCCAGCAAAGTTCTGATAACGTGCGTCTATCGATTGCAGCCGGTATGCTTGGCTCGCAACCTCATGGACGCCCGCTATGACTCTTACAGAATTACGCTACATCGTGACCCTCGCCCAAGAGCAGCACTTCGGCCACGCGGCCGAGCGTTGCCATGTCAGCCAGCCGACGCTGTCGGTGGGCGTGAAAAAGCTTGAAGACGAACTCGGTGTGCTGATTTTCGAGCGCAGCAAGAGCGCCGTGCGCCTCACGCCAGTGGGCGAAGGCATTGTCGCCCAGGCCCAAAAGGTGCTGGAACAAGCCCAAAGCATTCGCGAGCTGGCCCAGGCCGGCAAGAACCAGCTGACTGCACCGCTCAAAGTCGGCGCCATCTACACCGTTGGCCCGTACCTGTTCCCGCATTTGATTCCGCAACTGCACCGCGTCGCGCCGCAGATGCCGCTGTATATCGAAGAAAACTTCACCCACGTGCTGCGCGACAAACTGCGCAACGGTGAACTGGACGCGATCATCATCGCCCTGCCGTTCAACGAAGCGGACGTGTTGACCTTGCCGCTCTACGACGAGCCGTTCTACGTGTTGATGCCGGCCTCCCACCCGTGGACGCAAAAAGACACCATCGACGCCGGCCTGCTCAACGACAAGAGCCTGTTGCTGCTCGGCGAAGGCCACTGCTTCCGCGACCAGGTACTCGAAGCCTGCCCGACCCTGACCAAGGGCAACGACGGCGCCAAGCACACCACCGTGGAATCCAGCTCGCTGGAAACCATCCGCCATATGGTCGCGTCCGGCCTGGGTATTTCGATCTTGCCGCTGTCGGCAGTGGACAGTCATCACTACGCCCCCGGCGTAATCGAAGTGCGCCCGCTCACGCCGCCGGTGCCATTCCGGACCGTGGCGATCGCCTGGCGCGCCAGCTTCCCACGCCCGAAAGCCATTGAGATCCTCGCCGACTCGATCCGTTTGTGCTCGGTGGCCAAGCCGCCTGCTGCGAGCTAAGCAAGGGTATGACTGAGCTGTCGCACGTGTCGGTCACCGCACTCAAGGGTGTTGGTGAAGCCATGGCCGAGAAGTTGGCCAAGGTCGGCCTGGAGAACCTCCAGGACGTGCTGTTCCACTTGCCCCTGCGCTATCAGGACCGCACGCGCGTCGTGCCCATCGGCCATTTGCGCCCAGGACAGGACGCGGTGGTCGAAGGCACCGTCAGTGGCGCGGATGTGGTGATGGGCAAGCGCCGCAGTCTGGTCGTACGCCTGCAGGACGGCACCGGTGGCCTCAGCCTGCGCTTCTACCATTTCAGCAACGCCCAGAAGGAAGGCCTCAAGCGCGGCACCCGCGTGCGCTGCTACGGCGAGGCACGGCCTGGCGCGTCGGGCCTGGAAATCTACCACCCCGAATACCGCGCCATTACCGGCGACGAGCCGCCGCCGGTGGATACCACCCTCACGCCGATCTACCCGCTGACCGAAGGCCTGACCCAACAGCGCCTGCGCCAACTGTGCATGCAGACCCTGACGATGCTCGGCCCCAAAAGCCTGCCCGACTGGCTGCCGGTGGAACTGGCCCGTGACTACCAACTGGCGCCGCTGGACGATGCCATCCGCTATCTGCACCACCCGCCCGCCGATGCCGATGTCGACGAACTGGCCCTGGGTCATCACTGGGCGCAACATCGCCTGGCCTTTGAAGAGCTGCTGACCCACCAGTTGTCCCAGCAGCGCCTGCGCGAAAGCATGCGCTCCCTGCGCGCGCCCGCAATGCCCAAGGCCACGCGCCTGCCTGCGCAATACCTGGCGAACCTGGGCTTCGCGCCAACCGGGGCCCAGCAACGGGTTGGCAATGAAATCGCCTACGACCTCAGCCAGAAGGAACCAATGCTGCGCCTGATTCAGGGTGACGTGGGCGCTGGCAAGACCGTGGTCGCCGCCCTCGCCGCCTTGCAGGCACTGGAAGCCGGTTACCAAGTGGCGCTGATGGCGCCCACCGAGATTCTCGCCGAGCAGCACTTCATCACCTTCAAGCGCTGGCTCGAACCACTGGGCCTGGAAGTGGCGTGGCTGGCCGGCAAACTCAAGGGCAAGGTGCGCGCGGCGGCGCTGGAACAGATCGCCAATGGCGCACCGATGGTGGTGGGTACCCATGCGCTGTTCCAGGACGAAGTGAAATTCAAGAACCTCGCGCTGGTGATCATCGACGAACAGCACCGCTTCGGCGTGCAGCAGCGCCTGGCCCTGCGCCAGAAAGGCGTGGGCGGGCGCATGAGCCCGCACCAGTTGATCATGACCGCAACACCGATCCCACGCACCCTGGCCATGAGCGCCTACGCCGACCTCGACACCTCGATCCTCGACGAACTGCCGCCCGGCCGTACCCCGGTCAACACCGTGCTGGTCACCGACACCCGCCGCGTGGAAGTGATCGAGCGCGTGCGCGGTGCCTGCGCCGAAGGCCGTCAGGCGTACTGGGTGTGCACGCTGATCGAAGAGTCCGAGGAGCTGACGTGCCAGGCCGCCGAAACCACCTATGAAGACCTCACCAGTGCCTTGGGCGAACTCAAGGTCGGGCTGATCCACGGCCGCATGAAGCCTGCGGAAAAAGCTGCGGTGATGGCCGAGTTCAAAGCGGGCAACCTCCAATTGCTGGTGGCCACCACGGTGATCGAAGTGGGTGTGGACGTGCCCAATGCCAGCTTGATGATCATCGAAAACCCCGAGCGCCTGGGCCTGGCCCAATTGCACCAATTACGTGGTCGCGTCGGCCGGGGCAGCGCCGCCAGCCATTGCGTGCTGCTCTACCATCCACCGTTGTCGCAGATCGGTCGTCAGCGCCTGGGCATCATGCGCGAAACCAACGACGGCTTTGTCATCGCCGAAAAAGACCTCGAGCTGCGCGGCCCCGGTGAAATGCTCGGCACCCGCCAGACTGGCCTGCTGCAATTCAAGGTCGCCGACCTGATGCGCGACGCTGACCTGCTGCCGGCCGTGCGTGATGCGGCGCAAGCGCTGCTCGAGCGCTGGCCGGATCACGTCAGCCCGTTGCTCGATCGCTGGCTACGGCATGGGCAGCAATACGGCCAAGTGTGACGCCTGACTCACTTATCCAACCAACAGTTGTATCAAGCTGGTTATACTTCGGTGACTGTAAGAAATTGGATCAGGCCATGTCAGAAGTAGCCCTCGCCACAGCCCCACTGACCGCCCCGCCGGTCATTCGGGCTCTGCTCGCAAAGCTCGCCATTCCTTATACGGAAGTCGCCGAACAGGCTGGCCTGAATCCCGCGCAAAAGGTCCAGGCGGTCTTGCTGGAAGATGCCGTTGGCGCCCTCATGGTGCTGTTCCCGCAGAGCCAATTGCTTGACCTCAACCGACTCGCCGAACTCACCGGCCGCCGCCTTACCGCAGTATCGCCGGATCGCATCGAGCGCATGTTAGCCAAGCACGAGTTGAGCCTGCTGCCAGGCCTGCCGGCCCTGACCAGTTCGCCCTGCCTGTACGAAGGCAGCCTGCTGAGCGAACCGAGCCTGCTGGTGCATTCAGGCGAAGCCGGGCTGCTGCTGGAAATTGCCAGCAGCGACTTCAAGACCATGCTCACCAAAGCCAGCGCCGGGCAGTTCGGCGAGCCGTTGAGCAACATTCGCCCGAACCTCGACCGCCCCAATGATGACCGCGAGGAAATCACCCAGGCGATGCAGGCGTTCACCGCCCGCCGCATCCAGCAACGCCTGGAAGCGACCATCGAAATTCCACCGCTGGCCGATACCGCGCAAAAGATCATCAAGCTGCGCGTCGACCCCAACGCCACCATCGATGACATCACTGGCGTAGTGGAAACCGACCCCGCCCTGGCCGCCCAAGTGGTGAGCTGGGCCGCGTCGCCGTACTACGCCTCGCCAGGCAAAATTCGTTCAGTTGAAGACGCCATCGTGCGCGTACTGGGCTTTGATCTGGTGATCAACCTGGCGTTGGGCCTGGCCCTGGGTAAAACCTTGAGCCTGCCCAAAGACCACCCGCATCAGTCCACGCCGTACTGGCACCAGTCGATCTACACCGCCGCCGTGATCGAAGGCCTGACCCGCGCCATGCCACGCGCCCAGCGCCCGGAAGCCGGCCTGACCTACCTCGCCGGCCTGCTGCATAACTTCGGTTATCTGCTGCTGGCCCACGTGTTTCCGCCGCACTTCTCGCTGATCTGCCGTCACTTGGAGGTCAACCCGCACCTGTGCCACAGCTATGTCGAGCAACACTTGCTGGGCATCAGCCGCGAGCAGATCGGTGCCTGGCTGATGCGCTACTGGGACATGCCGGACGAACTGTCCACCGCCCTGCGCTTCCAGCACGACCCGACCTACGATGGGCAATATGCCGAATACCCGAACCTGGTGTGCCTGGCGGTGCGCTTGTTGCGCAGCCGTGGCATTGGCTCCGGGCCGGATGAGGCGATTCCGGATGCACTGCTTGAGCGTTTGGGCTTGAGCCGTGACAAGGCCGAGGAAGTGGTCGGCAAAGTACTGGATGCCGAGGTGCTGTTGCGTGAACTGGCATCCCAGTTCAGCCAGGGCTGACGCTGTCGCCTGATAAACCGCTATCGCAGGCAAGCCAGCTCCCACAGTTGACCGAGTTCCAACCCTGGAATGCAGTCAACTGTGGGAGCTGGCTTGCCTGCGATGAATTCAACTCGGTACCCCTGAAGAAACCCTTCAGGCCTTCTTCTTTTTCTTCGGCTTCAAATACTTGGTCAGCCCCTGGAACCAGATCACCAGCGCCGGGTTGCCCTTGATCTGGATCGACTTGTCCTGAATCCCTGTCATGAACGCCAGTTGCTTGTTCTTCGCCTGCATCGTGGCGAAGCCGTAGGCGGCATCTTTGAAGGCGATAGCAAACGCAGGTTGCGGGTGAACCCCTGAGCGGCTGGTGATGCGCTGGTCTTTGACGATGAAATGACGGGCAACCTTGCCGTCGAGGGTCTGCAACTGGAACGCCAGGTCTTTGTCACCCAGCTGTTGCTGGAAAGCAGGATTGGTGCGGCTGGCCTTGCCCATCATCAGGCCAAGCACCCACAGCAGAAGACGAAATTTCATGCACACGGCCTCGGTATCATTATTAAGTGGCCGCAGCAGTGTAACGATTTGTTGGAGGAACGCCACCGATCTCGCGCTTTAGCGGGAGATCGGCTGGCGTTTAACGCTTATAGCAACATGTTACTTAAACGTTAGGGCAAGGCACCGGCGCCCAGTCGGCCAGGTTTGGATCGCGGCAAGTGCCTTCAATCTGCGCCTTGCCAGCGCTGGCGACCTGCTTGCTTTCAGCTTGCTTGGTCTGCGCGGTCTGGATGGTTTTTTCGGTGGCGACCGCTTCTTTCGGCACGGTCGGCAGCGCTGCTTTTTTCGCCGGCTTGACGGCTTTTTTGCCTTTGGCCGGCGTCACCACCGGCGTGGTATCAGCGGTGGCCACGGTCACGACGTCGGCACGCTGCACACCCACTTGTTGCAGGTCTTGCTCGTACGCCTGGGTGTAGTTGTTCAGGTCTTCGCTGGCTTTGCCGTTGACCGCGACAATCAGGTCATTGGACTCCTTGAGGCCGGAAACGATTTCCGCCAGGCGCTTGCGGCCTTCGGTGTCGTTGACGGTCTTGGCTTTACGGTCAGCCACCAGCTTGGTGAATGCGCTCTGGTAGCACTGCTGGGACGCCTTGGCGTATGCGGTGCTGCGGTCGATGTCGGAGGCGCTTTTGTTGACGTCAGCCGCGTAGGACGCAATGCGCTGGTTGTCATCGCTGATCTGCTTCTGACGCTCGGTGTAGTAACCCGCCGCGCCACCCGCCAGGGCGCCGCCCGCGGCGCCGATGGCAGCGTTACGGCCGCGCTTGTCGGAGTCGCCGGTCAGCGCGCCCAGCAGAGCACCGCCGGCAGCGCCGATGGCCGCACCGGTGACAACCGACTTGGTCATGTCCGAGTCGGTCGCGCGCAGGTGCTGCACTGGCTCGTAGCAGTTGGGGTAGTACTCGACCTTGGTGCTCGACGCGACCTTGGACGCCGGCGACGTGGCGCAGCCAGTCAACACGGTGCTGAAACCAGCCGCGATCAGCAGCAAGTGACGCTTGGAAACCGCCTTACGGGAAAAAAGCATAGGAGTGTTCTCTGTTAAGTTTGACTTGCCCAGCACGGCCCACCGCCGCCTGAGTCCCTTCCAAGCTCGCCATACAACCAGCGATCAAGACCGCTGACCGCTCGCTGCGAGCAATTCCTTCAAAATCGTTGCCGGGTCGGCCCGCTGTTGTTTGCGGTAGTTGCCGACATGGCGAACGAACAGTGTCGCGCGCGTCACCAGGCTCTTGCCGAGCACTGGCTTGCGATCCAACTCTTCCTTGATTCGTTGAAACTGCGCCTGGATCACCGCGTCGGTGTAGCGCGTGCCGGTGGCCAGGTTATCGATGTAGATCGCCACCGCGCCGTCGAGCGCGCTGCGGCCATTGTCGATGGCCGTGGCAAACAGCTGCGCACTCGCCGCGTCCTTGTTGTCCAGAGCCTGCTGGCGACTCTTCTGCAAGTTCATCAGGCGGATGTTGTAGTTGCTGATGGTCTCGGCCACCAGCGCGGCCGATTGAATCAGGTTGCCCGCCGCCTCTTCGCGTTGCTGGGCGATCAGCGAAACGTTGCGCTTGAGTTCTTCGTTGACCAGGCCCAGTTCGGCTTGCAGCTTGGGATCGACGCTGGCGGCGATGATGCTGTCCAGGCGCTTGGTCGGGTCCTGGGCGTCGTCGATGGCGTCGGTCAGCGAGGCCAGGCGGCCTTCTTTCTGCCACTGCGCGAACAGCTCCTTGTAGCGCGAACGCGGCGCAGACAACGCACCTATCGCCACGCGAAAACCGGTGGTCTCGTTGCTCTGCTCGGTGCCGTCGGCGGCAAACAGCGGGTACTCGCGGCGCATGCCCGTGAACAGCGTGCCCTCGCCTTCCAGATAGTTGCCGCCCTTGACCACAAAGCCGCCGTAGGTGCCCTGGCGGCGCCCGGCGTGCACCAGTTGGAACGACTCCTGGACCATTTCCGCCGCATTGCCAATCACATCGAACATGCCGATCGGGTTGGGCAATTTCGTGCCGATGGGCATCAGGCGTGCCGCCTGGCCTGTACCGCCGGCGACTTGGTTGAACACCGCGTAATCACCCAGCGGCCCGTCGCTTTCACTGCCTTCGACACGCCGCGGAAACAGCCGCCCCTCGAGGTCCTGCCGGCTCACTGCCTGGCCACCACGCGCGGCGAATTCCCATTCCACTTCGGTGGGCAAGCGCACAAAACCGAGGCCACCGTCTTCGGCCGAAGACCCACGACCACTGACCGGCAGCACGTCGCGGTGGTACTTCATCAACCAGGCGCTGTACACCGCCGAGAAGCGCTCGGCTTCAAAGCGCGAGAGTTTCACCTTGGGCAAGCGTGCAGCCATGCCGGTAGGCGCATCGCACGCTGGCGCCGGCTCACCACTGGCCAGCGACTGTGCCTGGGACATCACTTGGGCATACTGGCGTGCGGTGACTTCGTACTTGCCGATGAAGTACAGCATCGGCTTGAGCGGGGTTTTGGCGTCGGTCTTCGGCATCAAGGGCGCAATGACCGCGTTCCAGTCCTTGGGCAAATCCTTGAGCGTGAACTGGCCGTTGATGAAGTCGCGCCGGTAGCCGGAAATAAACGACTGCTGATAACCCGCCTCACCCTCGGCAAAGGGGTAACCGAGGCTGATCTCGCGGTCATCCAGGGTGCCCTGGGCCAGCACATAGGCGTAGCGGAACACCATGTTGCCTTCGCATGGCAGCGGCAGGCTCACGTCATCGGGCAACGGTTTGGGGTTGTCGAGTTTGTCGCTCGCCTCATCCGCCCACGCCATTGAAGCCAAGCTCAGCGCCATGGCGGCGCCCAGTAACTTATACATCTCTGATTCCTTCAGAAGCCTGGATACGCGCCACTCGCCAACCGCCACAGGCCGCCGCCACAGCGCTGACGCCGAGGACTGCAGCCAGGGCCAGGCCGTAATGAGGCGCCAACAGGTGACTGGCGTATTCGCCCGGCACCTGCACGAATAATTTATTCAAACCCGCCTCGGCCAGGCCATACAACCCGGCACTGAGCACGGCGGCAAACCCTGCGCTGTACAGCGCCTGCACCACCACAAACAGCAACAGCCCGGCAGTGGAAAACCCCAGCAGGCGCAACACCGACAATTCCCGACGCTTGCGCGCCACGGCGGCCAACACGCCGGCGAAGATCGCCGCAAATGCGCCCGCCAAGGCCAACCCGGCAATGATCCAGAACACGATCGACAGGTTGCGACTCAACGACTGCACCTGGGCAATGGCGTTCGCCTGGGTCGACACCAACAGGTTCTGCCCGGCGAAAAACACCCGCAACCGCTCCACATCGGCGAGGTGGCGGGCATACAGACGAAACGCCGGATAAACCCGCTGCTCAGTCGCGCCGACCGCGTCACCGTCCCAACTCAACGCCGGCACCGCGCGGCCGTCGCGGTAATCTTCCGCCGCTTCCAGCAGGCGCAAATCGGCAAACAAACCGTCCCGCGCAAACGCTTCCAGCGGCAGCACCGCCAGCACCTGCAACCGCGTACGTTGGGCTTCGACGCGCCCTGCTACCTGCCGCGCAAAGCTGGTCTCCAGCCAATCGCCAGGCCGCGCCGCGAGTTTTTCCGCGGCGGTGTGGCTCAGCACGATCTGGTCCAGGCCCCGAGGCATCGGCAACCCCACGAGCAGCGGGTCACCCGCTGCAGTCGGCAGCATTTCCAGGGTCAGCGTGCCCACCTGCGCGGTCGCCGCAATCTGGCGGGTACGCGGCACGGCAAAGGCCACATCACCACGCTGGGCAAGTTGCTCGATAAACGCTGCGTTGAATCGACCGCCGCCCAACGGAATAATTTCACGGGTTGCGGGGTCGGTCTCCAGGCGTTCGGTCAAACTGCTAACCAGTCCAAATTTCAGGCCGAATAACACCAGCAACGGCGCGATCACGGCCACCAATGCCAGCACCGAACAGGCCGACAGCCAGGCGTCGTTGCGGTAATCCTGCCAGGCCAGGGACGCCACCAGACCGATGCGCATCAGCACGCCTCCCCGAGGGTGGCCGTGACGCCGCCGTCGGTGTCACGGCGGCAACTGATGCGCCGCACCTGCAAACCACTGGCGCGGGCCAGCGGCTCGTCATGGGTGGCGATCACGCAGGCTGCGCGATGTTCGCGGGCCTGGGCCAGCAGCGCCTGCATCACGCGTTCGGCGTTCAGCGGGTCAAGCGACGCCGTCGGCTCATCCGCCAGCACCAGTTGCGGCGCGTGGGCCAGTGCACGGGCGCAGCTCACGCGTTGGCGTTGGCCCACCGACAGCGCAGTCGGTTTTTTGCCCAACTGATCGCTGATCTCCAACTGTTCGGCCAGACGCGCGACGCTGCCGTCGTCCTTGAGCCCCAGCAGTTGGCGGGACAAGGCGATATTGCTGCGCACATCGAGAAAGCCCAGCAGGCCGCCGGTTTGCAGCACGTAGCCCAAGTGCGTGCTGCGCAACGCGGCCAACGTCGACTGCTGATCGGCACGCCACAGAGCGCCGACATCGACCTGATCAAATTCAAACCTGCCAACCTGATCCGGCGCCAACACCAGCGCCAGCAGATCGAGCAAGGTGCTTTTGCCACAGCCGCTCGGCCCGACGATTGCCAACTGCTCACCCGCGCGCAGCGCCAGCGCCGGAATCACCAGGCTGTAGCGCTGGCTGCCAACGCCGCGGCTTTTGTGCACTGCGCTCAAGTTCAGCATCACGGCAGCGTCGACAAGGGCACGCGGTACAACGCATCGCCCGGCTCGGCATCGCCGAAACGGACCCAGTTGGCCACATCATTGTGAAAGGTTTCGTAGAGGCGGATTTTCGAATCCAGCTCGTCGATAAAGTCTTCCTGCTCGGCCACGCTCAACGACAACCACAAGTCCTGGGTCATGTTCAGCGACTTGCTGCGGTACGGCAGGCCTTCCAGGTATTCGCCGAGGATGCCGCCTTCGGCCAGGTTGCCGCCCTTGCGCAGGGCCTGCGGGTCGCGGCTCATGTAGGCCGAGGCGCTGGCGATTTCCTGGAAAAAATCCTTGGGCGAGGTCTGGGTCTTGCGCGCCGCATCGACGATCAGTTTCAGCGACTGCTGCAGGTCGTTGAGCTGCAATTTGGTCAGCATCACGCACACCTGGAACGCCGGCAGCGCCGGGTTGGTCAGGTCGCGGTCGGCGGTCCAGGCGCTGACCAGTTGCGGCGCCTGGCTCGCGGTTTTGCGGCCGAGGAAATCCATGTGCATGGCGTAGCCGACGGCCGCGGACTTGTCGGCCAAGGTCGGCGCGGCACTCAGCAGCGGCACCGGCTGCGGCGTGTTGCTGCGCACCTGGTGCACGAGGTTGGCGAACACACTGCCGATCTCATCGACACGCTCACCCAGCTTGCGCACATCCCCCCCTGGCACCGGCGTGTAGAGGTCGCCGATCTGCGGGTTGGCGTCAGCGGTGAGCACGCGGTACTGGGTTTCGGCACCGGCATGGGTTTTCTTGCCGGCGTCGGTGCGCAGGTGCAGGGCGTAGATCTTGATTTGCTTGCCCAGCGCGGCCTGGCGCACCTCGGCTTCGTTCATCTGGGTGGCGGCAAACGGGTCGTTCTTGCGCAGTGCGCCGGCGTCGGTGACCAGCAGGATGATGCGCCCACCGTAGCCGGACCAGTCCATGCCATCCACGGCCTGCATCACCCCGGCAAACGCGTCTTCGTTGAACGAGTGGCTGGACACGGTAGAGGCTTTGACCTGCCGCGCCATGTCGAGGAAGCGCTCTGGGTCGCGGCCCTGGTCGAGGCTGATCAGCGTCTTGGCGACGTACTCAAGCCCAGGGGTTTTCTTGATGCTGTTGCGAAAACCCACCAGGCCGAAGCTGACGCTGTCCAGCTCACCACGCTCGGCGATGCGGGTTTGCAGCTCGTGCACCACGTCGCGGACCTGGTCGATGTAAGGCTGCATCGACACCGTGGTGTCCACCACCAGCACCACGGCGGTGCGGAAGGCGTCGGCGTTGGTGTTGATCGCTCGGGCGGCCGGCTTGGCAGCCGCGCTGCTGCCGGGGTCGATAGAGGCCACATTGAGCAACTGCACCGGCTGGCCGTTTTCGTCGAAGCTCTCTTTGGAGTCGAAAATCGGCAGCAGGTAGAACTGGTCCTGCGGCACCGCACTGGCCGTCGGCTCCAGCGCCAACACCTGTTGATTGTCTTCGCTGTTCTTCTGCGCCTTGGCCAGAACGCCTTTGGCGGCCGCAGGATCGGCCAGCAGTTTTTCCACTTCGCTGGATTGGCGCAGGAACATCACTGGCGCCCGGCCAGAGCGCTCGGTGAATTTGAGCACCAGGCTTTGTTTCCAGTCGCTGACCTGGGCGGCCGGCAACCAGCCGTCGCTGCGCCCATCGGTGGCGGCACCGACACGCAGCCACGGGCTGCCATCGACGTCTTTGCGCTGGTAAACGTAGAGCACGGAAAACGCCGGCAGCCCCTCGTCGGAGGCGCCGCCGGCATCGTGGGACAGCTTGGCGCCCGGCTTGCTCAGCACACGCTGGAACAGGGTCTTCTTGCCCGCCATCAGCAAGGGACGCTGACCGCCGTCCGCATCGGCCACAACCGTTTTTGCTTCAGGAGGCGCGGGCGTTTTCGGCACCACCGCAGCGGGCGGCGCCGCGGGTGTATCGCCGCGGCTCAACCACCAGTAGCTCGCGCCACCGATGGCAAGGGCGACAGCCACGGCGACTGCAGCCAAGGCCAATACCGGCCCGCGACGCTGCTCGGACACATTGCTGTGTTGGGTCGGCGTCACCACCGGTTGGCGCACTGGCTGCGGCTGGGGTTTGTCGGTCGGAATGTCGATAGACACCGGCGTCATGCCCGCCAGGTCGAAGCTCAGCGGAATCGGCAGCGGCCGCACCAGCGTGGCTTCCGGCGAGTCCGCCGGCAGTTGGTCCAGCGCGCGCAGCAACGCCGCCGCGTCGGGGAAACGCTCCGCCGGGTCCTTGGCCAACAGCTTGCGCAGCACCTCCTGATAACGGCCGTGGTGCACCGGCAGTTCCGGCAGCGGTTCGGTCAGGTGCGCCAGCGCCGTGGACAGTGCATCGGTGCCGGTGTAAGGCAACTCGCCGACGAGGATTTCATAGAGCACCACGCCGAGTGCGTAGAGGTCAGCGCGGCCATCAATCTCCTGGCCCCGCGCCTGCTCCGGGCTCATGTAGCTCGGCGTGCCCACGGCAAACCCGGCTTGAGTGAACTGGGTACGGTCATCCAGAGACTTGGCGATGCCGAAGTCCGACAGCACGGCGGTGCCGTCAGCGCGGAACAGAATGTTCGCCGGCTTGACGTCACGGTGGACCAGGCCCTGGGCATGCGCATAGCCCAGCGCCGAGGCGATCTGGCGGATCAACGTCACGCCCTGCTCCGGTGTCAGGCCGGCGGCAATGCGCTCTTTGAGCGTGCCGTTGGGCAGGTATTCCATGGCCATGTAATACAGCTCACCGACGTTGCCGATGTCATGGATGGTCACCGTGTGCGGGTGCGACAGGCGCGCCAGGGTCTTGCCCTCGCGCAGGAAACGCTCGCAAAAACTCGGGTCCGCCGCCAGCGCCGCCGCCATCACTTTTAACGCCACCTTGCGCTCCAGCGAACGCTGGGTCGCCAGGTACACGCTGGCCATGGCGCCTTCGCCGATCTCGCCTTCGATGTCATAACCCGGAATCACGATGTTCATGGCGAAACCTTCACGACAATGGCGGTGATGTTGTCCGGCGCGCCCCGGTTGAGGCCCAGGTGCACCAGGCTGCGCACGATTTCATCCGGCGCGTCGTGGCCCAGCACTTCGCGGATTTCATGATCCTCGACGGTCTTGTTCAGGCCGTCGCTGCACAGCAGGTAGCTGTCACCGGGAGCGATCAGCAGGTCGACCACCGCCACCTCCAACTGCGCCTCCACGCCAATCGCGCGGGTGACGATATTGGCGCGAGGGTGCACACGGGCATCGGCTTCACTGAGCAAGCCGCTGTCTTGCAGGTCCTGCACGTAGCTGTGGTCGCGGGAAATGCCTTCCAACACGCCGTCGCGCAGGCGGTACAGGCGGCTGTCGCCGGCCCACAAACACACACCACGCAAGCCGCGTGCGGCCAGGACCACCACGGTGCTGCCCATCATGGTCACGCCACGGTTGGCGGTTTCTTCGCGCACGGTTGCGTTGATGCGGATCAGGTCATTGCGCAGGGCCGCCGAATATTCGTCGAGGGAACGCCCCACCGGCACAGCGCGCAGGCTGTCGACGATCAGGCTACTGACGTAGTCGCCCGCCGCATGCCCGCCCATCCCGTCGGCCACCACCCACAGACGGTTTTCCGGCAAGTCCAGGCAGGCGTCTTCATTGACCTGACGGACCATGCCCACATGGCTTTTGCTCGCGGATTTGAACGTCGCCCCCATCTACACCACACCTTCTTGTCCGAGCAAAAACTGCGCAAAATCGCCGGCGGCAGGCAAACCCTGACACCGCAATAAACCTGGGGAAATCACCTGCGAGCCACGCCCCCACCACAGGCTCGCGCCCTCGCAGGCCTGTTCGGCGAGCGCGGTCATGCGGCTGTGGGGCACGGTGGCGGCAACGCGTTGCAGCCCGGCAAAGCGGCTGTCCACGGCGCGTTGCTCACTGGCCGGGATGCCGAGTTTGTCGACGCCATCGTTGAAGCCTTCAAAGGTCGCGCCGGCATCCAGTGTGCTGAGCAGCAGCTCTTCGGCCTGCTCAAACCAGGTGTCCGGCCCGCCCACCAGCGATGCGGGGTTGGTGTCGTGATCGAGCAACGCCACCACCGCCAACGGAAAATACCGGCCGACACGGTCAATGCTGGGCATGACCACACCCGCCGCAGCGTCCGGCCCGCACACACCCGGCGCCAGCACAAAGCGCCACAACGGGCTGACGAGGTACACATTGAGCCAGTCGCCACCCAGGCTGTTCTGGCTGGCGAGCAAACCTGCCGCCAGCCAGCTGTCCCAAGGGCCGATAAAACTCTGGGGCAAGGCGCGGCTGACAAAGTCACCGCGGCTGGCCAACTTGCCGTAGAAACCCAGCGTCGTCATAACCGCTCCGGCAGGCTGAAGCCACTGAGTACGCGGCTCTTGAACGGGTTGAAGGCGCTGTTGGCGCGCAACTCGTAGGCGATGCTCGCGCCGTCGACCCGCAGGCGCAGGTTGAAACGGTCCGGCGAATTGCCGGCGGTGAGGTCCGACTGTTCCAGCAAGCGGAACCAGGCCCACGGGCCGTCCAGGGTGACGCCCGAACGGCCGCTGGCCGATGGCGGCATGATCGAAATACGCACCACGCCGATGCTGCCGGGGTTCGGCCATTGCATGGCGACCGGGCGGCTTGGGCCGTGATCGTAGCTCAATTGCTGGCCGTCCAGATCAAGCAGGAACTGGGTGATGGTCGGGTCCATCGACACCGGTTTGAGTTCGAAACGCACAATGGGCTGCGTACCACCGGCGCGGAAAAACGCATCACGGATCGCTGCCGCACGCTGGAACGTCTGCAACACGCCTGGCGCAATCCCGAGCTTCTGCGCGGCGCCCGGTTGCCAGCGCCAGGTCTGCGCGGAGGTGTCCACGTAAGGCTGCAGGTACTTGCGGAAATAGTTGTCCATCACCCCGCCCACCCCGAAGAACTGACCGAAGTCATCCAGCGTGGCGTCGCGAGCGCTGCCCGGCGACATCGGATAACGCCCGGCCAGCGACTGGCGGTAGACGTTGACCACTTCGCTGACCCACGCCGCGTTCAGTTGGTTACGCACGCCGCCCATCATGCTGTTGGTGGTGGAATTGACCACCGACTTGACCATGCCCTGTACCAGCGGCGGCTGGCGTTCGGCATTCAGGCTGACCCGCGTGGCCGCAGCCGCCGCCTGGTTCTTGGCCTCGCCAAGCAAGGCGTCGCCACTGGCGCCGACCATGGCACTGACCTGCACGTACAGCGCGTTCATGTCTGCGAGCAGGCCATCGATGGCAGCCGGTTCGCCTTCATTCTTGCTGACGATGCTGTTGAGTTCGGCGAAGTGCGCGGTGACCGGGTCATCCGCAGCAGCCGGCGCGTTGGCGGTCGGTTGTTCCTGGCCGAGCAGGCTGCCGAGGCGCTCCTTGAGTTTGTCGACGCCGCCTTCCACCGGCACGCCTTTAGCGGCCAATTGGCGCTCTTCGGCTTGCAGATCGGTTTCCTTGGACACGGCCACCAGCAGTTTTTTCAGCGGCGAGGTCGGGCCGGAAATCACCCGCAGTACATCGGCCGCCTGGGCCACGCTGGTGATCGGCACAAAGTCGATGTCGGCGAGCAAGGCGTCCCATTGGCGCTGGTAGTCCTGGAAGTACAAGCGGCGCACGTCCGCAGCGAGGCTGACCACGTTCTGCTGGTCGGCCTGTTCACGGCCCAGCACCCATTGCTCTTCGGCGAGGGTGCCGGTCTGGTTCAGGCTGCTCAGCAAGAACGCCTGGCGATACCCCTTGGCGGTGAAGAACCCACTCAGCGGCTCACCCAGCGGCTTGCCACTTTTGCGGCTGAACACCAGCGCAGCATCGCGGCCAGCGGCTTCGTTGATGCGAAAGTCCGGGATGCCGTCGGGCAGCTTCTGGCGCTTGACCCGGTCATAGACGCGCTGGGCCACCGGCAGTTGTTGCAGCTGACGACGCAGGTCGTCGATCAGCCGTGGGTCCAGGCGCGCGTTTGGCGGGTGGCGCTCGAACAACGCCTGCAAGTGCCCGGTCAGCGCCTGACGCTGATCGGCCGGCAGGTCGCGCGGCAGGTTGCGGTCCCAATCGAGAGCGATCCAGGCCTTGATGAAGTCCGGGTCGTAGTGCTCGGCGTCGGCGAGCATCAGGTAGGCCTTGAGGCCTTCGTACAGGAAATCGGAATTGCCGCCACCGTGCAGTTGCTCTTCGATGCGCGTCACCAGGCGAGGCGCAAACACGGCGATCAACAGCTTGCGGTAAACGCTGGCGGATTCGGCTTCAAGCATGTCGCCCTGGTACAGGCCCAGCCCTTCGGACCAGCTTGGCGAATCACCCGCGAGGCTCTTCACCGCATTGAGCAACGGCAGCACGGCGAGCACTTCGCGTTGCGCCGGGCTGAGGTTCTGTACGGCCTGGCCCAACGGCGCGACCTTCTGATCCACCTGGGCGATATACGCCTGGTTGGCGCGATAACTCACCCACCACAAACCACTGACCACCACCACCAAAGCGACGGTGGCTGCCAGCACGCCGCGTGCGATCCACTTGCGCCGACGCTCGACCTTGGGGTTCACGCCCACCAGGCCGCGCTCGGCGAAGGCCACGGCGGTGAAGAGTTTTTCGATGAAGTAACTGCGCCCGGTGCCGCTCTGGCGCGCCAGGTGCTGGCGGTCCAGGTTCATGCTTTGGGCCATGGCACCGATCAGGCGATCAATCGGGCTGCCTTCCTGGGTGCCGCTGGTGAAGTACACGCCGCGCAGCAGTACGCGCTCTTCAAAGGCATTGGGTTTGAACACGCCTTCGAGAAAGCTTTGCAGGCAATCTTTCAACGCGCCGAACTGCTGCGGGAAGCCGTAGATCAAGTCGCGCCGCGCCGGGTCGCGCTCCTGTTGCAGGCGCTCCACCAACCGTTCGTTGAGGCGCTGCTCAAGGCCGGCGAACTCGCTTTGCAGCGTCGCCAATGGGCTGTCGCTGTGCTTGCCGTCATCGAGCGTAAAGGTCATGCCCCACACCTGAGCGCGTTCTTCCTTGCTCAGGTTGTCAAAGAACTCCATGAAGCCCGGCACCAGGTCGAGCTTGGTCAGCATCAGGTAAATCGGGAAACGCACGCCCAACTGGGTGTACAGCTCCTGAATACGCAAGCGAATCGCCGCCGCATGGGCGGCCCGTTCGGCGTCTGTGCCAAGCAGCAAATCCGAGAGGCTGATGGCGATAAACGCACCATCAATCGGGCGGCGCGAGCGCTGCTTTTTCAGCAGGTCGAGAAAGCCCAGCCACGCCGCCTTGTCCACCGTCGAGTTGCTGTCCTGGGTGGTGTAGCGGCCCGCGGTGTCGAGCAAAACGGCTTGGTCGGTAAACCACCAATCGCAGTTGCGCGTGCCACCGACGCCCCGCACCGCACCCGCGCCCAATTGCGCAGCCAGTGGAAAATGCAGACCGGAATTGACCAGCGCCGTGGTCTTGCCCGACCCCGGTGGGCCGATGATCACGTACCACGGCAGCTCGTAGAGGTTGCGGCGTTCATCGCCACCGAGCTTGGCCTTTTTCAGCAGCGCCAGGGCCTCGTCCATGCGCTGGCGCAGCGTAGTGAGTTCTTCGGCGGTGGCGACACTGTTGGGGTCGACCGGGGTTTCCGCGGCCAGGCTGCGCATCACTTCGGCGGCCTGGCGGCGGGCCTGGATAATGCGGAACACGCGATACGCGATCCACACCGCAAACACCAGAATGATCAGCGCCCAGCGCCGCCCTTCCGGCACCAGCACATCGAGCAGCGGCCCCACAAACCAGATGATCAGGCTCAGGGCGATCAGGCCCAGCACGGGAATCACCCAGCGAATCATGAAACTGAAAAACGCCTTCACTCGACGCCCTCCGCCAATACGGTGATTTCAACCCGACGATTGCGGGCACGGCCTTCTGCGGTGGCGTTGGTCGCCACAGGCTCGGTGTCACTTCTGCCTTCGGCGCTGAAGCGATCCGCCTGGCCGGTCTTGGCTGCCAGGATCTCCAGCACCGACTTGGCGCGGGCTTCGGACAGCGCCCAGTTGGACGGGAAGCGCAGCGTGGCAATCGGGCGGTTATCGCTGTGCCCGGTGACGCGCACCTGCCCCTTGACCTTGCGGATGGCATCGGCAATGCGCAGCATCAGCGGCTGATAGTCATCGACGATGCTGGAGCTGGCCGAGGCGAACAACTCATCGCCCCGGATCGTCACCACGGAGCGGTCGACCTTGTCTTCCACCGCCACGCGGCCAGCCTTGATGTCTTCCGCCAGGAAACCGGCCAGGCGTGGCCGCTCGATGACTTTGGGCTGCGCCACCGGACGGTCGATGGCCTGTACCGGGATCTCGCCCAGCGCATGAATATTCTTGAACACCGGCTCGGCATCCGACGCCAGTTTCATGCGCAAGCCGAACAGCAACGCCAGCAGCAGCGCCAGGCCGATGGCCACCGCGATCCACGGCGGCATGAATTGCGCCAGGCGATCACGCGCCACGGTCACGCCGCGCCAGTGCGGCGACAGCTCGCGCTCGTGCTCGCCACGCGCACTGCGAATGGCGGCGGCGGTGCGTTCACGCAAGGCTTCGAGCTGGCTGCGACCGTCGTTCATTACGCGGTAACGGCCCTCGAAACCCAGGCACATGCACAGGTACAACAGCTCCAGCAGGTACAGGCGCTCGCGCGGGCTTTGCAGGCAGTGGTCGAGCAACTGGAAGACCTTTTCGCCGCCCCAGGCTTCGTTGTGCACCGTGATCAACAGGCTCTGCTTGCCCCAGTCGCTGGCGCTGCCCCACGGCGTGCTCAATACCGCTTCATCGAGTGCGGTGCACAGCGCGTAACGTGCCAGCAGCACTTCGTTGCGCGCCACGCCAGCGGCTTCGGCGCGCTGTTCGAACTGGCGCAGGTAAGCCAGCAACTGCGCACGCAGGCTGGCCGGTGCCGGGTGCGCGATGGTGTTGCGCAGGCGCGTCAACAGCGCCAACAGTGGGCCGGCGGCGCTTTCCAGCGGGTTGAGGCCCTGGCTTTTGCCGGTCAGGATCGGCGCGGCCGGCATCGACAGCGGCGCCGGCTCTGCACGCGCAGGTTCCGGCGCACGGCCACCCGGGCGCGGCATGAACTGGGTGCGGTCATCATCATTGGGATGCATCGCGGATTATCCTCGGATCGCCCAGAAGGCCAGGTTCAAACCCGGGAATTGCCCGGCGATGTGGAAGGCAAAGCCGCCGGAGTTATTCAGTTGTTGCCAGTGCTCGCTGCCACGGTCCAGCTCGTAATAGGTACTGCCTGCGTGGTACGGAATCTGGCGTGGCGCCACCGGCAGCGGCAGCAGGCCGATGCCCGGCAGTTGCAGGTTGACCATGTCGCGGATGTGCTCCACCGAGCCGACTTTGCTCTGCTGGCCGAAACGCGCGCGCAAGGTTTCGCCGGGCACATCGGCGCGCACCACGAGGATGAAACTGGCGCTGTCGAGCAGGGTTTTGTCGGCGAGCATCGCCACGTGGATGCCGTAGGCTTTTTCCACAATCGGGATCGGTGTGGCTTTGCTGTCGATCAGCATCGACAGCGCCTCACGCAACGCTGCCATCACCGGAGTGAAGCTCAGGGCCAGGTCGTCGTGCTGGTATTGCGGGTATTCCTGGGGGCGACGGCCCGACGTCGAGAAGGTGGAAAACTCACCGGCCAGGCTCACCAGTTCGCTGAAAAAACGCTCCGGGTGCAGCGGGCTCAACTGGCTGAAATGCTGGAGCAGCGGCTGCGCGCGGTTGACCAGTTGCAGCAGCATGAAGTCCGCAATCTCTGACGCGCCACCGGCGCCCGAGGCGACCACGCGGCCGGCCAGGGCTTCGCCGCGCTGGTGCAGCAGGCCCAGCAATTCGCTGCGAAAGGCCGTCAGCGGTTTGCTTGCGGCCACGTCCAGCACGGGCGGGATGTAGGTGTCATCCAGCACCAGCGCGCGGTCGGCGCGTTTTTCCTTGATGCGCACCAGGCCGATGGCGGCGTAGTCGCTGATGCCATCCTGCGCAGTCAGCAGGCGCAACGCACGGGAACCCACGGCCACGGGCGCGCGGTTTTCGAACGGGGCGTTGTCATCTCGCACTTCGCGCACCTGGCTGACGTAACGCGCAGCGCCGAGGTCTTCGCCGTCATCGACGGTGTCACGCGCGCCTGCACGCTTGAGCGGCAAGGCCAGGTACACCAGGCCATCGCGCAGGTTGTCGTCGATATTCAAAGGGCTCGGCGCCAGGTCATCCTGGGGAATATTGAACGGCGTGCCATCCGGCAACAGGCCACGTGCCGACACAATCGCCAGCTTGCCCTGGGCCAGCAGGCCCTGGTCGATGAGCAATTCGGAGAAACCCCAGGCACCGGCGGACAACGGGCGGCTGCGGGCGTCAATCAAGTTTTCCAGGTAACGGTCATGCTGCTGGAAGTGCTGCGTTCCGATGAACATGCCTTCCGACCAGACCACGCGATTGTTCCAGGACATGGGAGCTCCGTTTGCTTCTTATTGGGCAGGGCTGGATGGGGGAACCACGACGTCGGCGCGTACGGCACGCACATCGAGGCTGATCTGGTATTCGGTGTATTGGCGTGCCGGGACGGTAAGCACCGTGCGCCATTGCGCGCGGTCCAACTCGCGATAGCCCACCAGCAGGCCGATCTGGCGCGTGGACGGGTCGAGGTTGCGCTGAATACTCAGTTGCTGGCCGGGTTGCACCATCACTTCGTCCTGGTCCAGCAGATCGAGGCCGAGCGTGGATTGCGCGCGATCAGCCAGCGCGAAGTAATCGGAGCGACTGAAGGTGGCGGCGTTTTTCAGTTCAAAAATGCGTACGCGAACCGGCGCGGCCTGGCCGTTGGCGCCGGGGTTGAGCCCGGCAATGGCGTGAAAATGCAGTTCGATGGCGGCGGTGTCCGCTTCGGCTTCAGTGGCCGCCTCGGGCTTGGCGGCATCCTTGGCACACGCCGTCAGCAGCAGCGCCGTGGCGGCTGCGAGTAAAAACCTGGGAATCATCCTGCGTCCTCAATGACGTACTTAGCTATCCGTTTTATCCATTACTGCGTTGCGGTTTAGCGACGCTGTCGTGCGCTGTGTTCTTCGTAGGCTCGGCTGAATTCGCGACCGAACAGGTCCTGGAAATCTTCCTGGGCTTCGCGCGAAATATTGCTGTAAAGCTCGGTGAACTGCTGCCAGTACTGGGCCTGGCGCGAGCCGTTGAAAATGCTCGACAGCCCGCCGGGCTTGCCCATGCGCTCTTCGAGTTGCGCCGGTTCAAAGCGCGCGAGCAAGTGCTTGATGGCTGCTTCTACACCGGCCATCACCGCCAATTGATGGGCGCGCAGGTCGTCGAAACTGTCGCGCACAGCGATATCCGGCGCCATGAACGCTTGGTTTCCATGCCGAAGCAGCAGCAGTAAGGCTTCGTCGGCATTGGGCGCGAACTTCAACGGATTGTTTTCGGCGGGCCGGATCATCGTCTGCTGCATACGGAACTCGCCCTTGAGGCTGGCGCGGGCGCGCAATACGTCGATCAGGCCTTCGACCATCAACCGGTAGCTGCGCCCGATGCTCTCCATCTGCGCGCAGGCGTCAGCCTTGTCCAGGCGCAGCTGGTCGAGGCCGGCGCCGCGCAGGAAGGCTTGCAACAGGTCGGGCTGTTGGCTGTCCGCCACGGGGAGCGCGGGCTCGACCACGGGCGCCGACTGGATGACTGGCGGCGCGGGTGGCGACTGGATGACCGACGGCGCGGGTGGCGGTGCAACGGGCGTCGGGGTACTGGCCACAGGCATGGGTGTGTCGCCAAACACGTCCCAGTCTTCGGGAATCACCGAACCAGACACCGCCGGCTTCTCAACCACCGGCACGGCAACGGGGGTCGGCGGGCGAAAGTCGTGTTGCTCGGACGGCACGTGGTCAGCCACGGTCGGTGGTGGCACGGCGGTCGGGGCGAGGAAATCGAACAGGTCCGGTAGCGTGTCCATCGACGAGGCGCCATGAAACTGCGGCGCGATCACCGGCGTCGGCGCGGGCGCGTTCACCACCGCGCCCATCAACGCCTCGAAGCTGTTTGGCGAGTCGCCGGCAAACGGCTGGCTATCGATGGTTTGCACGTTGAAGTCGATACGCGTCTGGATTTCGTAGTCGCCGATGCGGATCAGTTCACCGTCTTGCAACGGTTCGCTGTTCCCTCGGCGCATACGAATACCGGCGTTAACCAATTCAACGCCGTTGGTGCTGTTATCGGTTAAATAGTAACGGCCATCTTTGTATTGAATAACGCAGTGTTGCGAGGAGACAAGGCGCTCTGGATCAGGCAATACCCAGTCATTATCAGAACTGCGGCCAATAGCCATCACGCCCTGATTCATGGACTTTTCAGGGCATTGCCCAGGGGTGATCTTGTGATAACTAGTGATAGTCAAACACAGCGACATCTTGCCTCCTTGCTGATACATCGCGCGCGGTCTATCCAAGGGTCTACCTGAAGGAGCCAGACTTCCCGAGAGATACCGCCAGTCGCGTTAACGACCGTAAAAATATGCTTTTACCAGCATGATCGCTGATCTTAACTGGCCTCTATGACAAAAATCCTGTCCCGGTGCGCCGTTCGACCCGCCAGTCGGGCAGGGTGTTAAGCACCGCACATCTGTCACAGAGGGCGAATAGCTTACCTTGACAAGGCGTAACTACTACACCAAAAATGCACAACTTCTTGAACATCAGTGATGGCACGGTAGTGGCACTCTGACTGTATGACCAAGAAAACATGCACAGTTCATCGCGCAACTAATGCATGCATTGCCCGGCATCTAACGGGCTGATAGGGAGATCGAATCAAGTGGATGTGCCGTTGCTGCTCGCCGCCGTTTCCGCGACTTCGCCATGTGGCGAAGACATGGAATATGACGCGCAATTTCTCCAACTGGAGCGTGACGCCAAGGGCCAACCCGAGCGCAGCATGGGCGACTCTATCCTGCCCGCGGAGCCACCGGAATGGCGCAGCATCCAGCAGCAAAGCCTCGACTTGTTGCAGCGCAGCAAAGACCTGCGCATCACCCACTTTCTGTTGCAAAGCTCCCTCGCTCTTCAGGGTGTGGCCGGGCTGGCCGAAGTCCTCACGCTGATCAACGCGCTGCTGCGCGAGTACTGGGCCGACCTGCACCCGCGCCTGGATGCCGACGACGATAACGACCCCACCGTACGCATCAATGCCTTATCCGGCCTGACCAGCGACGCAACCATTCGTCTGCTGCGCGAAAGCATCCTCACGCGCTCGCGCACGTTCGGGCCGGTGAGCCTGCGTGCCGCGCTGAACGCCAGCGGCCTGATGAGCTTCCCCGATGAACAGCTCGGTGCCCAGCAACTCAACGCGGCATTTCTGGACAGCGATCCCGAACAACTGCAAGCCACGCGCGATGCCTTGAGCGCCGCGCGCGCCGCCTGCGAAGCCATCGAACAACAGGTCAGCGACCAGGTCGGTTCGGCCCAGGGCGTGGACCTCAGCCTGTTGAAGCAACCGCTCAAGCAGGCGCTGCAAGTCCTCAACCAATTCGTACCGAACAGCGATACCAGCAGCGAACCCGAGGCCGTCAGTGACGACAATGCCCCCTCGGTCGATTTCGCCGCTGCCCCCGCCGCACCGCGCCCCACTGGCGACATCGCCAGCCGCGATGACGTGCTGCGCAGCCTCGACAAGATCCTTGCGTACTACACCCGTCACGAGCCTTCGAGCCCGCTGCCGGTGCTGTTGAACCGGGCGAAGAATCTGGTGCACGCCGACTTCGCGGCCATCGTGCGCAATCTGATTCCCGACGGCATGTCCCAATTTGAAAACCTGCGCGGCCCGGACGGCGAGTAAGCCGCCCGGCTGTGCAGTAACAACACCGTCGCTCAAGCGACCAGGAGCAGCAACGTGGCGAAGCAAAGTTCTCAGAAATTCATCGCGCGCAACCGTGCGCCTCGAGTGCAGATCGAGTACGACGTCGAGCTTTACGGCGCCGAGAAAAAGGTCCAGCTGCCCTTCGTGATGGGTGTGATGGCCGACCTCGCCGGCAAGCCTGCCGAACCGCTCGCACCCGTGGCCGACCGCAAGTTCCTTGAGGTGGACGTCGACAACTTCGACTCGCGCCTCAAGGCCATGCAGCCACGCGTAGCGTTCCACGTACCGAACGAGCTGACCGGCGAAGGCAACCTGAGCCTGGACATCACTTTCGAAAACATGGACGACTTCAGCCCGGCCGCCGTGGCCCGCAAGGTCGATTCGCTCAAGCAACTGCTCGAAGCCCGCACCCAGCTGGCCAACCTGCTGACCTACATGGACGGCAAGACTGGCGCTGAAGAAATCATCATGAAGGCGATCAAGGACCCGGCACTGCTTCAGGCACTTGCCAGCGCGCCTAAGCCTGCAGGGGACCAGTAATCATGACTGACAATACCGCCCGCGAAGGCTCCCAGATCCTGGGTGCCACCGAAGAAGCCAGCGAGTTCGCCAACCTGCTGCTGCAAGAATTCAAACCCAAGACCGAGCGTGCCCGCGAAGCCGTGGAAACCGCTGTGCGCACCCTGGCCGAACAGGCCTTGGCACAGACGGACCTGGTGTCCAATGACGCGATCAAGTCGATTGAGTCGATCATCGCCGCCATCGACGCCAAGCTCACCGCTCAGGTCAACCAGATCATCCATCACCCGGATTTCCAACAGCTGGAAAGCGCCTGGCGTGGCCTGCACTACCTGGTCAACAACACCGAGAGCGACGAGCAACTGAAGATTCGCGTGCTCAACATCTCCAAGCCGGACCTGCACAAGACCCTGAAGAAATTCAAGGGCACCGCGTGGGACCAGAGCCCGATCTTCAAGAAGATGTACGAAGAAGAATACGGCCAGTTTGGCGGCGAACCGTACGGCTGCCTGGTCGGCGACTACTACTTCGACCAGTCGCCACCCGACGTGGAGCTGCTGGGCGAGCTGTCGAAAGTCTGCGCCGCCATGCACTCCCCGTTCATCGCTGCGGCGTCGCCGACCGTGATGGGCATGGGCTCGTGGCAGGAACTGTCGAACCCGCGCGACCTGACCAAAATCTTCACCACGCCGGAATACGCCGGCTGGCGCTCGCTGCGTGAATCGGAAGATTCGCGCTACATCGGCCTGACCATGCCGCGCTTCCTGGCGCGCCTGCCGTATGGCGCCAAGACCGATCCGGTGGAAGCCTTCGCCTTCGAAGAAAACACCGACGGCGCCGACAGCTCCAAGTACACCTGGGCCAACGCCGCCTACGCGATGGCGGTGAACATCAACCGCTCGTTCAAACACTACGGCTGGTGCTCGCGCATCCGTGGCGTAGAGTCCGGCGGTGAAGTGGAAAACCTGCCGGCCCACACGTTCCCGACCGATGACGGTGGCGTGGACATGAAGTGCCCGACCGAAATCGCTATCAGCGACCGCCGTGAAGCGGAACTGGCGAAGAACGGTTTCATGCCGCTGCTGCACAAGAAAAACACCGACTTTGCCGCCTTCATCGGTGCCCAGTCGTTGCAGAAACCGGCTGAATACGACGACCCGGACGCCACCGCCAACGCCAACCTGGCCGCGCGCCTGCCGTACCTGTTCGCCACCTGCCGTTTCGCGCACTACTTGAAGTGCATCGTGCGCGACAAGATCGGTTCCTTCAAAGAGAAGGACGAGATGCAGCGCTGGTTGCAGGACTGGATCCTCAACTACGTCGACGGCGACCCGGCGCACTCCACCGAAACCACCAAGGCCCAGCACCCATTGGCTGCCGCCGAAGTGATCGTGGAGGACGTCGAAGGCAACCCGGGTTACTACAACTCCAAATTCTACCTGCGCCCGCACTATCAGCTTGAAGGGCTGACCGTGTCGTTGCGTCTGGTATCGAAGCTGCCTTCGGCGAAAAGCGCGTAACCACGAATGAACCGGCTCTTCTGTGGGAGCCGGGCTTGCCCGCGATGCAGGCGACACGGTCTGCCAGTCAGACCGCGTTGATGCAATCGCAGGCAAGCCAGCTCCCACAGAAAGCACTGCCCATTGGGCCTAAACAAATATCGTGGCTGAGTCCACACAGGGAGAAAACATGGCTGTTGATATTTTCATCAAGATCGGCGACATCAAGGGCGAGTCCATGGACAAGGCCCACAAGGACGAAATCGACGTGCTGAACTGGAGCTGGGGCATGGCTCAGTCCGGCAACATGCACGTTGGCGGTGGCGGCGGTGCGGGCAAGGTGAATATCCAGGACCTGTCGCTGACCAAGTACGTCGACAAGGCTTCGCCAAACCTGATGATGCACTGCGCCAGCGGCAAGCACATCGACAAGGTCAAGCTGACTGTGCGCAAGGCCGGTGGCGAAAGCCAGGTCGAGTACATGGTGATCAACCTGGAAGAAGTGCTGGTCACGTCCCTGAGCACCGGCGGCTCGGGCACCGATGATCGCCTGACCGAAAACGTCACCCTGAACTTCGCCCAAGTGATGGTCGACTACCAGCCGCAGAAAGCCGACGGCACCAAAGACGGCGGCGCGATCAAGTTTGGCTGGAACATCCGTTCCAACACCAAGCGCTGATAAACCCGGTGGCCGTGGCTCGCCGCCACGGCCCCAGGCATCGGCCCCTCGCAGAAACCGTCCCTCTCACAACCCGTCCGTGGAGCTGCTTTGGTGGTAACTGAAATCGCTTCCCGCGACCGTCTGCAACCGTCCCTGCTGGACCGGTTGACCGACGACGACCCAACCAATCCCAAGGAAAGCGCCGACAAACGCGTGCTCTCCCTGACCCAATTGAAAGCCTCGGTGCTGCGCGACCTGGCGTGGCTGCTCAACACCACGTCGTTGCTGGACGCCGATGCCACGCTGCACACCCCGGCCGGTACGTCGGTGGTCAATTACGGCTTGCCGGCACTGGCGGGCAACAGCGTTTCCAGTGTCGATATCAAAGCCCTGGAAGCCCTGATCTACCAGGCCATCGCCACCTTTGAACCGCGTATTTTGCGCCACACCCTGCGCGTCAAAGCCCGTGTCGGCCACGGCGAAATGAACCACAACGCGCTGAGCTTCGAGATCGAAGGCGACCTGTGGGCGCAACCGGTGCCACTGCGCTTGCTGCTGCAAACCGACCTCGACCTGGAATCCGGCCATGTGCGCGTGGTGAACGCCGACCAGCGGAGGCGCCCATGAACCCGCGCCTGCTGGAGCTGTACAACCAGGAACTGCACCACGTGCGCGAAAGCGCCGCCGAGTTCGCCAAGGAATACCCGAAGATCGCCAGTCGGCTGACCCTGTCCGGTATGGACTGCGCCGACCCGTACGTCGAACGCCTGCTCGAAGGTTTTGCCTACCTCACCGCCCGCGTGCAACTCAAGCTCGACGCCGAGTACCCGACCTTCACCCACAACCTGCTGGAAATCGCCTACCCGCACTACCTGGCGCCGACGCCGTCGATGACCGTGGTGCAATTGCAGACCGACCCGGATGAAGGCTCGCTGGCCAGCGGTTTCCCGTTGCCGCGCGACACCGTGTTGCGTGCCGCGCTGGGCCGCGAGACCCAGACCTGCTGCGAGTACCGCACCGCGCACCCGGTGACGCTGTGGCCGTTGCAGGTCAGCGGCGCCGAGTACTTCGGCAACCCTGCCGCCGTGCTCGGCCGCCTGGCCGCCAGCGAGCCGAAGGCCAAGGCCGGTTTGCGCCTGACCCTGCGCACCGGCGCCGAATTGCCGTTCAACAGCCTCGACCTCGACAACCTGCCGCTGTACCTCAGCGGCGCCGACGAGCAGCCGTTTCGCCTCTACGAACAATTGCTGGGCAACGCCTGCGCGGTGTTTGCGCGCAAACCCGGCGGTGATTGGGTCGAACGCCTGCCGCACGACGCGTTGCGTTCGCGCGGCTTTGACGACGCCGATGCGGCCATGCCGGTGGTGGCCCGCGCATTCCAGGGCTATCGCCTGTTGCAGGAATACTTCGCCCTGCCCCACCGCTTCCTGTTCGTCGAATTCGCCGAACTGAGCCGCGCGGTCAAACGCTGCGACGGCCAGGAGCTGGAATTGATCGTGCTGTTCGACCGCCACGAGCCGAGCCTGGAAGGCAGTGTCGGCCCGGCGCAGTTCATGCCGTTCTGCACGCCGGCGATCAACCTGTTCCCCAAACGCGTGGACCGTATTCATTTGTCTGACCGCGTTAACGAACACCACGTGATTGCCGACCGCACGCGGCCAATGGATTTCGAGATTCACTCGCTGAGCGGCATCACCGGCCACGGCACCGGGCCGGAGCAGCCGTTCCTGCCGTTCTATGCGGTGCGCGACCCGTCACGTTATGGGCGCGATCAGGCTTACTACACGCTGCGCCGCGAGCCGCGCGTGTTGTCCAGCGACCAGCGCCGCAACGGCCCGCGCTCTACCTACGTGGGCAGCGAAACCTTTGTCAGCCTGGTCGACAGCCAGCAAGCGCCCTACCGCCACGACTTGCGCCAACTCGGCGTGACCGCGCTGTGCACCAACCGCGATCTGCCGTTGTTCATGAGCGTGGGCAACGGCAAGACCGACTTTACTTTGGCCGACAGCGCACCCGTGTTGTCGGTGCGCTGCGTCGCCGGCCCGAGCCGCCCACGCGCCAGCCACGCGCATGACGCCAAGGCCTGGCGCCTGATCAGCCAGTTGTCGCTCAACTACCTGTCGCTGAGCGAACAGGGCCAGGGCGCCGGCGCTTTGCGTGAACTGCTGCGCCTGTATGGCGACAGCAACGACGCGGCGCTGCAACTGCAAATCGAAGGCCTGCGCGAAGTCAGCAGCAAAGCCGTGACCCGGCGCTTGCCGATGCCTGGCCCGATCGTGTTTGGCCGTGGGTTGGAAATTACCCTGGAATTCGATGAAAACGCGTTTCGCGGCACCGGCGTGTTTCTGCTCGGTGCGGTGCTGGAGCGCTTCCTGGCACGCTACGTGTCGATCAACAGTTTTACCGAGACGGTGATCCGTACCACCGAACGCGGCGAGATCATGCGATGGAAAGCCAAGCCCGGGCGGCGTCCGACCCTGTGAACACACTGGATGCGATGCATCAGGAGCCCTGGGAATACGATTTCTTCCAGGCGCTGCGGCGTATCGAGTGCGAATCGCCGCAGCTGCCGCGCCTGGGCCACTCCCTGCGCCTGGCGGATGACCCGTTGCGCCTAGGGCAACAGGCCGATTGCACCTTCGCCCCGGCCACTTTGGCCTCGGTGGATCCCGGTGGCGAGGGCAAACCAGCGCGGCTTGAGCAGTTCTTCTTCGGCCTCGGCGGCCCCAACGGCCCGTTGCCGCTGCACATCACCGAGTATGTGCGCGAGCGCCAGCGCAACAACGCCGACAGCACCAGCAAGCAGTTTTTGGACGTGTTCCACCATCGCCTGCTCAGCCTGTTTTACCGGGCCTGGGCTGAGGCGCGGCCAACGGTCAGCCACGACCGCCCGGATGACGATTACTGGTCGGCACGCCTGGCGGCGCTGAGCGGCCGAGGAATGCCGAGCCTGCTGAATCAGGGGTTGATTCCCGACACGGCGAAGCTGCATTACAGCGGCCACCTGTCAGCGCAAACCCGCTACCCGGATGGGCTTAAGGCGATTCTGAGCGAGTATTTCGGCCTGCCGGTGGAGATCGAAGAATACGTCGGCCAATGGCTGGAATTGCCCGAGCGCAGCCGCGTCAGCGTCAGCGCCAACCAGTTGGGCGTGGATTTTTGCCTGGGCAGCCACGTGTGGGACCGCCAGCATAAATTCCGCATCCGCCTCGGCCCGCTCACGCTGGATGACTACATGGGCATGCTGCCCGGCAGCCAGCCGTTCAACGAGCTGGTGGCGTGGGTGGCCGAGTACCTGGGCCATGAACTGGACTGGGACCTGAACCTGATTTTGCAACAACCCGAAGTACCGGCGCTGCAGCTCAATGGCCAGTTCCGCCTGGGCTTCAACACCTGGCTCGGCCGACCCGAGCATGACGCCAACGACCTAATCCTGGCTCGGCATTACGCCGACCACGCCACCACCTCAAGGAATCCAGAGCATGGGTGAAATCAGTCGCGCCGCACTGTTCGGCAAACTCAACAGCGTGGCCTACAAGGCCATCGAAGCCGCCACTGTGTTCTGCAAACTGCGGGGCAACCCGTACGTGGAACTGGCCCACTGGTTTCACCAGTTGCTGCAACTGCAGGACTCGGACCTGCACCGTATCATTCGCCAGTTCAACGTCGAGCCCGCCCGCCTGGCCCGTGACCTGACCGAAGCACTGGACCGCCTGCCACGCGGCTCGACGTCGATCACCGACCTGTCGTCCCATGTGGAAGAAGCGGTGGAACGCGGTTGGGTCTACGGCAGCCTGATGTTCGGCGAAAGCCAGGTGCGCACCGGTTACCTGGTGCTCGGCATTTTGAAAACCCCAAGCCTGCGCCATGCACTGCTGGGCTTGTCGTCCGAGTTCGACAAAATCAAAGCTGAAGCACTGAGCGAACGCTTCGACGAATACGTCGGCGACTCGCCCGAAAATGCATTGAGTGCCAGCGACGGCTTCAATGCCGGCGCTGTACCCGGCGAAGCCAGCGGCGCCATGGCACCGAGCGCGATGGGCAAGCAGGAGGCGCTCAAGCGCTTTACCGTGGACCTGACCGAACAGGCCCGCAGCGGCAAGCTCGACCCTATCGTCGGGCGTGATGAAGAGATCCGCCAACTGGTGGATATCCTCATGCGTCGGCGCCAGAACAACCCGATCCTCACTGGCGAGGCCGGTGTGGGCAAGACCGCCGTGGTCGAAGGCTTCGCCCTGCGCATCGTCGCCGGTGACGTGCCGCCCGCGCTCAAGGACGTGGAGCTGCGCAGCCTCGACGTGGGCCTGCTGCAAGCCGGCGCCAGCATGAAAGGCGAGTTCGAACAGCGCCTGCGCCAGGTCATCGAAGACGTCCAGGCCTCGCCCAAGCCGATCATCCTGTTCATTGACGAAGCCCACACGCTGGTGGGTGCCGGTGGCGCTGCCGGGACCGGTGACGCCGCCAACCTGCTCAAGCCCGCCCTCGCCCGCGGCACCTTGCGTACCGTGGCCGCGACGACGTGGGCTGAGTACAAAAAACACATCGAGAAGGACCCGGCGCTGACTCGCCGCTTCCAGGTCGTGCAAGTGGCCGAGCCGTCGGAAGACAAGGCGCTGCTGATGATGCGCGGCGTGGCCTCGACCATGGAAAAACACCACCAGGTGCAGATCCTCGATGAAGCCCTGGAAGCTTCGGTGAAGCTGTCGCACCGCTACATTCCGGCGCGCCAGCTGCCGGATAAATCCGTGAGCCTGCTGGACACCGCCTGCGCTCGCGTCGCCATCAGCCTGCATGCCGTGCCGGCCGAAGTCGACGACAGCCGCCGTCGCATCGAAGCGCTGGAAACCGAGCTGCAAATCATCGCCCGCGAGCATGCCATCGGCATCGCCATCGGGGCACGCCAGAGCAACAGCGAAGCCTTGCTGAGCGCTGAACGTGAACGCCTCGCGACGTTGGAAAGCCGCTGGGCCGAAGAGAAAACCCTGGTCGATGAGCTGCTCGCCACCCGTGCAACCCTGCGCGAGAAAGCCGGTGTTGTGGACAGCGGCAACGATGAGTTGCGCGCACAGCTGGTGGACCTGCAACAACGCCTCACCGTCCTGCAAGGCGAAACCCCGCTGATCCTGCCGACCGTGGATTACCAGGCGGTGGCCTCGGTGGTCGCCGACTGGACCGGCATCCCGGTGGGCCGCATGGCGCGCAACGAACTGGAGACGGTGCTTAACCTCGACCAGCACCTGAAAAAACGCATCATCGGCCAGGACCACGCCCTGCAGATGATCGCCAAGCGCATCCAGACCTCTCGCGCCGGTCTCGACAACCCGAGCAAGCCGATTGGCGTGTTCATGCTCGCCGGCACCTCGGGTGTGGGCAAGACCGAAACCGCGCTGGCGCTGGCTGAAGCCATGTACGGCGGTGAGCAGAACGTCATCACCATCAACATGAGCGAGTTCCAGGAAGCCCACACCGTGTCGACCCTCAAGGGCGCGCCACCGGGCTATATCGGCTACGGCGAAGGCGGCGTGCTGACCGAAGCGGTGCGGCGCAAACCCTACAGTGTGGTGCTGCTGGACGAGGTGGAAAAAGCCCACCCGGACGTGCACGAGATCTTCTTCCAGGTGTTCGACAAGGGCGTGATGGAAGATGGCGAAGGCCGCGTGATCGACTTCAAGAACACCCTGATCCTGCTGACGACCAACGCCGGCACCGAGTTGATTTCTCAGGTGTGCAAAGACCCGGCGAATATTCCCGAGCCGGAAGAAATCGCCAAGGCGTTGCGCCAGCCATTGCTGGAAATTTTCCCGCCGGCGCTGCTCGGCCGTTTGGTGACGATTCCTTACTACCCGCTGAGCGACGAGATGCTAAAGGCTATTACCCGCCTGCAACTCAACCGCATCAAAAAGCGTGTGGAGACGACGCACAAAGTAGCCTTCGACTACGACGACGCGGTGGTCGATTTGATCGTCTCGCGCTGCACCGAAACCGAAAGCGGCGGGCGCATGATCGACACCCTCCTGACCAACAGCCTGCTGCCGGACATGAGCCGAGAATTCCTCACGCGCATGCTCGAAGGCAAGGCGCTGGCGGGTGTGCGTATCAGCACCCGGGATAATGAATTGCACTACGACTTCAGCGACGCCGATTGATCTGACGAGATGCAGTCCAAATGTGGGAGGGGGCTTGCCCCCGATGGCGGTGAATCAGTCACTGCATGCATCAACTGACACACTGCTATCGGGGGCAAGCCCCCTCCCACATTTAGAGCTGATTTCTTCAGTTACTAGGCAATTTACGGGTTAACCGATGCTATTCAACCAAGCCTCACGCCTGGCCAAAGTCACCAGCCCTCTCGGGCCGGATGTGCTGCTGCTCAATGAAATGGGCGGCGGCGAAGAGCTGGGGCGGCTGTTCAACTATGAGCTGCAACTGACCTCGCTGGACGCCAATATCGACCTCAACCAGTTGCTGGGCAAGCCGATGAGCGTCGGCCTGCAACTGGCAGACGGTGGCGAGCGGCACTTCCACGGCATCGTCGCACGGTGCAGTCAGAACATCGACCAAGGCCAGTTCGCCAGTTATCAGGTGACGCTGCGCCCGTGGTTCTGGCTGCTGAGCCGCACCTCGGATTGCCGGATTTTCCAGAACCAGAGCATCCCGCAGATCATCAAGCAGGTGTTTCGCGACTTGGGTTTTTCCGACTTCGAAGACGCCCTGAGCCGCCCGTACCGCGAGTGGGAATACTGCGTGCAGTACCGCGAGACCAGCTTCGATTTCGTCAGCCGCTTGATGGAACAGGAAGGCATCTACTACTTCTTCCGCCATGAGCCGGACCGCCATGTGCTGGTGCTGGCCGACGCCTATGGCGCCCACACCACGGTGCCGGGCTACGCGTCGATTCCGTATTACCCCAAGGACGAGCAGCAGCGCGAACGCGACCACATGCACAACTGGCACCTGGCGCACGAAGTGCAACCGGGCTCACTGGAGCTTAACGACTATGACTTCCAGCGCCCCAGCGCCAGCATCGACGTGCGCTCGGCGATGCCGCGCCCGCACACTGCCGGCGACTATCCGCTGTACGACTACCCCGGCACCTATGTGCAAAGCGAAGACGGCGAGCACTATGCGCGCACTCGCATCGAAGCCTTGCAAACCCTGCATGAACAGATCGAGTTCAGCGGCAATGCGCGTGGCCTCGGTTCAGGCCATTTGTTCAGCCTCACCGGTTTCAGCCGCCAGGACCAGAACCGCGAATACCTGATTGTCGGCTGTCGCTATTACATCGTTCAGGAAAGCCTGGAAAGCGGCGGCGGCTCGGGTTCGGCGCAATTCGAAAGCAGCCTGACGTGCATCGACGCCCAGCAAAGCTTCCGACCGCTGGCAAACACCCACAGACCCATCGTCAAAGGCCCGCAGACCGCCTTGGTGGTCGGCCCCAAAGGCGAAGAAATCTGGACCGACCAATACGGCCGCGTAAAGGTGCACTTCTACTGGGACCGCCACGACCAATCCAACGAAAACAGCTCGTGCTGGATTCGTGTATCGCAATCCTGGGCCGGTAAAAACTGGGGCTCGATGCAGATCCCGCGGATCGGCCAGGAAGTGATCGTGAGCTTTCTGGAAGGAGACCCGGACCGGCCGATCATCACCGGCCGGGTGTACAACGCCGAGCAGACGGTGCCTTACGACCTGCCGGAAAACGCCACACAGAGCGGCATGAAAAGCCGTTCGAGCAAGGGCGGCACGCCGGCCAACTTCAATGAAATCCGCATGGAGGACAAGAAGGGTCTGGAGCAGTTGTATATCCATGCCGAGCGCAATCAGGACATCGTGGTGGAGGTGGATGAAAGCCACTCGGTGGGGCATGACCGCAACAAGAGCATCGGGCATAACGAGACGGTGACCATCGGGAATAACCGTACGCGCATCGTCAAGCAGCAGGACGTCCTCTTGGTCGGTCAGAGGAAGACCGACAGCATCAGCCAGAGCTACATCATCGAAGTGGGTGAAAACCTGCGCCTGGTCTGCGGCAAAAGCATCCTGGAGCTGAACGCCAGTGGGCAGATCAACCTCACCGGCGTGAATATCAGCTTTTATGCCAGCGGCGATGCCGAGTTCAACACCGGCGGCGTACTGCATCTGAATAACGACCACGGCCCCGGCGCCACGCCCGATGGCCAGGGCATCAAAAAAAGCATCGACGCCAATATTGAAGCCGTCTTCCCCGCGCCTAAAAGCTCCTGACGAGACCCGTTTGCCATGACGTACCGAATCAACGAATTCCAGTTCCAACTGCCTGCCGGCGAGCTGCAGGACGCGTCGATCAATATCCTCAAGTTTCCCGAACTGGGCACTTCATTGATCATCAGCCGCAGCTTTCTCGCCGAAGGCGAGACCCTGCACAGCAACTTCGATGACCAGCTCAAGCGCCTTGAAAAACAGGTTCAGGACCTGCGCTGCCAGCCGAGCGTTTCCGTGCGTTTGGGTGCAGCCCAAGAGGTGGAAGGCATTGAGCTGCGCAGCCAGTTCAACAAGGGCAATGACAAGGTGTTCCAGTACCAGTTGGCGCTGGTGCTGCCGGGTACGCGCAAGATGCTCGCCTTGAGTTATGTGAAGGCTGACACGCTTGGTGATGCGGAAGCGGCGCATTGGGCATTGATAAAAAATTCGCTGTCGTTCGACGCTATTTCTTGATGAGCGGCCTGCATGTCTGACGCGTTATGGGCGGCCCGAATGGGCGATGCGCTTTCCCACACCTCGATGATGGCGGACATCCTCGGTGGTGTGTTGGAAGTGGCGGCCAATATCGCGATCACTGCGGTGGCGACCGCTGCCGTGGTGGCCGCTACCGGTATCACCGTCGCGACGGGAGGCCTGGGTGCCTGCCTACTTGGCGCAGTGGTTGGTGTGGTGGTTGGCCTTGCCATGAGCAAGACAGGGGCTGACAAAGGTCTGAGTAACATGTGTGAGGGCATCGCTAACGCGCTGTTTCCCCCCATGGTCATGGCCACGATACTTAGCGGTTCTACCGATACGTTGATCAATTCGACACCCGCTGCCAGAGCGGCTGGAGCGGTGCCGTCCCATGTCTCCCCCTCGGGCACGGAAAGTGAGCAACCGCCAGCCGCTCAGGAGAACCCCGAAGATCCGAGCTATCTGGATATGGCCAAGGGTTTTTTCTCGCAGATGTGGCGCCCCACGGTCGCAACCCCTGCACCCGGTGCTGTACCAAAACCGCTGGACCTGGTGACCTGCATGAAGCATCCGCCGATGCCACCGCAGCTCCTCGCCGAGGGCTCAGAAAAGGTTACGGTCAATAGCCAACCCGCCGTACGTAGCGGCGACCGCAGTACATGCGATGCGACCGTCGTATCGTCCGGTCTTATATCGCCAGACGTGACCATCGGCGGCGGTTCAGTCGTTGTGCGTGAAATTCGCAGTGGTAAGACGCCAGGTGTCGGTCTGGCTGTTACCGCGCTAATGATGCTTAAAGGTAGCAAAGGCAAGTTTCTCAGCAACCTACCCTGCATGTTGCTTGGTGGCGTGAGTTCCTATGCAGTCAGCCAGGCAGTCAACGCCGTGGCCAATGCCGCCATTGGCTCACCCAATCCTGTTCATGCGGCAACAGGCGCCAAAGTTCTCGGCGCCGAAGATGAACTGGACTTTGTCTTGCCGGGAACACTGCCCATTGAGTGGCAGCGCGTCTACAACAGTCGCGACGAGCGACGAGACGGTTTGTTTGGCGCAGGCTGGAGCGTTGCCTACGAAATCAGCGTGCAGGTTCTTGAGCATCCGGATGGTGGCGACCGATTGCTCTACATTGATGAGCAGGGACGCCGCATCGACATGGGCTCAATTGCTCTTGGAAGTGCAGTATTCAGCACAGGTGAGGGGCTTGCCGTACGAAGGAATAGCAATGGTCAATTGCTGATTGAAAGCGCCGATGGTGTGTATCGCTTGTTCGAACCCACCCCGCAGGCGCCTGCACGGCTGCGGCTGGCGCAACTGGGCGACCGCAACGACAACCGTATTTACCTGGACTATGACAATAGCGGTCGACTGAAACACCTTCGTGACACGCTGGACCAAGTTCGTATCGAGCTGAGCTATCACCTGGGCCGCCTGAGCCAAGTCGAACGCCTCTATAGCGATCAACGACGCGAGGTGTTGGTTAATTATTCCTACACTACCAGCACGGATTTGGCTGAAGTCCGTGATGCGAGCGGCCAGGTCCAGCGCCGCTTTGCCTACGACACCGGGCGACGGATGATTGAGCATCAATTGCCCGCTGGCCTACGCTGTTTTTACCAATGGGCCTGCATAGACGACTTGGAGTGGCGGGTTGTCCAGCATTGGACAGAGGATGGCGACCTCTATCGCTTCGACTATGACCTGAAGTCGGGAACTACCCGTATCACCGACGGCCTTGGCCGGGTCAGTACGCGCAAATGGAATCGTCAGTTTCAAATTATCCAGTTCACCGATGCGCTCGATCAGACCTGGCTTTTCGATTGGAACGAAGAACGCCAGTTCATCGGTGCAACGGATCCCCAAGGTGGGCGCTACGAACTCAGTTATGACGATACCGGTAACTTGACTGGCAGCCTCGATCCACTGGGGCGCAACGAGTCCACAACCTGGCTGGAACATTGGGCGTTGCCGGTATCAGGCACTGACAGTGAGGGAAACTCCTGGCAGTGGCGCTACGACCAACGAGGTAACTGCATCGCTGAGACGGACCCTCAGGGCCACGTCACGCAATATCGTTATGACAATTGCGGGCAATTGGTGGAGATCATCGATGCGGCCGGAAAAAGTAAAAAGCTGCGTTGGAACCCCTTCGGCCAGCTCATTGAGCATATTGACTGCTCCGGTTACCCGACTCGTTTCAATTACGACGAAAGAGGCTATTTGCAAGCCATCACCGATGCACTGGGTGAACGAACGACCTTTGTTTGCGATGTGCGGGGCCTGGTGCTGAGTACCGAGCTGCCTGACGGCCGCGTTGAACATTTCCAACGCGATGGCAGCGGTCAATTGATCGCCCATACCGACTTCGCCGGGCACTCTACGTACTATCAACGGAATCGCCAGGGGCAGGTTTGCCAACGCCTCGATGCGCACGGGCGCCAAGTTAACTTTGCCTACGACAGCTATGGCCGCCTTCAAACCCTGACCAACGAAAACGGTGAGCGATATCGCATCGCCTGGGATGCCAACGACCGCGTAGCTGAACAGCAAGACTTGGATGGTAGCGTGCGCCGCTATCACTATGACGCACTGAACAACATCACACGGATGGAAGCTATTCCAGCACCTCACGGTAGCGGGATGGCACTGGTCTCAATAACGCCCGAAGCACCTATCGTGCATTGCTTTGAGCGCGACGCGTCAGGGCGTCTGGTGGCAAAGGTCACCGATGATGGACGAACGGAATACACCTACGACTCGCTGGACCAACTCAAGGCCATCACGTTTACCGACAATGCCGGTGAGCACCAAACGATCAACTTCGGCTACGACACGGTTGGTCAACTGATCGAAGAGAGGAGCGCCGCAGGAGTACTTCAGCATCATTACGACGAACTTGGAAACCTGAGCCAAACTCACTTGCCTGACGGACGCTGGCTCAATCGGCTGCACTACGGCAGTGGGCACCTCCATCAGATCAACCTCGACGGGCAGGTCATCAGCGACTTCGAGCGCGACCGCCTGCACCGCGAAGTACTACGTACCCAGGGCCACCTCAGCACTCGTCACTATTATGACCGCTGTGGGCGCTTGCGCGCTCGTGAGCGAGGCCAGATCACTCGGGGATCAGTACTTCCTGCAGCGGTACAGAAGCAGTTCGAGTACGACCCCGCCGATAATCTAATTGGCAAACTTGAGCAACAGTCTAGCGGCCAGCGCAGACAACTGCTGCACTACGACGCCACCGACCGGGTAGTCGCCAGCCAAGACAATCTCGTGGGCCAGCGCGAAACCTGTTCCTACGATGCAGCCGCGAACCTTCTCGACGGCCCGCGACCTGGGGCGGGGCTGGTGCAGCACAACAAACTCCTGACGTTTCAGGACAAACGTTATCGTTACGACGGTTTCGGTCGAATGATCGAAAAACGCAGCGCCAATCGTGGTGTCCAGCGCTTCACCTATGACGCCGAACATCGCTTGATTGAAGTGCACAACGAGCACGGCGGGCAGCGGTCAGTCGTCAGGATGACCTATGACCCCTTAGGAAGACGAACAGCCAAGGCCACCCACGATGGGAATGGCTATTTGTTGAGCGAGACCCGCTTCACCTGGGACGGACTGCGCTTGCTCCAGGAACACAAGCATGCCCAGACCAGCCTTTACATCTACAAGGACGAAGGCCACGAACCGCTGGCACGCGTTGATGGTAGCGGCGCCCAGCAGAAAGTCCGCTATTACCACAATGACCTCAATGGCCTGCCCGAGCTGCTCTCGGAAGCAGAAGGTCAGACCGTCTGGCATGCCAGCTATCAGATTTGGGGAAATACAGTTCAGGAAACACGTGAACCCTACTATATCGAAGAACAAAACCTGAGGTTCCAAGGCCAGTACCTGGACAGAGAAACCGGCCTGCATCACAACATATTCCGCTTCTATGACCCGGATATCGGCCGCTTCACTACTCCCGATCCCATCGGGCTCGCAGGGGGGCTAAACCTTTACCTGTACTCAACCAATCCACAGACCTGGATCGACCCTTACGGATTAAGTCCGGAAGACTTGATGCGTTACAAACCCAAGGCATCTATCACACCGGAAGCCGGTGATCGTGCAACGGCGATCAACCGGGCATGGGGGCAGGAACGAGAGTTGGTAGCACGTGGTGGCGGATCAAGAAATTGGACAGCCCCCGAACGCGAAATGATCAAGAACACCACGAACAATGCTCAACTCAATTCTAAGATGTCAAAAGCAGGGTATACCGGACACCATATCAATAGCGTCAAGGGCAATGGTGCATTGGGCCCGGCGTGGAAAGGTGACCCGAGGAACATCGTATTCTTGCAGAACGCCAAACACCCCAGTGGTGTAGACGAGCATATGAATAGCCCTCAAGGACACCGTAAGAGCTATACCAGGGCAAGCAAGGGACGATTGATCGACCGTGTTAACACTCCCGGAAAGCCGGGCTGTGGTAAATAATTTTCTGCTGGAGAAGACATGAGCGCACTAGATAATTCATTCAATGAACTGCGCCGGGTCCACAAGAAATTTGATCTTGAGGGCAGCTTTGAAACCAACCGACAGGCAAACGCCAAATGGCCAAAGACACTGGCCCACTCTGCCGAGACTGACTATTTCTACGATAATTGCGAACCGGTCGACGTGGAGATTGAAACCGGTACCACGCCAATCTGCTTCTTCGATTTGAGCAAGATAGAAGATGCCCAGGTTGGCTATAAATGGATGGGCGATTCGAACAAAACAGAAATCAACGAGGACTGGCTCGATGATTACTTAGTGCTTATGGATGATATGGGTGGCGGTAAACCCATCATTGCAATCACGAGCACCATTGGTACACCCGTGTGGGCGAGCTACGACGCGGTCGACCCTTTCAAGATCGCCGATACACTGGCCGATTTCTTTTTGGCGTTTGCCAAACTGATTGAGATCGTCCATGGCGAGTACGATATTTTTGGTATCTATAACGATGACGATACGCTATCGACGGCCTTTAGAGAGCGGTTGATTGAGGAGGTCAGCCCTTTGCTCGGAACGGAAAATTTCGAACGCTTTTTTGATTACTTCTATGGCTAAGGGTTGCCCAAGGCTATGGCGCTGATAAGTCCAGCTGGGCAATACCAGGGTGTTCCAGTGCTGCCGGGCACACGCAAGATGCTCGCCTTGAGTTATGTGAAGGCTGACACGCTTGGGGATGCCGAGGCGGCGCACTGGGCATTGATAAAAAATTCGCTGTCGTTCGACGCTATTTCTTGATGAGCGGCCTGCATGTCTGACGCGTTATGGGCGGCCCGAATGGGCGATGCGCTGTCCCACACCTCGATGATGGCGGACATCCTCGGTGGTGTGTTGGAAGTGGCGGCCAATATCGCGATCACTGCGGTGGCGACCGCTGCCGTGGTGGCAGCCACCAGCATTACTGTGGCCACCGGCGGCCTCGGCTGCTTCGTGCTGGGCGCGGTAGTGGGCACGATTGTCGGCCTTGCCATGAGCAAGAGTGGCGCGGACAAAGGCCTGACCAAGATATGCGATGCCTTTAGCAACGCCCTGTTTCCGCCCTCGGTGCAGGCGAACATTCTCACCGGTTCCACCGATACCCTCACCAATAACCTGCCTGCCGCCCGCGCGGCCGGGGCGATCAGCTCCCATGTCACACCGGCCGGCACCGAGCTGGAAGCGTCCAAGCCTGAACCAGAACCCAGCTACCTGGACATGGCCGAAGGTTTCTTCTCGCAGATGTGGCGCCCCACCGTCGCGACGCCCGCACCGGGCGCTGTGCCGAAGCCGCTGGACCTGGTCGTGTGCATGAAGCACCCGCCAATGCCGCCGCAGTTTCTTGCCGAAGGTTCGGAAAAGGTCACGATCAACGGCCAACCCGCCGTGCGCAGTGGTGATCGCAGCACCTGCGATGCGACGGTGGTGTCGTCCGGCTTGATCTCATCCAACGTGGCCATCGGCGGCGGTTCGGTGGTGGTGCGTGAAATTCGCAGCGGCAAGACCCCGGGTGTCGGCCTGGCGGTCACGGCGTTGTTGATGCTCAAGGGCAGCAAGGGCAAGTTCTTCAGCAAGTTGCCGTGCATGTTGGTCAGCGGCGCGACCTCGATGGCAATCAGCAGTGCGATGGGAGCTGCGGCCAACGCCGCGATGGGCTCGTCGAACCCGGTGCATGCTGCGACGGGCGCGAAGATACTCGGCGATGTCGAGGAACTGGATTTCGTGCTGCCTGGCATCTTGCCGATCGGCTGGCAGCGCTTTTACAACAGCCGCGACGAACGCCAAGGCAGCCTGTTCGGTGCCGGTTGGAGTGTGGCCTTCGAGGTGTGCGTCGACATTCAGCCGCATCCCGAGGGCGGCGAAACGCTCGTGTATACCGACGAGCAGGGCCGGCCCATCGACATGGGTTCGATTCCGTTGGGCGGCGCGGTGTTCAGCGCCGGTGAAGGGCTTGCGGTGCGGCGACACCTCAACGGGCAATTGCTGATCGAAAGCGACGACGGCGTGTACCGCTTGTTCGAGCCGACACCGGCAAACCCGTCGCGACTGCGCCTGAGCCAGGTGGGTGACCGTAACGACAACCGCATTTATCTCGACTATGACGCCGCCGGGCGCCTGTTGCGACTGCGCGATACGTTCGATCTGGTTCAGGTTGAGCTGATCCGTGATCAGGGTCATGTGGCTCATATTGAGCGCCTCTACCCGGATCAACGTCGCGAAGTGCTCGTGAGCTACGGCTATGACGCCGAGGGCAATCTGGCACAGGTGCGCGACGCAACCGGCCAGGTGCAGCGACGCTTCGCCTACGATGCCGGGCGGCGCATGGTTGAGCATCAATTGCCCACCGGGTTGCGCTGCTTCTATGAGTGGGCGTTGATTGAAGGCCTGGAATGGCGTGTGGTCCGGCACTGGACCGATGAGGGCGACGCCTACCAGTTCGACTACGACTTGCAGGCGGGCCTGACCCGCATCACCGACGGTTTGCAACGCGTCAGCACTCGGCACTGGAACACTCAGTACCAGATCATTCAATACAGCGACAAACTCGGCCAGACCTGGCTGTTCGAATGGAACGACGAACGCCAGTTACTCAGCGCCACCGACCCGCAAGGCGGCCGCTATGAGTACAGCTACGATGAGAGTGGCAACCTGATTGGCGAAACCGACCCGCTCGGGCGCAGCGACTCCACCTTATGGCTGGAGCACTGGGCGTTACCGCTGGTGGAGACCGACGCCGCCGACAACAGTTGGCAGTATCGCTATGACCCGCGCGGCAACTGCATCGCCGAGACCGATCCGCTGGGTTACATCACCCGCTATCGTTATGACGCCCACGGCCAGGTCGTGGAAATCATCGACGCCACCGGCAAAAGCAAACAACTGCGCTGGAACCCGTTCGGGCAACTGGTCGAGCATATTGATTGCTCGGGCTACCCAACGCGCTTCAGCTACGACGAGCGCGGTTATTTGCAGTTCATCACCGATGCCCTCGGTGAACGTACCCAATTCAGCTACGACGCCCAGGGCCGATTGCTCAGCAGCCAACTGCCGGACGGCCGCACCGAACATTTCCAGCGCGATGCCAGCGGGCAGTTGGTGGGCTATACCGATCCCGCCGGGCACACCACGCTCTATCAACATAACCGGCGTGGCCAGGTGCGCCAGCGCACCGACGCCCATGGTCGCCAGGTGCAGTTCGGCTACGACAGCTACGGGCGGCTGCAAGCGTTGGTCAATGAGAACGGTGAAAGCTATCGGTTTGCGTGGGATGCCGGCGATCGGCTGGCTGAACAGCAAGACCTCGACGGCAGCGCCAAGCGCTACGACTACGACCGGCTGGACAACATCACAGCGGTGACTGCCGTTCCGGCGCCATATGGCAATGGCTTGGCGGTGGTCCCCGAAACGCCGCCAGCGCCCATCGTTCATCGGCTGGAGCGTGATGCGGTCGGCCGACTGGTCGCCAAGACCACCGACGATGGCCGCACTGAGTACAGCTACGATGCGGTGGATCAGCTCACGGCGGTCACCTTCACTGATCTGCAAGGCAATGCCCAGGCGTTGGGTTTCGCCTACGATGCTGTCGGCCAGTTGCTTGCCGAACAAAGTGCCGGCGGCAAGCTGCAACATCACTACGACGAACTCGGCAACCTGATCCAGACCCAACTGCCGGACGGGCGCTGGCTCAATCGCCTGTACTACGGCAGCGGCCACCTGCACCAGATCAACCTCGACGGCCAGGTGATCAGCGATTTCGAACGCGACCGCCTGCACCGCGAAGTGCTGCGCACCCAAGGCCAGCTCAGCACCCGCAGCGAATACGACCGCAGCGGCCGCCTGCGCTCACGCCAACGCCGCCTTAACAGCCAGCCATCGCTGATGCCCGCAGCGGTGCAAAAGCAGTTCGAGTACGACCCCGCCGACAACCTGATCGGCAAACTCGACCAGCAACCCGCGGCACAACACCGCCAACTGCTTCACTACGACGCCACCGGCCGCATCATCGCCAGCCAGGACAACCTGCACGGCCAGCGCGAAACCTTCGCCTACGACGCCGCCGCCAACCTGCTCGACGGCCCGCAGACGGGCGCCGGGTTAGTGGTGCATAACAAGCTGCTGACCTATCAGGACAAGCGTTATCGCTACGATGCGTTTGGACGGATGATCGAAAAACGCAGCGCCAAACGCGGCGTGCAGCGGTTTGTGTATGACGCAGAAAGCCGGTTGGTTGAAGTGCGTAATGAAAGCGGCAGCGTGGTCAGGATGGTCTACGACCCGCTGGGGCGACGGGTTGAAAAAACCGAGCATGGCAGCGATGGGTATCCGTTGGGGGAAACCCGGTTCACGTGGGATGGGCTGCGGTTGTTGCAGGAGCACAAGCACAGTCAAACCAGTCTTTATGTGTATGAAGACGACGGCGGCTATCAACCGTTGGCTCGCGTCGACGGTGCCGGGCCGTTGCAGAAGATTCGTTACTACCACAACGACCTGAACGGGTTGCCGGAGCAACTGACCGAAGCTGACGGACACAGCGTCTGGCAAGCGACTTATCGGGTCTGGGGCAACACGCTGGAAGAGGCGCGCGAGCCTTATTACATTGAGGAACAAAATCTACGGTTTCAGGGCCAGTATCTGGACCGGGAGACGGGGCTGCATTTCAATACGTTCAGGTTTTATGATCCGGATGTGGGGCGGTTTACGACGCCGGATCCGATTGGGTTGGCGGGAGGACTGAACCTCTATCAATACAGCCCAAATCCCGTCGGCTGGATCGATCCTTGGGGTTGGAGTTGCGTTCAGTTCAAACGCTGGAAACGCGGCCAAGCCATAGACAAACCGTTGCCTAACGGCAAAGCTCCGGCTTGGGATGTGGTAAGAAATCGGTATTGGAAAAACCGCTATGAAGCTTCAAAAACATCTGGCGAATTCAGTCCGTCTAACATGAGCCGTATGAAGCGTGGTTCGGCACCCCTGGACGCCAACGGCAACTCAATGGAATTGCATCACCACAACCCTCAAAGAAACGGTGGTAGGGATGTGAACAATCCTCGAAACCTGCGTGAGGTCACTCGCGAGCAGCACGCAGCACTGGATGAATTCAGACAGTTAGGAAGCAAGTAATGACCGCTATAGACATCATTAAAAAATTCGTCGAAGGCTCTATTTCACCCAAGGAATTCGAAGAAAAAGTCTACGCAGATGCAACTGTCGAAGCGTTGCTGAAAGATGAGAAAAACTTGCCAGCGTACGTCAGTGAACCTGATCTCTATACCTATGCAATCAGTCAGGACTTTCGAAATTTTGAGTGCATTTACAATGTTCAAACGCTTCTGTCAGGTGTTCTGAGCAAGCATGGCATTACTCACACGGTGGAAAAAAAGTACGAAAATCTATTTAACCTGACGCTAAAAGTTCAACCAAAGTGGCTGTCCCTATCATCCGACTATCTATCGAACCTAATCGAAGAGCAAAAAAATCTGAGTCCGAAAGATTTGCAGTCGTGGTTGAAGGAAAAAATAAAAACTGATTTTCGGTGTTTGAAAACACAGCCAAAATGGCTTCAAAGCCCCGAATGGCCAATAGAAAGCGGAAAGCCGATGGTTTTCGTGGGGCAGCTCGACATTAGCGAATTGAGCCACGACAGCGCACAGGCTTACCTTTTTTTTGATGAAGATAAAAAGACCTTCCATACCATCACCCAAGCTTGCTGATGAGCAGTTAAGTGGGAAACATTTAAATTTACAATCAAATAAATCCCTACCCTTTGGCAATTCCCAAGCCCTGCGCTTCGCCTACGACGTCCACGGTCAGTTGCTCGCCGAGCGAGTGCCGGCGGCAAGCTGCAACATCACTACGACGAACTCGAAAACCTGATCCAGACCCAACTGCCGGACGGGCGCTGGCTCAAGCGCCTGTACTACGGCAGCGGCCACCTGCACCAGATCAACCTCGACGGCCAGGTGATCAGCGATTTCGAACGCGACCGCAGCGGCCGCCTGCGCTCACGTCAACGCCGCCTTAACAGCCAGCCATCGCTGATGCCTGCGGCGACGCAAAAGCAGTTCGAATACGACCCCGCCGACAACCTGATCGACGGCCCGCAGACGGGCGCCGGGTTAGTGGTGCATAACAAGCTGCTGACCTATCAGGACAAGCGTTATCGCTACGATGCGTTTGGACGGATGATCGAAAAACGCAGCGCCAAACGCGGCGTGCAGCGGTTTGTGTATGACGCAGAAAGCCGGTTGGTTGAAGTGCGTAATGAAAGCGGCAGCGTGGTCAGGATGGTCTACGACCCGCTGGGGCGACGGGTTGAAAAAACCGAGCATGGCAGCGATGGGTATCCGTTGGGGGAAACCCGGTTCACGTGGGATGGGCTGCGGTTGTTGCAGGAGCACAAGCACAGTCAAACCAGTCTTTATGTGTATGAAGACGACGGCGGCTATCAACCGTTGGCCCGCGTCGACGGTGACGGCCCACTGCAGAAAATTCGTTACTACCACAACGACCTGAACGGGTTGCCGGAGCAACTGACCGAAGCTGACGGACACAGCGTCTGGCAAGCGACTTATCGGGTCTGGGGCAACACGCTGGAAGAGGCGCGCGAACCTTATTACATCGAGGAACAAAATCTACGGTTTCAGGGACAGTATCTGGACCGGGAGACGGGGCTGCATTTCAATACGTTCAGGTTTTATGATCCGGATGTGGGGCGGTTTACGACGCCGGATCCCATCGGGCTAGCCGGGGGTCATAACTTCTATCAATATGGGCCGAACCCGGTCTCATGGATCGACCCTTGGGGATGGGCCAGCTCAAATCCAGGGGTCTATGACGTATCGTACGAAGCCCACATCAACAAAGAAATCTGGCGCTCAAAGGACTCTGTACATTTCGCCGAATCCAACAGACAACTGCATTACGCGATGAAGAACGATCCCGCATTGCAAGCAAGTGTCGAAGCAAAACACCCAGGCATCTCAAAATGGGTTGCGCCGAAGAAAAATGGCAAGTTCAGAACAACAGCAATGAAGGGCTCGACCTGGCATCACCACCCTGTAGTAGGTGGCAATTTGCAGCTGGTCAGTCACGAAGACCACAAAAACCGTCACGGCGACTACCACCCGAAAGGCCGTAACGGAAAACGAGTAGGCGGCAGAAAAACCTGGGGTGGCGGGTCATCTTGTAGAAAATGAGGAGTTACTGATGAAAAAGATGCAAGGCATCACCAACCTGTTCAGCACCGTCAACTCCCATACCGATAACGACTGGGTCTATACCAACCTGGATAAATGGGAAGAAGAACCAGAGAAAGCAATTTTCTACCTCATTTCCGAGGACGAAATTGACGATCTCGAGGAAGACGATAAAACAGTCGAGAATTCTGCCGGCGAGCTTATCCCCAAGTCCTTGGAAAAAGAAAACGTCGAAACCTGGCTGGATGTGCAAACGCTTCAAGCCATATTCGAAGTTATTCAAAAGAAGGTTAAGGCGCCAGATAGTGATATTTTGATCCGAGCAATCAATCACTATCGGGAATACGACGACTTCATGGAAGCCTGATTCCTATCCAAAAAATGGGCACCCGACCCAGTCGGCGTGCCCATTTTTTTCCAACCCGCCTCCCTTCAGACGGTACCGCTCTTACGGGTTGACGCTGTCTTTGAGCGACTTGCCCGGCTTGAACGCAACGGTGTTGCTGGCCTTGATCTTCACCGGCTCACCGGTTTGCGGGTTTTTGCCGGTGCGGGCGCCGCGGTGGCGTTGCAGGAAGGTGCCGAATCCAACCAGTGTGACGCTGTCCTTGCGGTGCAGGGCGCCGGTGATTTCTTCGAGAACGGCGTTGAGTACGCGGTTGGCCTGTTCTTTGGTGAGATCCGCTTTTTCAGCGATGGCGGCTGCGAGTTCTGGTTTACGCATAAGTGAAGCCTCTTTGACGGTTTTTTGTTGTTATGTCCGTGCTGCTCTCTTGTGGAGCAGCGCCCAAGGCGCCGCAGGCTCTACTCTGCGGCAGACGGGAGTGAGGATGGCATGCCCTCGCACGCTCCGCCAGTCTCGTGGCGACCTTTATAGAGGTAAGAACGTGCTGATTCCGACAGAACGACCGGTATTTACGCCAGTAACGGCGGAAGTTCTTTGTTCAAGGCCAGTTTTTCCATCACGGCGCTGCCGGTCAGCGCGTAGCCGAGCAGGCGGCCGCTGGCGTCGCGGCACAAGGCCTTGATGTCGGCGCCCTGCCCTTCGACGCTCCACACGCCTTCGGTGCCGCGTGGCGGTGGCGAAACCACCAGTGGGCAGATCGGGGTTTTCACGGTGATCGGCATCGGCCCGTAGCTCACGGCCGTGGCGTTGCCGGCCAGGGTCTGGGCCAGGGCGCGGGCGCAGCTCATCAGCGGCATCACATAGAGCAGGTTCAGGCCATCGACCTCGGCGCAGTCGCCCAACGCGTAGATGTTGGCGTGGGAAGTCTTGAGGTGGCGGTCGACCATGATTCCACGGTTGATTTGCAGGCCGGCGGCGGCGGCCAGGTCCACCCTTGGGCGCAGGCCGATGGCCGAAACCACCAGGTCGCAGTGAATCACTTCACCGTCGGACAGGTGCGCTTCCAGGCCATCAGCCGTGCGCTGCAGGCGGTTGAGCACAGGGCCCAGGTGGAAACGCGCGCCAAGGCCTTCCAGCCCGGCCTGCACGGCAGCGGCTGCCGCCGGGTGCAGCAGGGTCGGCATGACCTGCTCGCACGGCGCCACCAGGTCGATTTCGTAGCCGCCAAGGATCAGGTCGTTGGCGAACTCACAGCCGATCAGCCCGGCGCCGAGCAGCAGCACCCGGCGTTTGCCGGCGGCGGCGGCACGAAAGCGTGCGTAATCTTCGAGGTCGTTGATGGGGAAAATCAGCTCAGCCGCGTCGCCTTCGACCGGGACACGCACGGTTTCTGCGCCCCAGGCCAGGATCAGGTCGCGGTAGATCACCGCTTCCTCGCCGATCCACAGGCGTTTGTGGCCCGGGTCGATGCCGCTGATGCGGGTGTGGGTGCGCACTTCGGCCTTGAGTTGCTCGGCCATGGCGCCCGGTTCGGCCATGCTCAGGCCGTCGGCTTCCTTGTTCTTGCCAAAGCCGGTGGAGAGCATGGGCTTGGAGTAGGAGCGCCCGTCATCTGCGGTGATCAGCAGCAACGGGGTCTCGCTATCGAGCTTGCGAAACTCCCGGGCCACGTTGTAACCGGCCAATCCTGTGCCGATGATCACGACAGGTGCGTTCATTCCTTTCTCCTTGAAGTACGTTTCAAAAATCGACGATTAACCGATTTCGATCATTTCGAAATCCATTTTGCCCACGCCGCAGTCCGGGCACAGCCAGTCTTCCGGAACGTCCTGCCACAGGGTGCCCGGTGCGATACCGTCATCCGGCCAGCCGTCTTTTTCGTCATAGATCAGGCCGCAGACTACACATTGCCACTTCTTCATTACTTGCTTCCTCAGGGTCCAGGCATCTTGGCCGACGGTCGATAGACCAACGTTGCCGTGCGGCTCAGGGCGTTTTGTACTGATCGGAGCCGGCAGATGCAAGCATGTTCGGCGCAAACGGCCGGTTCAGCCCGGCAAAAGCTCAGGATGCCATGGTAAGCTCGCCGCCTCTTTTGCTGCCAATACTGACTCACCGTGCCGCACTCAATCGCCCCTCCCGATGCTTGCCAATGGCTGACCCAGAGCCTTCTGAGCCCACTGCCAGCGCCCTTGACCCTTGACTGGCTGTTCGACGAAGGCTCGCTGACGCGCCGGCTGACGGGGCTGTCCGACGATGGCTTCAGCGTGACGCCGCTGTTCGAAGGTTGGCAAGCGCTGCGCGACGATGAATGCGCGGCGCTGAACCTGGCCCCGGCCACTGTCGGTTGGGTGCGCGAGGTGTATCTGCGCGGCCATGGTCAGCCGTGGGTGTTCGCGCGCAGCGTGGCGGCGCGCAGTGCCTTGCAAGGCGACGGGCTGCACATGGACGAACTGGGCAGCCGTTCGCTGGGCGAGTTGCTGTTTTGCGACCACGCCTTCACCCGCCAGGCCATCGAGGTGTGCCACTACCCACGGCAATGGCTGCCGACTGCGGATCAGGCCGACGGGTTGTGGGGACGCCGCTCGCGCTTTGATCGCGGGTCGCTGAGCGTGCTGGTGGCGGAAATTTTCCTGCCGGGCTTCTGGCAGGCGTTGCATGACCGTGCGGAGAACTACTGATGTATCAACGTCTGCTCAAGTCCCTGAACCACCTGAACCCCAGGGCCTGGGATTTCATTCAGTTGACCCGCATGGACAAGCCCATCGGCATTTACCTGCTGTTGTGGCCGACGCTGTGGGCGCTGTGGATTGCCGGCAAGGGCTCGCCGTCCCTGCTCAATATCGTGATTTTCGTGCTCGGCGTGGTGCTGACCCGCGCCGGTGGCTGTGTGATCAATGACTGGGCCGATCGCAAGGTCGACGGCCACGTGAAACGCACCGAACAACGCCCACTGGTGAGCGGCAAGATCAGTTCCAAAGAAGCGCTGGTGTTTTTTGCGGTGCTGATGGGCATCAGCTTCCTGCTGGTGTTGCTGACCAACGCCACCACCATCCTGCTGTCACTCGGCGGCCTGGCGTTGGCGGCGAGCTACCCGTTCATGAAGCGCTACACCTATTACCCGCAAGTGGTACTGGGCGCGGCATTTTCGTGGGGCATGCCGATGGCGTTCACCGCTGAGACCGGTCACCTGCCTGCCACGGCGTGGCTGCTGTACATCGCCAACCTGTTGTGGACGGTGGGCTATGACACGTATTACGCGATGACCGACCGCGACGACGACTTGAAGATCGGCGTGAAATCCACTGCCATTCTGTTCGGCGATGCCGACCGCGTGATCATCCTTATGTTGCAAGGTTTGTCGCTGGTCTGCCTGGTGCTGGCGGGTATGCGGTTCGAGTTGGGCGGCTGGTTCCACCTGGGGTTGCTGGCGGCGGCAGGCTGCTTTGCCTGGGAGTTCTGGTACACCCGCGACAAGGACCGGCTGAAATGCTTCAAGGCGTTTTTGCACAACCACTGGGCCGGCTTGGCAATTTTTGTCGGGATCGTTGCGGATTACGCGTTTCGTTGACCCTGTGGAGAGCGGGCTTGTTGTGGCGAGCGGGCTTGCCCCGCGTTGGTCCGCGTAGCGGCCCCTCTCAGGGCCACTGTGTTTTGTCACAAAGACCGAGGCGTCAGGTTTCAGGGCTGCTTCGCAGCCCAACGCGGGGCAAGCCCGCTCGCCACGACAGGCCCTCAGCCCACAACAAGCCCGTTGCTTTAACCGGCCTGCTCGCCACAACCAGCTCGCTGGCCGTCAGGTGGTCAGGGCTTGGCGACCTTCCAGGCACCGTCCATTTTGCCGTCACCGGTCATGTCACCGGCCTTCTTGTCCATCACGAAGGTGTAAAGCGGCTTGCCGCTGTAGGCCCATTGGCTTTTTTGATCATCACGGGTGATGACGGTCCACTTGCCCATCGGCTTGTCGGTGGATTCGGCCATCAACGGCGGCCAGTTGGTGGCGCACTTGTCGTTGCACATGGACTTGTCACCCGAGTCCTTGGCAAAGGTGTAGAGCGTCATGCCCTTGTGGTCCACCAGCATGCCGTCTTTGGTCATCGCCGGCTCCGCCGCAAACGCCAGTGTCGGCAGCGTCAACGCGGCCGTTACCAGCAGGGCTTTCCAGGAAAAAGTACTGTGAGTCATCGGAACCTTCCTTTTGTGGTTGTCAGGATTCGGACCCAAAGGGTAGTCCAGAGTGCCGAGAATTGCCCAAGCGACTAAATTACTGTCACACGACTGCAATAATTCCGTTATCTAATGCGGCGCAAGACAGTTAAATGACAAGAGGATTTAGGCATGGTTGGCAGGAGCATTCTGATCGTTGACGACGAAGCGCCCATTCGCGAGATGATCGCCGTTGCGTTGGAAATGGCCGGCTATGACTGCCTGGAGGCGGAGAACTCCCAGCAGGCCCATGCCATTATCGTCGACCGCAAGCCGGACCTGATCCTGCTGGACTGGATGCTGCCCGGCACTTCCGGCATCGAGCTGGCACGCCGCCTCAAGCGTGACGAGCTGACCGGGGACATCCCGATCATCATGCTCACGGCCAAAGGCGAAGAGGACAACAAGATTCAGGGCCTGGAAGTTGGCGCCGATGACTACATCACCAAGCCATTTTCCCCACGCGAGCTGGTTGCCCGCCTGAAGGCCGTGCTGCGCCGTGCTGGCCCTACCGATGGCGAAGCGCCGATCGAAGTCGACGGCCTGATCCTGGACCCGATCAGCCACCGCGTGACCATCGATGGCAAGCCAGCCGAGATGGGCCCGACCGAATACCGTCTGCTGCAATTTTTCATGACCCATCAGGAACGCGCCTACACCCGTGGCCAACTGTTGGACCAGGTGTGGGGCGGCAATGTGTATGTGGAAGAGCGCACCGTCGACGTGCACATCCGCCGCCTGCGCAAAGCCTTGGGCGACGCCTACGAGAATCTGGTACAAACCGTGCGCGGCACCGGCTATCGGTTTTCAACCAAAGGTTGAAAGCAGCTAAAAGCAGTTAGCTACAAGCGGAGTTGAAGCCCATCCGCTCTGACTTGAAGCTTGCAGCCTGAAAATTTTCACTGTCCGAAGGACCGATTGTGAACCAGAACTGGCATGGCACCCTGATCCGCCACATGCTGTTATTGATCACCGGCTGCCTGGTGGTCGGCCTGGTCAGCGGCCAATACGGCTGGAGCCTGGCCGTCGGCATCGGTCTGTACCTGGGCTGGACCCTCAAACAGCTGCTGCGCCTGCATGAATGGCTGCGCCAGCACAAACCCGACGAAGCACCGCCTGACGGCTACGGCCTGTGGGGCGAGGTGTTCGACAGCATCTACCACTTGCAACGTCGTGACCAACGGGTTCGCGGGCGCCTGCAGGCGGTGATCGACCGGGTGCAGGAGTCCACCGCCGCGCTCAAGGACGCGGTGATCATGCTCGACAGCGACGGCAACCTGGAATGGTGGAACCGCGCCGCCGAAACCCTGCTGGGCCTCAAGACGCCCCAGGACAGCGGCCAGCCGGTGACCAACCTGGTGCGCCACCCGCGCTTCAAGGAATACTTCGAGCAGGACAATTACGAAGAAGCCCTGGAAATCCCCTCGCCCACCAATGACCGCGTGCGCATCCAGCTGTACCTGACGCGCTACGGCAACAACGAGCACCTGATGCTGGTGCGCGACGTGACCCGCATCCACCAGCTGGAACAGATGCGCAAAGACTTCGTCGCCAACGTCTCCCACGAACTGCGCACGCCGTTGACGGTGATCTGCGGCTACCTGGAGACGCTGCTGGACAACGTCGACGAGATCAACCCGCGCTGGAGCCGCGCCCTGCAGCAAATGCAGCAACAGGGCTCGCGCATGCAGACCCTGCTCAACGACCTGCTGTTGCTGGCCAAGCTTGAGGCCACCGATTACCCGTCGGACAACCATCCCGTCGCCGTGCAGAGCCTGTTGCAGACCATCAAGAATGACGCCCAGGCGCTATCCGGCGAGCGCGGGCAGCAGATCAGCCTGGACGCCGACCCGCTGGTGCTGCTCAAAGGCAGCGAGGGCGAGTTGCGCAGCGCGTTTTCCAACCTGGTGTTCAACGCCGTGAAGTACACCCAGGACAAGGGCAATATCCGCATTCGCTGGTGGGCCGATGAACACGGCGCACACCTGAGCGTGCAGGACTCCGGCATCGGCATCGACGCCAAACACTTGCCGCGCCTGACCGAGCGCTTCTACCGCGTCGACTCCAGCCGCAACTCCAACACCGGCGGCACCGGGCTGGGCCTGGCCATCGTCAAGCATGTGCTGTTGCGCCATCGCGCACGGCTGGAAATCAGCAGTGTGCTGGGGCATGGCAGCACGTTTACCTGCCACTTTCCGCCGACGCAGGTGACGCGTTCGCGGGTGATCGGCACAGATGAATAACCCGAAAGCGACGCTGGGTTAAGTGTGGGAGCTGGCTTGCCTGCGATGGCGGTGGGTCAGCTGAAAATACGCCAACTGACAGTCCGCTATCGCAGGCAAGCCAGCTCCCATACTGGACTTGCATCGTTTCCAGGAACGCATTCCTTGCCCCGCCCGGCAGCGAGCACTAGGCAAGCGCCCCGTCAGCCGCTACATTGGCCGACTTGCGCCTGCCTTACAGGCCCTTCTGTCACTCCTTATTGAACACACGGAACCTGCAAAACCCCATCATGGACCCTTCCCCTGGTATCACCCTCGCCACACTCTTCGCCGACTTCGGCATGATTCTTTTTGCACTGATCCTGGTACTGCTCAACGGTTTCTTCGTTGCGGCGGAATTCGCCATGGTCAAACTGCGCGCCACCCGGGTCGAGGCCATCGCCCACAAGAACGGCTGGCGCGGGCAGATCCTGCGCACCGTGCACAGCCAGCTCGACGCCTACCTGTCGGCCTGCCAGCTGGGTATCACCCTGGCCTCCCTGGGCCTGGGCTGGGTCGGTGAGCCAGCTTTTGCGCATATCCTCGAGCCGTTGCTGGGCGCGGTGGGCGTAGAGTCGCCGGAAGTGATCAAAGGCGTGTCGTTCTTTGCCGCCTTCTTTGTGATCTCCTACCTGCACATCGTGGTGGGTGAATTGGCGCCTAAATCCTGGGCCATCCGCAAACCCGAGTTGCTGTCGCTGTGGACCGCGGTGCCGTTGTACCTGTTCTACTGGGCGATGTACCCGGCGATTTACCTGCTCAACGCCAGCGCAAACGCCATCTTGCGTATTGCCGGCCAAGGCGAGCCTGGCCCGCACCATGAGCACCATTACAGCCGTGAAGAACTCAAGCTGATCCTGCACTCCAGCCGTGGCCAGGACCCGAGCGACCAAGGCATGCGTGTACTCGCCTCCGCCGTGGAAATGGGCGAACTGGAAGTGGTGGACTGGGCCAACTCTCGCGAAGACCTGGTCACCCTCGACTTCAACGCCCCGCTCAAGGAAATCCTCGCGCTGTTCCGCCGCCACAAATTCAGCCGCTACCCGGTGTATGACGCGGTGCGCAACGAGTTTGTCGGCCTGCTGCACATCAAGGACTTGCTGCTGGAACTGGCGGCTCTGGACCACATCCCCGAGTCGTTCAACCTGGCCGAGCTGACCCGCCCGCTGGAGCGCGTATCGCGCCATATGCCGTTGTCGCAGTTGCTGGAGCAGTTCCGCAAAGGCGGCGCGCACTTTGCTCTGGTAGAGGAAGCCGACGGCAAGATCATCGGCTACCTGACCATGGAAGACGTGCTGGAAGTGCTGGTCGGCGATATCCAGGACGAACACCGCAAGGCCGAACGCGGCATTCTCGCCTACCAACCGGGCAAACTGCTGGTGCGTGGCGACACGCCGCTGTTCAAGGTGGAACGCCTGCTGGGCGTCGACCTGGACCACATCGAAGCCGAAACCCTCGCCGGGCTGATCTACGACACCCTCAAACGCGTGCCGGAAGAGGAAGAAGTGCTGGAGGTTGAAGGCTTGCGAATCATCATCAAGAAGATGAAAGGGCCGAAGATCGTGCTGGCCAAGGTGCTGTTGCTGGATTGATCTGCAAAGGTGATGGCCGTGCACCTTCGGCCAAACAATGAAAATCAACCTGTGGGAGCGGGCTTGCTCGCGAAAGCGCTGGTTCAGTCGATGCATTCAATGACTGAGAGTCCGCATTCGCGAGCAAGCCCGCTCCCACCTTTAGTGTGTGATGTTTATCGACAGCGTCTGCGCTGTCATCACGCACCCGGCACAAAGTGCTTCTGCGCCGTGCCGCGTGCGATCAGGCGGGAGATGTAGTCGAGTTTCTGCGCGTCCTGGTCGATAAACCGGAAGGTCAGCTGCAGCCAGTCGCTGTCGGGCTTGGGCTCGTAGGCGACGACGGCGTGCAGGTAGCCGTTGAGGCGGGCCACTTCGGCGTTGTCGCCTTGCTCAAGGTCGAGCACCGCGCTTTCCAGTACCTGCGGCAGGACTTCACCACGGCGCACCACCAGCAGCGCTTCCTTGATGCTCAGCGCTTTGATCACGCATTGCTGGGTGCCGCTGGACAGGCGCAGCTGGCCTTGGCCACGGCCGCCGGCCGGCGATGCCGCTGGCGTTTGCACCGGCGGGCTGTTGAGCAGGCCTTTGCTTGGCGCAGCCACCGGCGCCGGTTTCACGGCTTCAGGCTTGCCGCCGGTCAGGGCGCTCAGGGAGTCGTTGCCAAAAGCCGAATTCATTTTGGTCGGCGCACTGGCGATCAGCGCGTCGAGGCGACCGATCTTGTGCAGGGCCTGCTTGACCTTGTTCAGCAATTGCTCGTTGGTGAACGGCTTGCTGACGTAGCCGGAGACGCCGGCCTGAATGGCCTGCACCACGTTTTCCTTGTCGCCACGGCTGGTCACCATCACGAACGGCATGGCTTTGAGATGGGCCTGCTCGCGGCACCAGGTCAGCAACTCCAGGCCTGACATCTCGGGCATTTCCCAGTCGCACAGCACCAGGTCGAAGGTCTCGCGCATCAGGATGGATTGCGCCTTTTTACCGTTCACCGCATCTTCGATCTTGATCCCCGGAAAGTAGTTGCGCAGGCACTTCTTCACCAGGTCGCGGATAAACGAGGCATCGTCCACCACCAATACACTGACTTTACTCATCGACCCTTCATCCTATAAAAACTTCGGCACGCAAAACGCCTGACTGATGGCATTTTGCCAAAACTCGCGGGTCACAGAAGGACTTTATTGTTCCTGCCGCGCAAAAAATTCAGATGCCGCAAACGAAAACGCCCGACCAAAGGCCGGGCGTTAATTTCTCGGGCAACCTTACTTATCGTCAGATTCGCCCGGAACATTAGGGATTTGATCGGCTGTGCCTTCAACTTCGGCTTTCATGCGCTTGAGGCCCATGTGCCGCACGTCGGTACCGCGTACCAGGTAAATCACCAGTTCCGAGATATTGCGCGCGTGGTCGCCGATACGCTCCAGCGAACGCAGCACCCAGATGATGTTCAAGACCCGCGAGATAGAGCGCGGGTCTTCCATCATGTAGGTCGCCAGCTCGCGCAGTGCGGTCTTGTATTCGCGGTCGATGGTCTTGTCGTACTGCGCTACCGACAATGCCAGCTCGGCGTCGAAGCGGGCAAAAGCGTCGAGGGCGTCGCGCACCATGTTGCGCACCTGGTCGCCGATGTGGCGCACTTCCACGTAACCGCGCGGCGCTTCGCCTTCTTCGCACAACTGGATGGCGCGACGGGCGATCTTGGTGGCTTCGTCACCGATGCGCTCCAGGTCGATCACCGACTTGGAGATGCTGATGATCAAACGCAGGTCAGACGCCGCCGGCTGGCGCCGCGCCAGAATGCGCAGGCATTCTTCGTCGATGTTGCGTTCCATCTGGTTGATCTGGTCATCGATTTCACGCACTTGCTGGGCCAGGCCCGAGTCGGCCTCGATCAGCGCGGTGACGGCGTCGTTGACTTGCTTCTCCACCAGCCCGCCCATCGCCAGGAGGTGGCTGCGCACCTCCTCAAGCTCGGCGTTGAACTGCGCGGAGATGTGATGGGTAAGGCCTTCTTTGCTAATCATGGGTTTGCTCCGCAAAAGCTGTAAGCCGCAGGCTACAAGCTGCAAGCTGATGTGTGTCGTTGATCAAACTGCTTTTACTTGCCGCTTGAAACGTGCGGCGTGCAGCTGGGGCTAGCCATAGCGACCGGTGATGTAGTCTTCGGTCTGCTTCTTCGCCGGGTTGGTGAACAGGGTATCGGTGTCGCCAAATTCCACCAGCTTGCCCATGTACATGAACGCGGTGTAGTCGGAAACCCGCGCCGCCTGTTGCATGTTGTGGGTCACGATGACGATGGTGAACTTGGATTTCAGTTCGTAGATCAGCTCTTCGACTTTCAATGTGGAGATCGGGTCGAGTGCCGAGCAGGGTTCGTCAAGCAGCAGCACTTCCGGCTCCACGGCGATGGTGCGGGCGATCACCAGACGTTGCTGCTGGCCGCCGGACAAACCGAGGGCCGACTCGTGCAGGCGGTCCTTGACCTCATCCCACAGTGCCGCGCCTTTGAGCGCCCATTCAACGGCCTCGTCGAGGATGCGTTTTTTGTTGATGCCCTGAATGCGCAGGCCGTAGACCACGTTTTCGTAGATGGTCTTGGGAAACGGGTTGGGCTTCTGAAACACCATGCCCACCCGGCGGCGCAGCTCGGCCACGTCCTCGCCCTTGCGGTAGATGTTGGTGCCGTAGAGGTTGATCGCGCCTTCTACACGGCAACCGTCGACCAGGTCGTTCATGCGGTTGAAGGTGCGCAGCAACGTCGACTTGCCGCAGCCGGACGGGCCGATGAAGGCGGTCACGCGCTGCTTGGGGATGTTCATGCTGACGTCGAACAGCGCCTGCTTCTCACCGTAGTACAGGCTCAGGCCCGGCACTTCGATGGCCACGGTTTCCTGGGCCAGGCTCAGGCTCTGCTTGTCGCGACCCAGGGCCGACATGTTAATGCCGTGGGTGTGGGTTTCGTGTTGCATGGGATGCTCCCTGTGCTACCAATTCGTTTCGTTGAACCGATGGCCCCATGATTGGGCCTGGCGGTTTATCTCAAATCTGTGTCCGGCGCGGTTCAGTGTGGGAGCGGGCTTGCTCGCGAATGCGGTCTGTCAGCCAGCCCAAGTGTTTCTGATACACCGCATTCGCGAGCAAGCCCGCTCCCACATTTAGTACGCGTTCACTTCAATTAGCTGTCCAGCGCCTTGTATTTTTCGCGCAGGTGGTTACGGATCCACACCGCCGACAAGTTGAGCGTGGCGATCACCAGCACCAGCAGCAAGGCGGTGGCGTAGACCAACGGCCGCGCAGCTTCGACGTTGGGGCTCTGGAAGCCGACGTCATAGATATGGAAGCCCAGGTGCATGATCTTCTGGTCCAGGTGCAGGTACGGGTAGTTGCCGTCCACCGGCAGCGACGGCGCCAGTTTCACCACACCCACCAGCATCAGCGGCGCCACTTCACCGGCGGCGCGGGCCACGGCGAGAATCATGCCGGTCATCATCGCCGGGCTGGCCATCGGCAGCACGATCTTCCACAGCGTTTCTGCCTTGGTCGCGCCCAGTGCCAACGAACCCTCGCGCACGGTGCGGGGAATCCGCGCCAGGCCTTCTTCGGTGGCCACGATCACTACCGGCACCGCCAGCAGCGCCAGGGTCAGCGAGGCCCACAGCAGGCCCGGCGTACCGAACGTGGGTGCCGGCAGGGCTTCGGCGAAGAACAGACGGTCAACCGAGCCACCCAGCACATACACGAAGAAGCCCAGGCCGAACACGCCGTAGACGATGGCCGGTACGCCCGCCAGGTTGTTCACCGCAATGCGGATAATCCGCGTCAGGGTGTTCTGCTTGGCATATTCGCGCAGGTACACCGCCGCCAGTACGCCGAACGGCGTCACGATCATCGCCATGATCAGGGTCATCATCACGGTGCCGAAAATCGCCGGGAAGATCCCGCCTTCGGTGTTGGCTTCCCGTGGGTCATCGCTGAGGAATTCCCAGACCTTGCTGAAGTAGAAGCCGATTTTGGTCATCGTGCCCATGGCGTTCGGCTGGTAGGCGTGCACCACCTTGCCGATGCCGATTTCCACTTCTTTGCCGTTAGCGTCGCGCGCCGTCAGGCTGTCGCGGTTGAACTGCGTGTGCAGGTCCGCCAGGCGCGCTTCGATGTCCTTGTAGCGGTTGTTCAGTTCTGCGCGGTCCGAGTCCATATCAGCTTGGGCGGTAGCGTCGAGCTTGCCTTCCAGCTCCAGCTTTCGACCGTGCAGGCGGATACGCTCCAGCCCGGCATTGATCGCGCCGATGTCGGTTTTTTCCAGACTCTTGAGTTGCGCCGCCAGCTTGTTCACGCGGTCAACGCGGGCCTGCAGCTCCGGCCACGCGGCCTCGCCTTCGGCGATGACCTTGCCGTCCTGTTTGACGTTGACCAGGGTGCCGTAGAAGTTGCCCCATTCACGGCGTTCGATGGCCATCAGGTTGGCCGGCTTGGTCTGGTCCTTGAGCCACTCGCCGACGATCCAGGTGAAGTCGTTGCCGTTCAGGTCGCGGTTGCCGACCTTGATCAGCTCGCGGGTCATGAATTCCGGGCCTTGGTCGGGCACCGGCAGACCAGCACTTTTCAGGCGCTCGCGTGGCACTTCTTCTTTCTGCACCACTTCGCCGATGACGATATGGTTTTCCTGGCCCGGCACGTTGTAGTTGGCCTGGATAAGGTCAGCCGGCCAGAAGTGGCCCAAGCCACGCACGGCAATCACGGCCAGCAAACCAATGGTCATGATGACCGCGATGGACACCGCGCCACCGCTGATCCAGACGCCGGGGGCGCCGCTCTTGAACCATCCATTCAGGGAGTTCTGTTTCACAGACTTCTACCTTTCTTAAAGCGACGAGTATTTCTTGCGCAGACGCTGACGAATCAGCTCGGCGAGGGTGTTCATGATGAAGGTGAACAACAGCAGCACCAGCGCCGAGAGGAACAGCACGCGGTAGTGGCTGCCGCCGACTTCCGACTCGGGCATTTCCACCGCGACGTTAGCCGCCAGGGTGCGCAGGCCTTCGAACAGGTTCATCTCCATCACCGGCGTGTTACCGGTGGCCATCAACACGATCATGGTTTCACCGACCGCACGGCCCATGCCGATCATCAGCGCCGAGAAAATCCCCGGGCTGGCGGTCAGGATGACGACGCGGGTCATGGTCTGCCATGGCGTGGCGCCCAGGGCCAGGGAGCCCAGGGTCAGGCCGCGCGGCACGCTGAACACGGCGTCTTCGGCGATGGAGTAGATGTTCGGGATCACCGCGAAACCCATGGCCAGGCCGACCACCAGAGCGTTGCGCTGGTCGTAGGTGATGCCCAGGTCGTGAGAGATCCACATGCGCATGTCGCCGCCGAAGAACCAGGTTTCCAGGTACGGGCTCATGTACAGCGAGAGCCAGCCCACAAACAGGATCACCGGGATCAGAATCGCGCTTTCCCAGCCATCCGGAACGCGCAGGCGGATCGACTCAGGCAAGCGGCTGAACACGAAGCCGGCGACCAGAATGCCAATCGGCAACAACATCAGCAGGCTGAAAATCCCCGGCAAGTGCCCTTCGACATACGGCGCCAGGAACAGGCCGGCGAAGAAGCCGAGGATCACCGTCGGCATCGCTTCCATCAGTTCGATCACCGGCTTGACCTTGCGGCGCAGGCTCGGGGCCATGAAGTAGGCGGTGTAGATCGCCGCAGCAACGGCCAGCGGTGCAGCCAGCAGCATGGCGTAGAACGCGGCCTTCAAGGTACCGAAGGTCAGCGGCGCCAGGCTCATCTTGGGTTCGAAGTCGGTGTTGGCGGCGGTCGATTGCCAGACGTATTTAGGCTCGTCGTAGTTTTCGTACCAGACCTTGCTCCACAACGCGCTCCAGGACACTTCCGGGTGCGGGTTGTCCAGCAGCAGCGGTTGCAGCTTGCCGCCCGCTTCGACGATGACGCGGTTGGCGCGTGGCGACAGGCCGAATACGCCGTGGCCATCGACCACCGGGTCGACCAGCAGCGTGCGGTGCGCGGTGCTGTGGAACACGCCGAACTTGCCGGACGCGTCGAGGGCGGTGAAGCCTTTGCGACGTTCTTCAGCGGTGATTTCCACGATGGGCGCGGTGCCCATCTGGAAGGTACGGATCTGCTTCAGGCGTTGCTCGCCGTCCGGGTCACGGGCCATGAACCACTGGGCCAGACCGCCTTTGGAGTTACCCACGATCAGCGAGATACCGCCCACCAGCTGAGTGCTGGCGGTGATCTCGGCATTACCGTCTTCGAGCAGTTTGTAGCGACCATTGAGGCTCTTTTCGCGCAGGCTGAAGACGTCGGCAAGGGCACGACCGTTGATCACGTACAGCCACTGCTGGCGTGGGTCGATGAAGATCGCCTTTACCGGCTCGGTCATTTGCGGCAGCTCGATACGCTTCTGCTCGCTGGTGACTTCGCCAGTCATCATGTTTTCTTCGCGGCTCAGGCTCAGCACGTTCAAGTAGGAACCTGCGGAACCGGCAACGACCAGCGAGGAATCGGTGGCATTAAGTGCGACGTGCTCCAGCGGGCGACCCTGCTCGTCGAGCACGATCGGCGTTTCGCCGTAAGGGTATTCAATCGCCGGGGTGATGGTTTTCTTGCCATCCGGGTAAGACACCTTATAGGTGTGGCGGAACACCAGGGACTGGCCATTCGACAAACCCAGGATCACCAGCGGGCTGCCCGGCTGGTCTTCACCAATGGACGCAACACTGGCACCGGCGGGCAGCGGTAAATCAACACGCTTGAGCTCGGCGCCGGTGTCCACATCAAAGAACAGCGCCTGGCCCTTGTCGGAAACCCGCATGGCGACCTGGTTCTGCTCTTCGAGGGAGATCATCAACGGCTTGCCGGCGTCCTGCATCCAGGCGGGCGTCAGCGCATCTTCCTTGGTCAGCGAGGCGCCCTGGAACAGTGGCGCGACGACGTAGGCAAGAAAGAAGAAAATCAGGGTGATGGCGCCGAGGACGGCGAGGCCGCCGATCAACACGTACCAACGGGTCAGGCGATCTTTGAGCGCGCGAATGCGGCGCTTGCGTTGCAGCTCAGGCGTATTGAAATCAATGCGCTTGGGGGGAGAAGTCGTCGTCATGGTGGAATTGGCCAGATCATTCATGCGCACACCCTAGCGATCCTGCATGACAGAAAGATGACAATGCAGTGACGCAAGAAATCCGCCGCGGAGCAGAGCTGGCAGCGGACTAAAAAATTAGGGGTGTAGACGGTTAATGTGGGAGCGGGCTTGCCCGCGATGGCATCAATACGGTTTCAACGCTACACCGTGTCGCCAGCATCGCGGGCAAGCCCGCTCCACAAAAAAGCATGCATCTACACCAGGTATCGCAGGCTTAGTTGCCTTCTTTCAAACCCAGGTCAGCCAGGGCTTTGGCGGCCACTTTGGCTGGCAGCGGGATGTAGCCGTCTTTGACGACAACTTCCTGGCCCTGTTTGGACAGAACCAGCTTCACGAACTCAGCTTCCAGCGGCGCCAGAGGCTTGTTCGGGGCTTTGTTGACGTACACGTAGAGGAAGCGTGACAGCGGGTATTTGCCGTTCAGGGCGTTTTCTTCGCTGTCTTCGATGAAGTCAGTGCTGCCTTTCTTGGCCAGGGCCACGGTCTTCACGCTGGCGGTTTTGTAACCGATGCCCGAGTAACCGATGCCGTTCAGCGAGGAGCTGATCGACTGCACAACCGACGCCGAACCTGGTTGTTCGTTCACGTTTGGCTTGTAGTCGCCTTTGCACAGGGCTTCTTCTTTGAAGTAGCCGTAGGTGCCGGATACCGAGTTACGACCGAACAGTTGCACCGGCTTGTTGGCCAGGTCGCCGGTCACACCCAGGTCGCCCCAGGTTTTAACGTCAGCTTTGGCACCGCACAGACGCGTCGAGGAGAAGATCGCGTCGACTTGTTCCATGGTCAGGTGCTGGATCGGGTTGTCCTTGTGCACGAACACAGCCAGGGCATCCACAGCCACCGGGATCGCGGTTGGCTTGTAGCCGTACTTCTGCTCGAAGGCCGCCAGTTCGGTGTCCTTCATCTTGCGGCTCATCGGGCCCAGGTTGGAGGTGCCTTCAGTCAGCGCAGGAGGAGCAGTGGCGGAGCCGGCAGCCTGAATCTGGATGTTGACGTTCGGGTATTCCTTTTTATAGGACTCAGCCCACAGGGTCATCAGGTTAGCCAGGGTGTCGGAACCAACGCTGGACAGGTTGCCCGATACACCGGTGGTCTTGGCGTAAGCCGGAATTGCCGGGTCAACACCAGCGGCTACCGCGTTAGCGGTCGCAACGCCAGCAGCGACAAAAGTCATTGCCGCCATCAAACGTTTCAGTTTCATGCCTTGCTCCTAGCAGATAGGGATAGTTGGATCGGGGCCAAGTATCGGTAGGCCGTGTGAACACTCTATGTCCGCAATGTGACAATTAGATGAAAGGCCAGCATTTGTGAAAAACCTGACAGGAAGGGGAAAGATCAGTAAATCCGGGACTTGCGAGGAGGTTGAAGCGCATGAAGCGGTGTTTCAGAAATACTCTGTAATCGTTGGCCAACCGTAAACCCTGTGGCGAGCGAGTGCCCTCGCCACAGCGTCATCACAAGGTTCTAGCGCCCTCGCTTCCACAGATAGCCACCCACCAGCATCCCCATTACGCACAGCACGGCGACATAGTAGGCGGGGCCCATCGGGCTTTCCTTCATCAGCAGCGACACCGCCAGCGGCGTCAAACCACCAAACACGGCGTAGGCGACGTTGTAGGAGAACGACAACCCGCTGAAACGCACCACTGGCGGGAAGGCTTTCACCATCACGTAAGGCACCACGCCGATCACCCCGACAAACAGGCCGGTCAGGGTGTACAGCGGAAAGAGCCAGTTCGGGTGATCGATCAGGCTGTGGTACAGCGTCCACGATGTTGCCAACAACAACAGGCAACCGATGACCAGCACACGGCCAGCGCCAAAACGATCAGCCAGGGCGCCGGAAGCGATGCAGCCCAGGCTCAGGGTCACGATGGCCAGGCTGTTGGCTTGCAGTGCGATGGTCGGGCTGAAGTGGTAGACGGTTTGCAGCACCGTCGGGGTCATCAGGATGACCACGACAACACCGGCCGACAGCAACCAGGTCAACAGCATCGACAGCACGATGGCGCCACGGTGGTCGCGCAACACCGCGCGCAATGGCAGCTCGGCGGCCAAGGTTTTGCGTTGCTGCATCTCGGCGAAGATCGGCGTCTCATGCAGCCACCGGCGCAGGTACACCGAGAGCAGGCCAAACACGCCGCCCAGCAGGAACGGGATACGCCAGGCGTAGTCGGACACTTGTTCCGGGCTGTAGAGCGAGTTGATGGCGGTGGCCACCAGCGACCCCAACAGGATGCCGGCGGTGAGGCCGCTGGTCAGGGTGCCGCAGGCATAGCCGATGTGGCGCGGCGGTACGTGTTCAGAGACGAACACCCAGGCGCCCGGTACTTCGCCGCCGATGGCCGCGCCCTGGATGACGCGCATCAACAGCAGCAGAAGCGGCGCCCACAGGCCGATCTGCGCGTAGGTCGGCAGCAGGCCCATGATCAAGGTCGGCACGGCCATCATGAAGATGCTCAAGGTGAACATCTTCTTGCGGCCCAACAGGTCACCGAAGTGCGCCATGATGATGCCGCCCAATGGACGAGCCAGGTAGCCGGCGGCGAAGATGCCGAAGGTCTGCATCATGCGCAGCCATTCCGGCATATCAAGGGGGAAAAACAGTTTTCCGACCACGGTGGCGAAAAACACGAAAATGATGAAGTCGTAAAATTCCAGCGCCCCGCCCAAGGCAGACAGCGACAGGGTTTTGTAGTCGTTGCGGGTCAGCGGGCGCGACGGTTGCGCGCTGCTTGCGGGCACGGAGGACATGGGGAGGGTTCTCTTATAGTAATGACGGCAAGCCCGGGACTTGCGGCGGGTCTGGCAAGATAGCAAATCGTTTGAAAAAGCACAGCGTCCACCGAATAACACTTCGCAGGCGCGCGTTATTCCCCGTTTCTTCCCTTTATTAGCCATCAGAAGCACAGTTGCAGGAAAAAGCCGCGTTACAGCCGGGATTTGCCGACCAAATGAGCGCTGGGAGGTCGTCGCGGCGCCAGCGTCTCGATATACTCGGCCCGTGCAAGCGCCAAACCCGCTGTCTTGAGGGGCTGCTGTGCCAAAACGTCGTTGGGTGCCATCCAGCCGATTTGGCAGAGTTTCCCTTTAGTACGCCTTACGAGAAACGCATCGAGCGGTGTATGTTGGTGCTGAAACGTTTTTCCAGAGACGGCTATCCACTTGAAATACCCATGAAGCGTCACGGGTCAGAGGCACCCTCGGCATGATCGAACTCGAACAAGAAGATCCTATCCCGCAAGGCGATCTCGCCCTGCAAATCACCGCACTCCCGCGTGAAACCAACGGTTTTGGCGACATCTTCGGCGGCTGGCTGGTCGCGCAGATGGACCTGGCCGGCACCGCCATGGCCAGCAAAGTGGCCGGCGGACGTGTCGCCACAGTGGCGATCGATCGCATGGCGTTCCTGGTGCCGGTGGCGGTCGGCGCGCAATTGTCCTTCTATACCCAGGCTCTGGAAATCGGCCGCAGCTCGATCCAGATGATGGTCGAGGTGTGGAGCGACGACCCGCTGTCCAGCGAATGGCGCAAGGTGACCGAGGCGGTATTTGTGTTTGTCGCCATCGACGGCAGCGGCCGTACCCGCTCGGTGCCATCGCGCGCGCGTTAAACATCGCCGGGTTTTGACGGTCAATTGCCCCATTGCCTGCCATGAGAGAGCACTGCTATGCCTACGCCCCACGTTGAAACCTTGAAAATCGACGAGCTGGACTGCTGGCGCGTCCGCCACAACGGCGCCGAAGTGATGGTGGCCCAACAGGGCGCGCACATCTTCAGTTACCAGCGCCAGGGCGAGCAGCCAGTGATCTGGCCGAACCCTGAGGCGGTGTTTAAACAGGGCAAAGGCATTCGTACCGGCGTGCCGGTGTGCTGGCCGTGGTTTGGCGTATTCGACCGTAACCCGCAAAGCGTGAAGGCGATGCGCCAAAGTGACCAACCCGCGGGGGCCCATGGCTTTGTGCGCACGGCACTGTGGGAATTGGCCGCAACCGAACTCGAAGGCGATGCATTGCGCGTCGATCTGGTATTGCCGGTGCCCGCGGGCGGCTTCCCCGGCTGGCCGCATCAGGTCGATCTGAAGCTGAGCCTGCTGCTGGACGATCAACTGCATATCCGCCTGACCAGCCACAACCGTGGCACCGACACCGTGACCCTCAGCCAGGCGCTGCACACCTATTTCGCCGTGAGCGACGTGCGCAATGTGCAGGTCGAAGGCCTGGACGGGCTGGGTTATATCGACACCGCCGACGGCTGGAGCCACAAACAGCAATCCGGCCTGCTGCACTTCACCGCCGAGACCGATCGCATCTACCTGGATACTCCGGCGCAGTTGAGCATTGTCGATAAAGACTGGCAGCGTCGTCTCCAGCTCACCAGCCAAGGCTCGAACTCGACCGTGATCTGGAACCCATGGACCGAACGCGCCAAGGCGTTCGACGACATGGCCGATGATGGCTGGCAGGGCATGCTGTGCATCGAGACGGCGAATGTGCTGGATGATGTGGTGGCATTGGCGCCCGGTGAAAGCCATACGCTTGGCGTAAGCATCACCCCTCTCGCCGTGTAAACCCAATCAAAAATGTGGGAGCAGGCTTGCTCGCGAATACGGCGTGTCAGCCACATATGCGCTGACTGACACCCTGCATTCGCGAGCAAGCCCGCTCCCACATTGGGTTCTGCGGCAAATTAAAGATCGGACTCTTTGACCGCCCGCACCTTGCCCGCGTCCAGCGCGTACGCCGCATCCGCCAAATCGTTATTAACCTTCTCGACTTTCAACGTGCCGGTAACCCACAACGGCGTGTAGATGTCATCCAGCTTCAACCCCTTGGGATAGCGCACCAGCACCAACTGGTTGGGCGGCGGCGGCGGCACGTGGATGCAGGCGCCTGGGTACGGCACCAGGAAGAACAGCGTGCTGCGGCCCTTGGCGTCGGTTTCCAGCGGCACCGGGTAACCGCCGATGCGGATACTCTTGCCATTCATGGCGGCCACGGTCTTGGTCGAATACATCACCGCCGGCAAGCCCTTGCTTTGCTTGAGGCCACCTTTGTCGGTGAACGTGCCTTGGGCTTCGGGGGAGTTGTGGTCGATCTCGGGCATGGCTTCGAGGGCTTTCTGGTCCGACAGCGGCATCAGGTCGAGCCAGTCGGTTTCCGGCAGTTCGCCAGCGTGCGCCAGGCCAGAGCCCAGCAAGAGGAGAGTCAACAGAAGACGGCGCATGGTGAGGCTCGGCAAGTACAGGTGGCGAGCATTCTAGCCCTCTGCGCCTGCGCAGCGCAGAGGGCTTTGTCGCTTAATTACTTTTTACGCAGCAGGCCGTAGATCACCAGCAGCACGATGGCGCCGATCAGCGCACCGATAAAGCCTGCGCCTTGACCTGCCTGGTAGATGCCCAGGGCCTGACCACCGTAGGTGGCGACCAGAGAACCTGCGATACCCAGCAGGATGGTCATGATCCAGCCCATGCTGTCGTCGCCAGGCTTGAGGAAACGCGCCAGCAGGCCGACGATCAAGCCGATAAAGATGGTTCCGATGATACCCATGGCATTTCCCTCTGATTGAATGTGAGTCATGCCAAAGCCTAGTCAGGCTTTGCCATCCTGCAATCAGAGAGACGGCGGTGACCAATGGTTCCCGCCGATCCTCGGGTTATTGCTCGGCGATCAGCGCTTCGACCTTGAGGATCTGGGCTTGCAGCGTCGCACGGTCTTTGCAGCGCAGGTTGGCGTGGCCGACCTTGCGTCCGGCCTTGAAGGCCTTGCCGTAGTGATGCAGATGGCAATCATCGATCGCGATCACGCGCTCAACCGGCGGCACAACGCCGATGAAGTTGAGCATGGCGCTTTCGCCGACCTTGGCCGTGGAGCCCAACGGCAAGCCCGCCACCGCGCGCAGGTGGTTTTCGAACTGGCTGCACTCGGCGCCTTCGGTGGTCCAGTGCCCGGAGTTGTGCACACGCGGCGCGATTTCGTTGGCCTTGAGGCCACCGTCGACTTCAAAGAACTCGAACGCCATCACACCGACATAATCCAGCTGCTTGAGCACGCGGCTGGAATAGTCTTCGGCCAGGGCCTGCAGCGGGTGATCGGTGCTGGCCACGGACAGCTTGAGGATGCCGCTGTCGTGGGTGTTGTGCACCAACGGGTAGAAGCGGGTTTCGCCATCGCGGGCACGCACGGCGATCAGCGAGACTTCACCGGTGAAGGGCACGAAGCCTTCCAGCAGACAGGCGACGCTGCCCAGCTCGGCAAAGGTGCCGACCACATCGGCGGCGGTGCGCAGCACTTTCTGGCCCTTGCCGTCATAACCCAGGGTGCGGGTTTTCAACACAGCCGGCAGGCCGATGCTGGCAACGGCAGCGTCCAGATCCGCCTGGGACTGGATGTCGGCGAAGGCCGGCGTCGGAATGCCCAGGTCCTTGAACATGCTCTTTTCGAACCAGCGATCACGCGCGATGCGCAAGGCTTCGGCGCTCGGGTAAACCGGTACGAACTGCGACAGGAAGGCCACGGTTTCGGCTGGGACGCTTTCGAATTCGAAGGTCACCAGGTCGACTTCATCGGCCAATTGGCGCAGGTGATCCGCGTCGCTGTAGTCAGCCCGCAGGTGTTCACCGAGGGCCGCCGCGCAGGCGTCCGGCGCCGGGTCCAGGAAAGCGAAGTTCATCCCCAGCGGTGTTCCCGCCAGGGCCAGCATGCGACCCAATTGGCCGCCACCGATTACACCGATTTTCATCAATCAATAACCTCAGGCGATGCGTGGGTCTGGATTGTCCAGCACGCTGTCTGTCTGCTCAGCACGGAATTTTTTCAGCACCGCGTGGAACTGCGGGTGCTTGGCGCCCAGGATGCTGGCAGACAGCAAAGCGGCGTTGATCGCGCCGGCCTTGCCGATCGCCAGGGTGGCCACCGGGATACCGGCCGGCATCTGCACGATGGACAACAGCGAATCCACGCCCGAGAGCATCGACGACTGCACCGGCACACCGAGCACCGGCAGGTGGGTCTTGGCCGCACACATGCCTGGCAGGTGCGCCGCACCGCCGGCACCGGCGATGATCACCTCGATGCCACGGGATTCTGCTTCATCGGCATACTGGAACAGCAAATCCGGCGTGCGGTGGGCAGAGACCACTTTCACTTCATACGGAATGCCGAGTTTTTCCAGCATATCGGCGGTGTGGCTAAGGGTGGACCAATCGGACTTGGAGCCCATGATCACGCCAACCAATGCACTCATCGTCGTGCCTCTTCTCTCTGGGCGCCCGCAGGCGCGTCAAAAAACAACAAGCCACGCGGGAAATCCGGCGTGGCTTGTTGTACGAAATTTGGCCGGTTGGACCGGCCGAAGGCCGCGCAGTATACCGTAATAATCCAGATAAACAGCCCCTGGAATGACCATCTGTCCAGTGGCGCAAACCAGCGGTTTTATTGACTTTCAGGTCAGCGAAAACACTGCCGATAAACCATGGAAACTGGATCAATGTGGGAGCTGGCTTGCCTGCGATAGCATCACCTGAATATGCCTGATGTACCGAGGCGTCTGCATCGCAGCGGTGCGGCGATCCGACAAGCCAGCTCCCACACTAACCGCGTTCAACTGGAGGGGACTGCGCCGCCCCGCCTTCCAACTTGCGCCACAACAACCGTACGTTGGCCTTGCGCACCAACGCGCAGCGATACAAACGGATCTCCAACGGCACATGCCATTGCGGCCCGCCACACACCACCAGTTCGCCCCGCGCCAATTCGGCACGCACACTCAGTTGCGGCACCCAGGCAATGCCCAGCCCTTCCAGCGCCATGCTTTTGAGGCTATCGGCCATGGCGGTTTCGTAGATGGTGGTAAAGCGCAGGGAGCGCTGGCGCAGCAGCAGGTTTACCGAGCGCCCCAGAAACGCTCCGGCGCTGTAGGCCAGTAACGGCACACTGCCCTCGCCTTCCAGGTCGAACAGCGGCTTGCCGTCGGCATCGGCGGCACACACCGGGAGCATTTCGGTGTTGCCCAGGTGCAGCGACGGGAAGATTTCCGGGTCCATCTGCATGGCCGCGTCCGGGTCGTAGAACGCCAGCATCAAATCGCAGCCGCCTTCGCGCAGTGCATGCACCGCGTCGCCCACGTTGGTGGCAACCAGCCGCGTGGCGATGTTCAGGCCTTCGTTGCGCAGTTGCGCGATCCAGCGCGGGAAGAAGCCCAGCGCCAGGGAATGCGCTGCCGCCACTTGCATGACCTCGCCCTGCCCGCCTTCCAGATGATGCAAATGGCGCAGCACTTCGCCGAGCTGCTCGACCACCGTGCGCGCGGTCACCAGAAACAACTGCCCCGCCGCCGTCAGTTCGACTGGCGTGCGCGAGCGGTTGACCAGGGTCAGGCCCAGCGCGGCTTCAAGGCTGCGAATACGCCGGCTGAATGCCGGCTGGGTGACAAAGCGTCGCTCCGCCGCCTGGGAAAAGCTGCGTGTCGCCGCCAAGGCGCTGAAGTCTTCCAGCCATTTGCTCTCAAGGTTCATCACTTCCTCCCACGGGTACGCACCATTTTGGCACACACGCCCGCCATGATAACCGGGTCACACCTACATTATGCCGTTTGTGCATAGGCCAGTGTTTAACAGCATTGGCCCAAAAACTCCCACAAGCCTAGCATTCGCAGCGTTCCGGCCAGTTCCGGGTCCATATCGAGATGATTTCCGTCATGTCCTCCGCTGCATCATTCCGCACAGAAAAAGACCTGCTTGGCGTACTTGAAGTACCGGCTCAAGCGTATTACGGCATCCAGACCCTGCGAGCGGTGAACAACTTCCGCCTCTCGGGCGTTCCGATTTCGCATTACCCGAAATTGGTGGTCGGCCTGGCAATGGTCAAGCAAGCGGCCGCTGACGCCAACCGCGAGTTGGGCCAGCTCAGCGAAGCCAAGCACGCTGCCATCAGCGAAGCCTGTGCCCGTCTGATCCGCGGCGATTTCCACGAAGAGTTCGTGGTGGACATGATTCAAGGCGGCGCCGGCACTTCAACCAACATGAATGCCAACGAAGTCATCGCCAACATCGCGTTGGAGGCCATGGGCCACAACAAGGGCGAATATCAGTACCTGCACCCTAACAACGATGTGAACATGGCGCAGTCGACCAACGACGCCTACCCGACCGCGATCCGTTTGGGTCTGCTGCTGGGCCATGACGCGCTGCTGGCCAGCCTCGACAGCCTGATCCAGGCGTTCGCCGCCAAAGGTGTTGAGTTCGGCCACGTGCTGAAAATGGGCCGCACCCAATTGCAAGACGCCGTGCCGATGACCCTCGGCCAGGAATTCCGTGCCTTCGCCACCACCCTCGGTGAAGACTTGGCCCGCCTGAAAACCCTGGCGCCAGAACTGCTCACCGAAGTGAACCTGGGCGGCACCGCCATCGGCACCGGCATCAACGCCGACCCGCGTTACCAGGCCCTGGCCGTACAACGCTTGGCGCTGATCAGCGGCCAGCCGCTGGTACCGGCCGCCGACTTGATCGAAGCCACCTCCGACATGGGCGCGTTCGTGCTGTTCTCCGGCATGCTCAAGCGTACCGCGGTGAAGCTGTCGAAGATCTGCAACGACCTGCGCCTGCTGTCCAGCGGCCCACGCACCGGCATCAACGAGATCAACTTGCCGGCACGCCAGCCAGGCAGCTCGATCATGCCCGGCAAGGTCAACCCGGTTATCCCGGAAGCCGTGAACCAAGTGGCGTTCCAGGTAATCGGCAACGATTTGGCCCTGACCATGGCAGCCGAAGGCGGCCAACTGCAGCTGAACGTGATGGAGCCGCTGATCGCCTTCAAGATCTTCGACTCGATCCGCCTGCTGCAACGCGCCATGGACATGCTGCGCGAGCACTGCATCGTCGGCATCACCGCCAACGAAGCCCGTTGCCGCGAGCTGGTGGAGCACTCCATCGGCCTGGTGACCGCGCTGAACCCGTACATCGGCTATGAAAACGCCACCCGCATTGCGCGTATCGCCCTTGAAAGCGGCCGCGGCGTGCTGGAACTGGTGCGCGAAGAAGGCTTGCTCGACGACGCCATGCTCGACGACATCCTGCGCCCCGAAAACATGATTGCCCCACGTCTGGTCCCACTGAAGGCCTGACGTTTGTTGCACCGCTCACCAGGTTGAGGGACTAGACACCTCTCACCTTTTGAGGGCCTGAAGGCTCGTTCTTCAGGCCCTTTTTTTTGCCTCAAGGTTGCGAAATGACGCCCATAAAAAATCTAATATCGCCCTGCAAACCCTCCTTGCCTGCAACAGCTTGGCTGAAACCTTTAATCGCCCCGTGCAGACGGATCACGCTCTCCTAGGTATAGTGCCGCCCCTCTTCGCGTCAGAGATCGTCGGTAACGAGGTCCTGGACAGCGCGAAACCGCATGAATAACAACACCCGCAAAAGGATTGGGGTCGAAGCGTCGTGCACTGCCTGGTGCCGAGCGATGCGTCGCACCGTCCTGCGTTTTTGCCATTAGAAAAATCAGCGAGGAACACTCCATGCTCGAAGTCATCAACGACTTCCTCTCAGGGAAAGTACTGATCGTGCTCATTGTCGGGCTCGGCGGCTATTTCACGATTCGCTCGCGTTTCGTTCAGTTGCGCCACTTTTTCCACATGTTCTCGGTGTTCAAAGACAGCCTGAAGAGCAGCTCCGGCCAGCTCAGCTCGTTCCAGGCGCTGATGCTCAGCCTGGCCGGCCGTGTGGGTGCCGGTAACATCGCAGGCGTCGGTATCGCCGTGACGCTGGGTGGCCCCGGTGCCGTGTTCTGGATGTGGGTCACCGCGCTGGTGGGCATGTCTTCGAGCTTTATCGAGTGCTCCCTCGGCCAGCTGTACAAACGCACCGACGCTGAAGGCACCTACCGTGGCGGCCCGGCGTACTACATTCAGCACGGCCTGCAGAAGCGCTGGCTGGGTATGGTCATGGCGTTCCTGTTGCTGGTGACCTTCGGTTTCGCCTTCAACGGCCTGCAAGCCCACGCTGTGACCCACTCGCTGAACAACGCGTTCGGCCTGGACACCACCTACACCGGCCTCGCGCTGGCGGTATTGCTGGGCCTGGTGTTCATCGGCGGGATCAAGCGTATCGCCTCGATCGCCGACCTGCTGGTGCCAGTCAAGACCCTGGTCTACATCGCCGTGACCCTGTATGTGATCGTGCTGCAATTCGACCACGTGCCGGCCATGCTCGCGACCATCGTCAAGAGCGCCTTCGGCCTCGACCAGGCCTTCGGTGGCCTGGTGGGCAGCGCGATCATCATGGGTGTGAAGCGCGGCGTGTTCGCCAACGAAGCCGGTTTGGGCAGTGCGCCTAACGTGGCGGCAGTGGCCTCGGTAGAACACCCGATCGCCCAAGGTGTGGTGCAGGCGTTCAGCGTGTTCCTGGACACCTTCGTAATCTGCACCTGCACCGCGTTGCTGATCCTGCTCTCCGGTTTCTACACCCCAGGCTTTGAAGGCGACGGCATTGCCCTGACCCAGAACTCCCTGGCGGCGGTCGTCGGCGACTGGGGCCGGATGTTCATCTCGGTGGCCCTGGCGTTGTTCGTGTTCACCTCGATCATGTACAACTACTACCTCGGCGAGAGCAACCTGCGCTTCATCGTGGGCGACAACCGCAAGGTGCTGATGGGCTACCGCGCGCTGGTGCTGGTGTTGATTTTCTGGGGTTCCATCGAGAACCTGAGCACCGTGTTCGCCTTCGCCGACATCACCATGACCCTGCTGGCGTTCGTCAACCTGTTTGCCCTGGCGTTCCTGTTCAAGATCGCCATGCGCATCCTGAACGACTACGACGGCCAGCGCGCGGCGGGCATCAAGACCCCGGTGTTCGACTCCAGCCAATTCCCTGACCTGGACCTGGACCGCAAGGCCTGGCCTGCGAACCCGGTGAAGCCTGAGCCTGGCGCTCAAGCCTCGGCTGAACTGAACGCTCAAGCGCAACGCTGAGTGTCACAAGCCTAGATAGATGACACGCCGCCCGGCCTTGGGCATGCTCTGGGCCCGGCGGCGTTTTTCGTTCAGGAGAAGTCTCGATGTCCACAGCTAACACCATCATGGTGCTCTACACCGGCGGCACCATCGGCATGCAAGCCAGCGCCAACGGCCTGGCCCCGGCATCCGGTTTTGAAGCGCGCATGCGCGAACAGCTTGCCACCCTGCCACTGACTGCCTGGCGCTTCCGGGAAATGGCGCCCCTGATCGACAGCGCCAACATGACCCCGGCCTACTGGCAGCGCCTGCGCGTCGCGGTGATTGAAGCCGTGGACGAGGGCTGCGACGCAGTACTGATCCTGCACGGCACCGACACCCTGGCTTACAGCGCGGCGGCCATGAGCTTCCAGTTGCTCGGCCTGCCGGCGCCGGTTGTGTTCACCGGTTCCATGCTGCCCGCCGGCGTGCCCGACAGCGATGCCTGGGAGAACGTCAGTGGCGCCCTGCACGCGTTGGGCGAAGGCCTGTCGCCGGGCGTTCAGCTGTATTTCCATGGCGCGCTGATGGCGCCGACGCGTTGCGCAAAGGTCCGCAGCTTCGGTCGCCATCCCTTCGCTGCGCTGCAGCGTAACGGTGGCGTCGCCAAGGCCCAGGCCATTCCCGCCGCCCTGGATTATCGCCAACCCAAGGCCCTGGCCAACGTCGGTGTGTTGCCGCTGGTGCCGGGCATCGCCGCGGGCCAACTGGACGCGCTGATCGACAGCGGCATTCAGGCACTGGTGCTGGAATGCTTCGGCAGCGGCACCGGGCCGAGCGATAACCCGGCGTTCCTCGCCAGCCTTGAGCGGGCGCAGGCGCTGGACGTGGTCGTGGTGGCAATCACCCAATGCCATGAAGGCGGCGTGGAGCTGGATGTGTACGAAGCCGGCAGCCGTTTGCGCGGCGTGGGCGTCCTGTCTGGCGGTGGCATGACCCGCGAGGCGGTGTTCGGCAAATTGCAGGCCCTGCTTGGTGCCGGGCTTGCGACCAGTGAAATCCGCCGCCTGGTGGAACTGGACCTGTGCGGCGAACTGAGCTGACCGGCATGTAACTTGCTCCCCTTCCAGCCATCCCCTGGCTGGAAGTTCCCATGCTGCACTCCCACCTCACCACCCTCAATGCGGTCTCGTTGGTGCTCAACACCTTCCAGGCCGAAGGTTTGCCGTTTGAGGCGCTGCTGGCCGGCAGTGGTATCTGTGCGGCGGACCTGAGCCGCTCCGACACGCGCATCACCACCAATCAGGAGATGCGCGTGTGTGCCAATGCCGTGGCCCTGCGCCAGGATGTCGGCCTGGAGCTGGGTCGCCAAATGCATGTTTCGGCCTACGGCATGCTCGGTTACGCCCTGCTCACCAGTGCCACCTTCGGTGACGCTTTGCGCCTGGCCCTGCGTTATCCGGCGCTGTTGGGAACACTTTTCGAGCTGAGCCTTGAAGAGGACGGCGATCGCATCTGGTTCACCGCCAGCGACTACCGCGAAAACCCTGCGCTGGAAATGTTCAACGTCGAACTGTGCCTGGCCTCGCTCAAGGTGATCTGCGATGACCTGCTCGGCCAGCCCTTGCCGCTGCTCGCCGCGCGCTTTGAACATGACGCCCCGGACTACCGCCCGCGCTACACCGAGCGCTTCCCTTGCCCGTTGCAGTTTCAGGCCACCGCCAATGCCTTTGCCTTCGACAAGCACTGGCTCGACCGGCCGCTGCCGCTGGCCGATGCGATTACCCACCAGGCCATGGCCGAGCGCTGCCGCAAACAGAACCTGGAGTTCACCGGGCGCCAGGCCTGGCTGGGCAGGATTCGCCAACTGCTCACCGCCCAACTCAACGCAGCACCTGGCCTGGAAGGCCTGGCCGAGCAGATGAACTGTTCGGCGCGCACCCTGCGTCGGCATCTGCACGACCTGGGCTGCAGCTATCAGGAACTGCTGGACGAGCTGCGCTTTGAGCGCGCCAAGCAGCTGTTGGCTGAAAACCAATGGCCGATCTATCGGATTGCCGAGGCGTTGGGCTTCAGCGAAACCGCGAGTTTCAGGCATGCGTTTGTTCGCTGGAGCGGCGTGGCGCCGAGCCAATTTCGACCATGACGCCCCATTGAGGGGCGAATTTCGGACAGACAATTTGGCCATATTCATCCCCTTTTGGCCGCTCCTGCCATTCTCATAAACCGCGTCCGCCGCAAGACTGCATCCACCGATACAGCCTGCGGAGAACAACAAATGCTGACGATCTACTCGGACGATCACCACCTGCACCACGGCCGTTGCGAACTGATGGACGGGCAATTGATGCCCTGCTTTGAGATGCCCTCGCGTGCCGACCACGTGCTGCAACGGGTCAAGGACCGTGAACTGGGGCCGGTCAACGCGCCACAGGACTTTGGCCTGGCACCGCTGCAACGCATTCACAGCCGTGACTACCTGGATTTTTTCAAAGGTGCCTGGGAGCGCTGGACCGAGTTTGGCCAGGACGGCGACCTGCTGCCCTACACCTGGCCCGCCCGCACCTTGCGCCGCGTGTTGCCCACCAGCCTGCACGGGCAGCTCGGTTACTACAGCTTCGACGGCGGCGCACCGATTACCGCCGGCACCTGGCAAGCGGCCTACAGCGCGGCGCAAGTCGCCCTCACCGCCCAGGCCGCCATCCAACAGGGCGCCCACAGCGCCTTCGCCCTGTGCCGCCCGCCGGGGCATCACGCCGCCAGCGATTTGATGGGCGGCTATTGCTACCTCAATAACGCCGCCATCGCGGCCCAGGCCTTTTTGGATCAGGGCCACAAAAAAGTCGCGATTCTCGATGTGGATTACCACCACGGCAACGGCACCCAGTCGATTTTCTATGAGCGCAGCGATGTGCTGTTCACCTCGATCCACGGCCACCCGGAAGCGGAATTTCCGTTTTTCCTGGGTTATGCCGATGAGCTGGGCGACGGCGCGGGTCAAGGTTTCAACTTCAACTATCCGCTGCCCGCCGGCTCCGGCTGGAACACCTGGAGCGCCGCGCTGGAGCAGGCCTGCCAGGAAATTACACGCTACGGCGCCGACATCATTGTCGTGTCTCTGGGTGTGGACACCTTCAAGGACGACCCGATCTCGCAGTTCAAGCTCGACAGCCCGGACTACCTGGCCATGGGCGCGCGTATCGCCCGGCTGGGCAAGCCCACGCTGTTTGTGATGGAAGGCGGCTATGCGGTGGAAGAAATCGGCATCAACGCCGTCAACGTTCTCGAAGGTTTTGAAGGGGCAGCCCAATGAACATGCTCAAGTCACTCGTGCTCTGCGCCGCCGTTATCAGTGGCGCCGCGCATGCCGAAGAGAAAACCCTGCGGGTCTACAACTGGTTCGACTACATCACGCCCAAAGCGCTGGATGACTTCAAGGCACAGCACTCCGACATCAAGCTGGTGTACGACATTTTCGACACCAACGAGGCGTTGGAAGCCAAGCTGCTTACCGGCAACTCCGGCTATGACGTGGTGGTGCCGTCCAACGTGTTCCTGGCCAAACAAATCGAAGCCGGCGTATTCCAGCCGCTGGACCGCAGCCAGCTGCCGAACTGGAACCACCTCGATCCCAAGCTGATGAAGCTGATCGAAGCCAATGACCCGGGCAATAAATTCGCCGTGCCCTACATGTACGGCACCATCCTCATCGGCTTCAACCCGGCCAAGGTCAAGGCCGCGCTGGGTGACAACGCGCCGGTGGACAGCTGGGACCTGATCTTCAAGGAAGAAAACATCAGCAAGCTCAAGCAGTGCGGCGTCGCGCTGCTGGACTCGCCTTCGGAGATTCTGCCGCTGGCCCTGCAACACCTGGGCCTTGACCCCAACAGCAGCAACCCCAAGGACTATGAAAAAGCCGAGGCGCTGCTGATGAAAATTCGCCCCTACATCACGTACTTTCACTCCTCCAAGTACATGGCCGATATCGCCAACGGTGACATCTGTGTGGCCGTTGGATATTCCGGCAGCTTTTCCCAGGCCGCCAACCGCGCCAAAGAGGCGAAGAACGGTGTGACCGTGGACATGCGCCTGCCCAAGGAAGGTGCGCCGATCTGGTTCGACATGCTCGCCATCCCCAAAGGCGCCAAGAACCCGCAGGACGCCTACACCTTTATCAACTACCTGCTGCAACCGCAGGTGATCGCGCCGATCAGCGATTTTGTCGGCTACCCCAACCCCAACAAAGACGCGACCGAGCAGGTGGACCCGTCGATTCGCAACAACCCCAACCTGTACCCGACCGAGGCGGCCATGGCCACGCTCTACACCTTGAAACCGCTGGGGCGCGACGCCGAGCGCGCTCGCACGCGGGCCTGGACCAAGATCAAGTCGGGCACCTGACACCCCACCGCCAACGGACAGTCAGCGACCACAGGACTGACTGTCCGCCACCCAGCTGCTCGCAAGAGAACCTGCCGCCTGCGCAGCACCGCACGCCTGCCCGGCTGGTTGCCGGGCCCATCGGCCACAGGCCACGCCCACACCCCGCCGCCGCTAACTAAGTAATGCCCGATCCCTCCTCATCGCGCCTAACGTGAGCGCGATCGTCGCCGCGAGATCAGCCAGGAACCGCTACAGCCAGGGATCTGCGCGCTGAGGCCCAGGGGCGACCTCGCGTATTTCTCAAGGCCAAGGAGTGCCCATGAAAGACCTCGTTCCAACCGAAAACAGCGGATTAGTAGCGCAGCTGGCTACCGGCCCGTCCCTGCGTGAAGTGGCTTGCACCACCTTGCGTGCGGCGCTGCGCGAGCTGTATCCGGAATTGGATATCAACCCGGACCTGGCCATCGTCAACGCCCCGCAATGGCTCGAACTGGGCGGCGACATCATCCCCGCCAAGCCGGCGACGGACACCCTCACCGGCGCCCTGACACGCAGTGCAATTTCCCGCGTGGCCGTCACTTACCTTGATAGCGAACACTACCTGGCGTACCCCTCAGGCAATGGTCCTGACGTGCACCTGCCCGTCAGGATCGACGCAATAGGCCGACTGATCAATGAGCTCGCGCCGCTGCTGTTCGTGGCCTTCCAGGAGCAACAGATAGATTTCTGGAACCAGAGCGCAGGCACCAACGGCCCACGCTGGCGGATATTTGCCCAGTCGCTGCGTGAGGTGTGGAACGTGCAAGAGGTTCATGGCTGGGACGCCGACGACTGCGCCGTGGCGCGGGCGGTGTTTCACTATCCCGAGTTCATCGAGCGCCAGCCCCACGACCCGTATGCGACACGCGCCTACCTGGTGGACATCGATGCGCAGGACAGCAGCGGCACCCAGCACATCAGCGTCATGGCGATGGCCGTGCTGATCGCGCGTCACGGTGAACAGACCGTCATCCTCAGCTACTCAATCGATACCGGCTATGCAAAATTTGCCAGCCTGGAGACCTTCGGCCAGGCACTGCTGCCCTATATAGCCGACTTGCCCGGCAAAACCCTGAACTGGCGCTTGCTGGAGCCGGACGGCAACTTTTTCGAACACCAGGCCTTCAGCCTGATCGGCTTGCAAATCGAAGCCATGGGCGATCTCGACCTTGCCGATGCGGCCCCCAAATCGCTGCTGCCAACCCGCACGGTCGGCGTGCAAGGGGTCGAGCTGGCGCTTCTCGATCAGTCGCGTATTGGCAGCGCGCGACGGGCGTTGCCGGCGTGGCTGCTGCAGGCCTCGGAAACCGACCAGTCAGCCTACGGGCGCTACATGATGGACCTGGCCGCGCTGAGCCTTCAAAGCAAAGGCAAGACCTTCATGGACGAGTTGCCAACCCTCACCGACTTCACCCGCACGGCCTTGCGCACGGCGCTGATCAAGGATCATCCACAGGCCTCCCGGCTGGACCTCGACCGCGTGACGATAACCATCACCAGCCAAGTCGTGTGGGGAACCGTCGCGCTGCCGGGCCAGACGCAAACCCTGACCTTGAGCCTGGTCGAGCTGGCCTTGCAAAACCTCGTCGCGCTGCCGCTGGGCAACAAGACGGTGAGTTACCAGGACGCCAGCCCGACACCCGCGTGGATGACCGCAGACTACCTGGAGCAACTGATCACCCAGGCAGACATCGGCAAGCACTACCCCGAGCGGGTCAGCACGCTGCTGCTGGACAATCACGAGCAAGCCTTGCGGCGCCAACACTTGTACGCCGGACAATTGCGCCTGCAACTGCCCTTGCTGGCGTTGCAGTACAAGATTCGCGGCCTGTTCAACGTTGACGAACAGGGTTATCGCTACGCGCACGCGGTCATGGCCAGCAACGCGCAACACCGCCGCCTGGACGGCATCACCGTGGTGATCCGGCCGCTGGCACTGCGCCCCAAGTGGCGCGCGAGCGGGACCACCGACAGCGTCGATAATATGTTTCTCATTGGGCCACAGGACCCTGCGAATGGTCCTTGTCTGTTGTATCGACCACTGGCCAACGAACCCTTGATGCAGTTTCCCTCACAGGCCAACCTGCTTTACGCCATCAAGCAGGACACACCATTACGCCAGTCGGTACTGGCCTGGTTGCCCGACGCTGTGCGCCCGGATTATGCCCAGTTTGTCTTCCCCGGCAGCCTGCCTTCGCCCTGGGTCCTGCCGACGCTGCTCAGCGAGCCGTTAAGTTCGATGGTAATGAGCGGCCCGATTGAATTCGGCACCCAGGCGCTGGGCGCGGACAGCCTGGCGGTGCTGTACAACGCCAACGCCCGCGCCCTGGTGACACTGGCCGACCGTCAATCGGTGTCCAATGCCGAGGCTCGCTGGGAAAGCTTCAAGCATGCCGGCTGGATCGTTCTGAATGCGGCCCTGCCGTTCATGGGCCGCACAGCGGGCGCCGCAGCCTGGATCTGGCAGCTCATGGATGACCTGCAGCAGGTTATCGAGGCCCGAGAAAGCGGCGATCAAACGGCGGGCGTGAGTGCTGCCGTGGACTTTTTTCTGACCCTGGGCATGGCCCTGGCGCTGCACATCAGTCTGCAGCACGCGCCGGCGCGTGCGCCTGAAAAAAGCCCGCCGCCGGCACCGCCGTTACCGGCCAAACCGTCGATCATCCAGCACCCCACGCTCGACACCGCCCACCTGCCGACTGAGCATGAAATCAACCTTCACACCCGCGGCGCCCTCACGCGTAGCCGCAACAGCCTGGACGCGACACTGGACAGTTTCAGCCTGGCCAAACCCGAAGGGCTGGGCGAAATAATCACCCAGCCCGGCCCCCATCTGCACCTCTACCCCAAGGGCCAGGCGTGGTACGTCCCGGTGGCGCAGCGCTGGTTCGAAGTGGCGCTGGATGAAAACGACACCGTGATGATCATCGACCCCAAGGCCCCAAACCGCGAAGGCCCGGCCTTGATCGGCAACCGCCTCGGCCAGTGGTTTGTCGACACCCGGTTGCGCCTGCGCGGCGGCGGCATGCGCAGCCGGCGACAGAAAGGCCAGCGCCTGAGACCGCCGAAAATTCGCGAACTGCGTGAGCAACTGGCGGCGTTCGACACGCAGGTCGATCGACGACGCCAGGACATGATGGGGTTGCAGCAGGCCATCGATAACGCGCCACCGGCCGATCGTGCAAACGCCCGCACCACCTACCTGACGCACGTCAGCAGGCGCCTGGAAGAATTGGACGTACCGATCGCCCAGCTCAAATCACTGAATATCCTCGATACCGTGCCGACGTATCAGGAAGCCATGCTGGGCTACCTGCAAGACCAGATGGTCCTGGCGCGAAGTGCCACCGCCGAACAGATGATCCGCTTTCGAGACGGGCTGCACACCGTTTCTGAATACCTGGACAAAGAGGACTTGCCCGACACCCCGATGGCCCTGGAAGACTGCCGTGCCGTCGACGCGTCGACCCAGGCCATGGTCGAGCGCATCGGTTACCTGCAATCACGTTTCAAGGAGGCCCGCACCCTGGGGGTCAAAGGCGCGGAACTGGTGCTGCGCCACGAACAGGTGCTGCCCAAGATAACCCTGGATGATCTCAAGGCCTTCCGCATCACCCTGTCGCGCTTCCTTTGCGTGAATGAAGCCGCCTCGGCCAGCAAAGACACCGCCCGCTCGGCGATCGCGCAGATGGTGGACCGGGCCGACCTGGCGGTGCAGAGCCTGTGCGAGGCTTTGCAGCCAGACAATCTGGCCACGCTGGATGAACAAATCGAAGTCCTCGACAGCCTGGTAGACCAGTTCACTGGCCTGGATCAAAGCCTGGCCGATTTGCCGGCCGATTTTCCACTGGACGTACACCGCCCGGCCCTGCAGACCTTGCAGCAGCTCACCGATGAATTCGCCCAACGGGCGATCAAGCAAATGACCACGCTGCTGCGCGAGCGTAAGGCCCTGGAGTCGGCGATTGCCGGCCCTTCGACGCCTGTGCCCAGACCGCAGAAAAAGGTGATCAAGACCCGCTTCCAGGGCATCGTGGTCGGCGAAGAACGCCCGCTACAAGCGGGAGAACCGACCCCGTTGGTGGAGGTCAAGCAAGCACTGACCGGCAAGGTGATTGCCCTGTTTCATAAAAAGGACGGGGTATGGGTTGAGCGTGAGCGTGCGGTGGCGCGGCCCACTGCGCGGGCGCAGTCGCGAAACGTGGCCGCCAGCATCGCCAGTGCCCAGGCGCTGCTCGACGATGTCGAACAGTTCATCACGCGCACCCAGCGCCTGGCCGGCGAGGCAAGACGCCTGCCCGTGGAAATCGAAGAGCGTTTTCACCGCCGCGCCGCGCAGCTGGCGCAGGCCGGCGAGGATATTGAGGAGGCATTGACCGCCAGCAACGTGACCGAAAGCGGCTCACCGTCGGCCGCCTTGATCAACCGCAGCCTCGATGCCGCGATCAAACGCCTCTACACCGAGGGCCTGCGCACCCGGCTCGACATGCTCAAGCAGCGCCCACCGACCGCGGCCCATGTCGAACTGCTGTACCGCGAACACGAGATCATCATCAAACCGCTGCCAGGCCCACGCAGCAAGCTTTCCGGGCGCCACAAGGGCTATTTGAAGGAGTACGAAATCCTCGACGCCAAGCACTCGAATGCGCTGTGGTACGCCCACTTTCACTACAAGGAGCTGGCGAGCCCCGAGGAGGCTTACACCGCCGCGCACCTCAAGACCCAATCGCAGCGGCGCCTGGGCGGCAAGTATGAAGCGCTGGCCAAGGCCGATGACCGCGACAACATCGCGGTGTACCGCAGTGAGATCGGGCCGTTGCTGGCGCGGTCACTGTTCTTCAAGACTGCCGCCTTGCCGGTGCCCCGGCGCTGAAGGCGGCGGCTGGCAACCCCAGGCGCGGTACAACCGTCCAAGCGCCTGCGCGATGCTCGCCGGCGGCACGGCGGCAAACCCCAAGACCAGCCCGGCGCGCTGGTCGGCAGGTGTGCTGGAGTCCGGCAGCCAATAGGCGCTCAAGCCATTGACCTCGACCCCCACGGCGTGGGCCTGCGCCACCAGTTGCTGTTCGCGGGCGAGGCTGTCCACTCGCACCGTGAGGTGCAAGCCTGCCGCGACAGTGGGCAGGCTGCTCACGCCCTGCAGCTGACCGGGCCAGCCGCTCAACAGCGCGTCACGTCGGCTCAGCGCGGCGCGTCGCATACGCCGGATATGCCGCTGAAAGTGCCCCGCCGCCATAAACTCCGCCATCACCGCCTGGGTACTGACCTCCGAGTGGCGCATGTCGACCGCACGGCGCCGCGCAAACGCATCCACCAGGGCCGGCGGCAACACCAGGTAACCCAGACGCAACGCGGGAAACGCCACTTTGCCGAATGTGCCCACATACAGCACCCGCCCCGTGCGATCCAGCGCGGCCAAGGGCGACAAGGGTGCGCCGCTGTAACGGTACTCGCCGTCGTAGTCATCCTCGATGATCCAACCGCCCGTGCGCTCGGCCCAGGCCAGCAGTTCAAGGCGGCGGGCCAGGCTCATGACCACGCCCAACGGGTACTGGTGGGAGGGGGTGACATACGCCACGCGACAATCGCTCAGGGTATTGAGCACCTGGCAGTCAATGCCCTCGCCGTCCACGGGTACGCCGTGCAGGTGCCCACCGGCCAGGGCAAACGCGTGACCGGCGGCGCGGTAGCCCGGATTTTCTACCGCCACGCCATCGCCCGGCTCTACCAGCAACTGTGCACAAAGGCTGATCGCCTGCTGCGCGCCGCAGGTGATCACAATTTGCTCAGCCGCACATTGCATGCCCCTTGAACTGCGCAAATAAGCGGCAATCAGACCGCGCAGGCGCGCGTCACCCGCCGGGTCGCCGTAGCACAGCTGCTCCAGGTCGGGTTTGCGCCAAAAAGCCCCATTCAGCTTGGCCCAGACCTCAAACGGGAACAGGTCAAAGGCAGGCACACCCACGCGAAATGCCCGTGGCGGCCCCGACTGAGGCTGAGACAGATGGTTGGCTTTTACCCGCGCCAGGCTGGTGCTGTGGATAACTTCATGGTCCAGATCTTCCGGCAAATCCGCCCATTTTGTGGATAAGGCTGGGGATAAGCCTGTTGAAAACCCTGTGGATACTTTTGTGGATAATTTTTTCGCTGTCGGCAACTGAGCAACATAGGTGCCGTCGCCAACACGGCTTTCGATAAACCCCTCTGCATACAGCTGGTCATAGGCGCGCACCACACTGTTGCGGGAAATCGACAACGCCGCCGCCAGGTCACGTGTGGGAGGCAACCGCGTTCCGCTGACCAGTCGCCCGTCCAACACGCGCTGGCGCAGGGCGTCATACAGCTGGCGCGTCAAACCCAGGCGGCGATCCAGCTCGATCCCAGCGGGGTTGAAAGACAGCGGCGGTGTAATAGGCGACATATTGGACCTATGAAATTGGTGCCAGTTGGCTCTTACAACAGACCAATAGCCTGCCTAGGATGCAGGCATTCGCCAAGGAATATTTCCATGTACACACCCCGCGCCTTTGCCCTCGACGATTTGCCCGAACTGCAGCAACTGATCCAGCACACTCGCCTGGCGCAGCTGGTGACCTTTGGCGAGCAGGGCCTGCAGGCCAGTCACCTGCCGCTGCTGCTCAACCCCGATCAAGGCCCGAACGGTACGCTTTACGGGCACATGGCCAAGGCCAACCCCCAGTGGCGCGACCTGCAAAATGGCAGTGAAGCCCTGGTGATCTTTGCCGGCGCCGACGCCTACATCAGCCCGGCGTTTTACCCGGCCAAGGCCGAGCACGGCAAAGTGGTGCCCACCTGGAATTACATCGCCGTGCATGCGTACGGCAAGGCCGAGGTATTTACCGATGCCGAGCGCTTGCTGGCGGTGGTCACGGCGCTGACCGATCGCCACGAAGGCAACCGCGCCCAGCCCTGGAGCGTCAGCGATGCCCCCGCCGACTACATTGACGGCATGCTCAAGGCCATCGTCGGTTTCGCCCTGCCCATTGAGCGCCTGATCGGCAAACGCAAACTCAGCCAGAACCGCAACCAGGCCGACATCAACGGCGTGCGCGAGGGCTTGGCCGCCAGCATTGATGTGCGCGATCAGACGCTCGCGCGCTTTATCCCTCAAGGAGGCACAGAATGAGCCAGATCGATATCCGCCCCGTCACCGCAGCCGACCATGCCGCCTGGCTGCCACTGTGGCAGGCGTACTTGAAGTTTTACGAAACCCAATTGCCCGACGCCGTCAGCCAAAGCACCTGGCAGCGCCTGATCGATGCCAGTGAGCCGACCCATTCCGCCCTGGCCTGGCAGGACGGCAAGGCGGTGGGCATGGTCAACTTCATCTACCACCGCTCCAACTGGAGCATCGAAAATTCCTGCTACCTGCAGGACCTGCTGGTGGAGCCGGCCCAACGTGGCAGCGGCGTGGGTCGCAAGCTGATCGAGTTTGTCTACGCCACCGCCAAGACCGACGGTTGCTGCAAGGTCCATTGGTTGACCCACGAGAGCAATGCCACCGCGATTCAACTCTACGAACGTATTGCCGAACGTCCTGGCTTTATCCAATTTCGCAAAGGTCTTTAAGGAAATCCGCATGCCTATCTCACCCGCCGACTGGAAAGGCGTTCCCGCGCCCACCGTTCAAGTACTCGAAGGGCGTTTCATCCGCCTGGAAAAACTCGACCCCGCGCGTCATGGCGATGGCCTGTTCCAGGCCCTTGAAGGCCCTGGCGCCGATCCGAAGCTCTGGGACTATTTACCTTATGGCCCCTTCCCCGAGCGCGCCGCGTTTGATGCCTGGCTCAACAACCATGCCCAGCACGGCGACCCGTACTTCTTCAGCGTGATCGACCGCCAGAGCGGCGAGGTACAGGGCATCCTCAGCCTGATGTCCATCGTCCCGGCCCAGGGCCGCATCGAGATCGGCCACGTGACCTTCGGCGCGCCGATGCAACGCTCGCCCAAAAGCACCGAAGCGGTGTACCTGCTGGCCAATCACGCTTTTGAGCAGGGCTACCGTCGCCTGGAATGGAAGTGCAACAACGCCAATGCCCGTTCCAAATACGCGGCGCAGCGCTTGGGCTTCAGCTTTGAAGGCGTGTTCCGCCAGCACATGGTGGTCAAGGGGCAGAACCGCGATACGGCGTGGTATTCGATCCTGGATTCGGAATGGCCAACCCTTGGAGCAGGGTTTGAAGCGTGGCTGTCCGAGGCGAACCAGCAGGGTTCTGGCCAACTGAAAACACTGGCCGAGTGCCGGGCCTGATTCTGAGCCACAACACACAACCAATGTAGGCGCGAGCTTGCTGGCGAAGACGGTAGACCAGTCAACACCTGCAATACCTGACACACCGCTTTCGCCAGCAAGCCCGCGCCACAGTTGATCTGCAGCGGGCCCACTGCTGTCATCTCCCCGACACATTCCTGCAATCACCCTTCGCTATACAGGTCGACTCGTTTCCATAACAAGGTCGTCCGCCATGCCCCCGTCGCCCCACCGCCTCGCACTCGCCATCACGTTATTGGCCAGCAGCCTCGCTGAAGCGGCGCCTGCGCCGACCAAAACCGTGCAGATCGACACGCCCACCACCGCGGGGCAAACCCTGACCGGCAACGATTCGTTGACCACCACTGCGCCGGGCAGCATCACCACCTCCGGCGTGGCCGTCACGCTCAAGGATGGCACCAGCGGGGCGGGCGTGGTGATCACCAACGCGGGCAAGCTGGTCTCAACCGGCGGGCGCGCAATCGACAGTTCGGGCACGCTCACCGGGGCGCGCAACTACAGCGTCTACAACCTCGCGGGCGGTGTAATCCAGGGCGCCAATGACGCGCTGCGCATCAACAGCAACTTTGCCAGCGGCCGTTTGTTGATCGACAACAGCGGCACCCTTCGCTCGGCCACCGGCCAAGGGCTGGACCTGGATGCGATCCGCAGCACCAACGTGACGACCACGATCATCAACCGCGCCGGTGGGTTGATTCGTGGCGATGCCAGTGACGGCATGAAGACCGGCGCCAATGCAAACATTACCAACTATGGCGAGATCTCCACCGGCGACACGTTCTCGCGCGATGACAAATTCGACGGCGTCGATATCGATTCCGCCACCGGTGTGACGGTGACCAACTACGGCCTGATTTCTGGCGGTCGCCATGGCATCACCACCGACCTGGGTGCGTCGCTGACCAACTACGGCACGGTGATTGGCCGCAACGGCTCGGGCTTTGGCTCCGACGGCGACGGCACGGTGATCAACCACGGCACCATCACCGGCGCCTTCTCCGGGTTGCAGCCGGACGGCGACGGCGATGGCGTGGACATCGACAAAATCGCGCATATCGAAAACTACGGCATCATCCAGGGCATCGGTGCCGGCGGTGTCGACAAAAATGGTTTTGCCAACGGCAGCGAAGGCATCGCCCTGGGCGGCGGTTATGTGTACAACGCCAAGGGTGCGCTGGTCAGCGGCGCCAACAACGCGATCCTGGTGGACGACGGTAGCGACGGCCCGGGCGTTGCCGCGACCACACTGGAAAACCACGGCGTCATTCAGGGTCTGAATGGCTTTGGCGTGAAGTTTGTCGGCAACTTTGCCGACACCGTGATCAACGGCGGCACCATCAGCGGCAGCAATGGCCTGGCTGTGGATCTGGGCGGCGGTGATGACACGCTGGTGTTGCTCAGTGGCAGCCGCTTTATCGGCCTGGTGGATGGCGGCGCCGGTTATGACCGGCTGAGCCTGGATGATGCTGCAGGCGGCAGTTTCGGTAACAGCCGCAATTTTGAATGGCTGGCCGTGAAGCAAGGCACCTGGACCCTCACCGGCAGCGGCGATTTCAGCGACGGCGGCGAGATTTTCAGCGGTGCCAAACTGATCAACCAGGGCGGCATTGCCGGTAACGTGACAGTCGATGCCGGCGGCATCTACGCCGGAGGTGGCTCAGTGGGCAGCCTGGTGGTCAACGGCACGCTGCAAACCAATACGGCGCTGGGCACCGCCACCATCGCCCGCGACCTGACCATGGACAGCGGCTCGACCCTGGCCTATGGCGTGAATGCCGATGGCAGCAGCGCGCCGATCAAGGTCGGCGGCACGGCCAACCTCAATGGCGCGACCCTGGCAATCAACCCTGCCAGCGGCACGTATCCATGGCAGAGCCATTACACCGTGCTGCAAGCCGGCAGCATCAAGGGGCAATTCGGTACCGTCACCAGCGACTATGCATTCCTCACGCCGAGCCTGGATTACAGCCCTACCCAAGTCGGCCTGACGTACGCCCGTAACGACATTGCTTTCAATCAGTTCGCCACTACCGGCAACGGCGCCAGTGCGGCCAACAGCCTGGCAGGTCTGGGCACCCACAATCCGCTGTATAACGCCCTGCTCTCCACCACCACCGCCACCGCCGGTGCAGCCATCGAGCAATTGGCCGGCAGCAGCACTGCCAACCTCACTGGCGCCACCCTCGGCGCCAGCGCCCAGGTAGGCAACAGCATGCTTGCGGCGATGCATCAATTGGGCGGCGGCGCGGGCTTGATGGTCGGGCTTGATCAGCGCGACACCCCAGTGCTCGCCGCCAGCGGCGTACCCAGCGATGCGCGCAACCTCAATGACCCGAACGCGCGTGGCCGCCTATGGCTGCAGGGCATCGGCAGCTACGGCAAGCTTGATGGCGAGCACGGCAGCAACGGCCTGACCCAACGCACCAAAGGCACAGTGCTTGGGGCCGATTGGGCGCTCGACAGCGACTGGCGCGTGGGTTTGCTGGGCGGTTATTCGAAGACCGACCTGGACACCACCGGCGTGGACGGCAGCGTCGACAGCTGGCACGCCGGCGTCTACGCCATGCGCCAGAGTGGGCCTCTGGCCTTGCGCCTGGGCGCGGCTTACAGCGGGCACCAGGGCGACAGTAAACGCACGGTGGCCTTCAACGGTTTCAACGACCGCCCCAAAGGCGACTATGACGCCAACAGCCAGCAGGCCTTTGCCGAACTCGGTTACGCCATGGGCAGCGGCCACCTGAGTGCCGAGCCATTCGCCAACCTCGGCTACCAGCGCTACCAGCGTGACAGCTACAACGAAAAAGGCGGTGCCGCCGCACTGCATGTCGACGGTCAGACCCAGGACAATTTCAGCAGCACATTCGGTTTGCGTCTGGCGCACCTGAGCCAACTGGACAACGGCATCAGCCTCACGCCCCGTGTCAGCGCCGGCTGGAAGCACACTTACGGCGATGTCGACAGCAGCACGCGCCAGGCTTTCCTGGCCGGCGGCACAGCGTTCAATGTCGAAGGCAGCGCCCTGGACCGCAACAGCCTGCTACTCGAAGCCGGGCTGGACGTAGGCTTGTCGGCGCGCCATAGCCTGGGCCTGGGCTACACCGGCGAGATCGGCAGCAACAGCCGCAATCACGCGTTGGTCGGCCAATGGCAGATGAGTTTTTAATCGCTCAGCACTAAAGACAACTCCCGCGAATCAGGGGTCGGTAGCCTGACAGTTATCGCCCCGTCATCTCGCTAAATTTCCGGCCTCTTATTCCATGAGGCTGGATTTACATGTCACTTGCACAAAAACAGTTCGCTATAGCCCTTACCCTCATGCTGGTGGTCACAGCTGCTCCGTTTGCACAGGCGCAGAGGAACATGGAGCACGACAGCGACTGGCTTAACGAGATCCCTCTGGGCGATCAGCCCGCCGTGGACGACCGCGCGCCTCCCGCGCCTGCCGATGAGTTTTACCTCGTCGAGCATGCCACCACCCATAACGGCAAACAGGCGGCAATCATGCTTGATTACGCTATTGATCACCTGTTGGAGTCCGGCGCGTTGAGCAAGCGCGAACAGGACGCACTCGAGCACCTGGGCAGTTACCTGGGCAGCCTGGCGCCAGGCAACGTCGGCGCGGTGCTTGAGCAATTGGCGGGCAGCCAGCATGCCAACCTGGGCACCGCCACCCAAGACAGCCTGAAACAGCTGAACGCCAACCTGCTGTCGGCGATCCGCGAACTGAGCGGCCAGACACGCGAAGACGCTCGGGTGTGGTTCAACGGCCTGGGCAACAGCGGCAAGCTCGACGACCACCGCGGCAGCGCCGGTTTGCAACAGCGCACACAAGGCCTGATGGTCGGCGCCGACTGGTCGGTGGACACCGCCTGGCGCTTGGGCGTAATGGGGGCCAAGTCAGGCAGCAACCTGAACGCCAAACGTTTCAAGGCCGAACTGGAAAGCTGGCACCTGGGCGCCTACGCCTTGCGCCAGGACGGCCCGCTGGCACTGCACCTGGGGGCGATTTACAGCCACCACGATGGGCGAAATAAACGCAGCGTCGACGTCGACTTCCTCAACTTGCGCGACCAACTCAAGGGCAAGTACAGCGCTCAAAGCCAGAACGCATTCGCCGAGTTGGGCTATCAACTGGGCGGTGCCGCAATCAGCATCGAGCCCTTTGCCGGCCTCGGTTGGCAGCGCTATCACCGCGACAGCTTCACCGAAAAAGGTGGCGTGACAGCCCTTAACGTCGGCGAACAAACCCAGCAGAACCTGAACAGCACTTTCGGCCTGCGCCTGTCGAGCCTGTATGCCCTGGGCAATCAGATGATCCTCAACCCCCACTTGAGTACACACTGGCAGCACCTCTATGGCGACGTCAGCAGTACGCTTCGCCAATCTTCGGCGTGGGATAAACGCGATGATTTCGACAGCGGCTTCACCCTCAAAGGCACCGCCCTGGACCGCAACAGCCTGGGCCTGCGCGCCGGTCTCGACCTTGCACTGTCGCCCCAACACACGCTGGGCCTGACCTACACCGCTGACGTTGGCAGCAACAGCCGCCATCAGGGGTTGATGGGCCAATGGGCCATGGGCTTTTGACCCACGCTTTATTTCAGGCGAAAAAAAAGGGGGGCACCTGCCCCCCCGAGGATTAAGCGGTTGTCTTGAAGGCTGTGACTCAGCCTTCGATTTCAATCAGGATTTCGCCAGGGTTGACCCGGTCGCCCTTGGCCACATGAACGGCGGAAACTTTGCCGGCAATCGCGGCCTGCACTTCGGTTTCCATCTTCATGGCTTCGGTAATCAGCACGGCCTGGCCGGCTTTGACCACGTCGCCTTCCTTGACCAGTACGTCGACGATATTGCCCGGCATCGCCGTGCTGACATGGCCCGGCTCGGTCGCGTGCTTGCGCTTGCTGCCGCCGCTGCTGACGAACTCGTTGAGCGGTTCGAACACCACTTCTTCGGGCATGCCGTCGATGGACAGGTAGAAGTGGCGCTTGCCTTCGGCCTTGACGCCGACACCGGTGATGTCGACGCGGTAGCTTTCGCCGTGCACGTCGATCACGAACTCGGTCGGCACGCCTTCGCCACCGGCACGCGCTACGCCGCCGGCCTCAGGAATCGGCAACAACACTTCCGGGCTCAAGGTGCCGGCGTCACGCTCCTCGAGGAACTTGCGCCCGATGTCCGGGAACATCGCGTAGGTCAGCACGTCTTCTTCGGACTTGGCCAACGCGCCGATTTCGCCGCGCAGCTTGGTCATTTCCGGCTTGAGCAGGTCGGCCGGGCGGTGGTCGATCACTTCTTCGCTGCCGATGGCCTGGCGGCGCAGTTTTTCATTCAGCGTGCCCGGCGCTTTGCCGTAGCCGCCTTGCAGGTAGAGCTTCACTTCATTGGTGATGGTCTTGTAGCGCTCGCCGGCCAGCACGTTGAAGAACGCCTGGGTGCCGACGATCTGCGAGGTCGGAGTCACCAGCGGCGGGAAACCGAGGTCTTCACGCACGCGCGGGATTTCGGCCAGCACTTCGCTCATGCGGTTGAGTGCGCCCTGCTCTTTCAACTGGTTGGCCAGGTTGGAAATCATCCCGCCCGGCACCTGGTTGACTTGTACGCGGGTGTCGACGGCGGTGAATTCGCTTTCGAACTGGTGGTATTTCTTACGCACGGCGTAGAAATACAGGCCGATTTCCTGCAGCAGTTCCAGGTCGAGGCCGGTGTCGAATTCGCTGCCTTTGAGGGCGGCAACCATCGACTCGGTGCCTGGGTGGCTGGTGCCCCAGGCGAAGCTGGAGATGGCGGTGTCGATGTGATCGGCGCCGTTTTCGATGGCCTTGAGTTGGCACATCGCGGCCAAACCCGCCGTGTCGTGAGAGTGGATAAAGATCGGCAGGCTCTGCTCGGCTTTGAGTGCCTTGACCAGCTCGCCCGTGGCGTACGGCGTCAGCAGGCCGGCCATGTCTTTGATGGCGACCGAGTCGCAGCCCATCGCTTCCATTTGCTTGGCCTGGGCCACAAACGCGTCGATGGTGTGCACCGGGCTGGTGGTGTAGGCGATGGTGCCCTGGGCATGCTTGCCGGCGGCTTTCACCGCTTCGATGGCCACGCGCAGGTTACGCACGTCGTTCATCGCGTCGAAGATGCGGAACACGTCGATGCCATTCACCGCAGCCTTGGCGACGAAGGCTCTGACCACGTCGTCGCTGTAGTGGCGGTAGCCCAACAGGTTCTGGCCGCGCAGCAGCATTTGCAGGCGCGTGTTGGGCAACGCAGCGCGCAGTTTGCGCAGGCGCTCCCACGGGTCTTCCTTGAGAAAACGTACACAGGCGTCGAAGGTCGCGCCGCCCCAGACTTCCAGCGACCAGTAGCCGACTTTGTCGAGCTTGTCGCAGATCGGCAGCATGTCGTCGGTGCGCATGCGGGTCGCCAGCAACGATTGGTGGGCGTCGCGCAGGATGGTGTCGGTTACGAAGATCTTTTTAGTCATTGGAATATTCCTCACAGGCCTGCGTGGGCGGCAATGGCGGCGGCGATGGCCAGGGCCAGCTCTTCGGGTTTGCGCTTGATCGAGTAGTTGGTCAGCTCAGGGTGGCTTTCCACGAAACTGGTGTTGAACTGGCCGCTGCGGAATTCCGGGTTGCGCAGGATTTCCTGGTAGTAGGCGGCGGTGGTCTTCACGCCTTGCAGGCGCATGTCGTCCAGGGCACGCAGGCCACGGTCCATGGCTTCTTCCCAGGTCAACGCCCACACCACCAGTTTCAGGCACATGGAGTCGTAAAACGGAGGGATGGTGTAGCCGGTGTAGATCGCCGTGTCGGTGCGCACGCCGGGACCGCCGGGCGCGTAGTAACGGGTGATCTTGCCGAAGCTGGGCAGGAAGTTGTTCTTCGGGTCTTCGGCGTTGATGCGGAACTGCAACGCGAAACCACGGTGCTGGATGTCTTCCTGTTTCACCGACAGCGGCAGGCCCGAGGCGATGCGGATCTGCTCACGCACAATGTCGATGCCAGTGATTTCTTCGGTGATGGTGTGCTCAACCTGCACCCGGGTGTTCATCTCCATGAAGTACACCTCGCCCTCGGCGAGCAGAAACTCCACGGTGCCGGCGTTCTCGTAACCCACGGCCTTGGCGGCACGCACCGACAGGTCGCCGATGTAGGCGCGCTGTTCCGGGGTGAGCTGAGGGCTTGGAGCGATTTCGATGAGCTTCTGGTTGCGGCGCTGAATCGAGCAATCACGCTCGAACAGGTGCACCACGTTGCCAAAGCTGTCACCGAGGATTTGCGCTTCGATGTGCTTGGGATTGACGATGCATTTTTCCAGGAACACTTCCGCCGAACCGAAGGCCTTGGTGGCTTCGGAAATTACGCGGGGGAAGGCTTGTTCGAGTTCTTCGCGGCTGTTGCAGCGGCGGATACCACGACCGCCACCACCGGAGGTGGCTTTTAGCATCACCGGGTAACCAATGCGGTCGCCTTCGGTGAGGGCTTCGGCGATGTCGGCGACGTTGCCTTCGGTGCCGGGCGTCACCGGCACACCGGCCTTGATCATGCTGCGGCGCGCTTCGGTCTTGTCGCCCATGCGGCGAATCACTTCGGCCGACGGACCGATGAATTTGATCCCGCGTTCGGCGCAGATGTCTGCCAACTCGGCGTTTTCCGACAGGAAACCGTAGCCGGGGTGCAGCGCATCACAGCCGGTTTCCACGGCCAGGTTCACCAGCTTGCGCGGGTTCAGGTAGCCGGCCAGAGGCTCGGCACCAATGCTGTGGGCTTCGTCGGCACGTTTGACGTGCAACGCGTGGCGGTCGGCGTCCGAGTAAACCGCGACCGAGCGAATGCCCATCTCGGCGCAGGCACGCACGATTCGTACGGCAATCTCACCACGGTTGGCGATCAGGATCTTTTTTATCACTTGGAAATTCCCTTGAGCCGTTTGCTGCGTCTTCGACCGGTTGGATCCGAGTCGGCGCGTGACCAAATGTTTCATGACAGTCGCGAGACACACACTAGGCGCAACGGAGGATTAACAAAAATCAATAATTATTGGGTTGTGTATAAGTAAACACTTATAGTTGGCCGGACGGCCCGGGGCGAGAGGATTGAAATAATGCGTAAGTCATTGATGCGTATGACATTACGTCAGTTGCAGATTTTCAACGAAGTCTGTGATTTGCGCTCCTACAGCCGTGCCGCCGAGGAAATGTCCCTCACACAACCAGCCGTAAGCCTACAAATTCGTCAGCTGGAAGAGCTGATCGGCCAGCCGCTGTTCGATTACGTCGGCAAAAAGCTCTACATGACCGAGGCCGCCGAAGCCTTGCAACGCGCCAGCCGGGATATTTTCGGGCGCCTGGAAAACCTCGATATGCAGCTGTCGGACATGCAGGGCTCGCTGCAGGGCCAGTTGAAGCTGGCGATCGAATCGAGTGCCAAGTACTTCGTGCCACACCTGTTTGCCGCCTTCAAGCGCCAGCACCCGGAGGTGCAATTGCACCTGACAGTCGTCAATCGTGCCCAGGTGATTCGAAGGCTTTCAGACAACCGTGATGACTTGGTGATCATGTCCATGGTGCCCCAGGACATGGGCCTGGAATTCCTGCCGTTTTTGAACAACCCGATTGTCGCCGTGGCGCAGCCCGACCATCCCTTGAGCCTGCAAGGCCCGCTGCGTTTGCAGGACCTGGAACCGTACACGCTGCTGGTGCGCGAGCCGGGCTCCGGCACGCGACTGGCCTGCGAGGAGTACTTCAAGGAAAAACGCGTGCACTTCACCCAGACGGTGGAAGTGGCTTCGGCCGAGGCGCAGCGTGAGTGCGTGAACGCAGGGTTGGGCGTGGCGTTGCTGACGCGCCACGCGGTCAACCTGGAGCTGGCCACCGGCGGGCTCAAGGAGCTGCCGGTGGAAGAACTGCCGCTGTACCGCAGTTGGTGCCTGGTGCAGGCCAAGGCCAAGCGCCTGTCACCGGTGGCCCACGCGTTCCTGGGCTTTATCCGCAGCGAACGGGTGCAGATCAGCGCGTTGGCTGAGCGCTTCGCTGGGCAGCCGCGGGTGCCTGCCAATGGAGTTCCGGGTAGTCCGTGATGCTCTGGAGCAATTGGCGCTCTTCGCAACGGTCTTCGATTGCGCGACGAAACGCCATGCGGCGCTGGTCTTCTTGCTGACGACGGGTTTTGACGGTGCTGCTGTCTTCGTATTGCCGGGCCATGTTGAGTCTCCCAATGCGAGTACGGGGAGTTCAGGATGGGCGCGGCGGATGACGGTTTGGCGGCGTGGGGGTTACAGGACGATGAATATTCCGAAATTGAAGGAGATTGCCTGTAGGAGCTGGCTCCCTGCGATGCAAGCACCGCAGGTTTTCAGTTAAACCGAGGTGACGCTATCGCCGGCAAGCCAGCTCTCACATTTGACGGGGTGCGACCTTGAATCAGTCGTCGAGGGCTTTGACCGATTTTGGCGAGAGACGCAGGCTGCGCAAGCTGCGCTTCACGCTCTTGAGGTGGTTGACCAGGCTCGGGCCGCGCGCCATGGCCACGCCCATCGCCAGCACGTCGATCACCACCAGGTGGGCGATGCGCGAGGTCAGCGGGGTGTAGATTTCGGTGTCTTCGTGCACGTCGATCGCCAGGTTCACCGTCGACAGTTCCGCCAATGGCGTCTGGCTTGGGCACAGCGTGATCAGCGTCGCGCCGCTTTCACGCACCAGGTTGGCGGTGATCAGCAGGTCTTTTGAGCGACCGGACTGGGAGATGCAGATCGCCACATCCGTGGGCTTCAGCGTGACCGCCGACATCGCCTGCATGTGCGGATCGCTGTAAGCCGCTGCAGTGAGCAGCAGGCGGAAGAATTTGTGCTGGGCGTCGGCAGCAACGGCGCCCGACGCACCGAAGCCGTAAAATTCGACGCGCTGGGCCTGGGACATTGCGGTCACGGCCTTCTGCAATTCCACTGGGTCGAGTTTTTCTCGCACTTCCATCAGGGTGTGCAAGGTGGTGTCGAAGATTTTCAGGCTGTAGTCGGCGACGGAGTCGTCTTCGTGAATCGCAAACTGCCCAAAGCTCGCACCCGCCGCCAGGCTCTGGGCCAGCTTGAGCTTCAAGTCCTGAAACCCGGAGCAACCAATGGCACGGCAAAAACGCACGATGGTCGGCTCACTGATGCCCACGCTGTGGGCCAGGTCGGCCATGGAACTGTGCATCACGGCCGCAGGGTCAAGCAGCACGTGATCGGCAACCTTGAGTTCCGATTTGCGTAACAGGTGGCGCGACTGGGCGATATGTTGCAACAGGTTCAAAGGGCAGGACTCTTGTTATTGGCAGGCGCCAGGGATGTAGCAAGCTTGTAGTTATACTACAAGAATTGCCGTTTTGCCCGTCCGATGCATCACTAAATCGCCCTGATGCCCTTTGAATCAGCGGGCAGCCGCCGTGTAGCCACACAGGCGGCCTGGCCGTCTTTAAGGAAAGTCTGCATTTTTTCGTAACAAATCTGCCAGCGCCTTGGCCTCCACCGGCCGACTGATCAGATAGCCCTGCACTTCGTCACAGCGCTCCCCTCGCAGGAAATCCAGCTGCTGCTGATCTTCCACACCTTCGGCCACCACCTTGAGCGCCAGCCCATGGGCCATGGCAATGATTGCACGCGTAATCGCGGCGTCTTCGCGGCCCTGGCCCAGGCCGCGGATGAACGTCTGATCGATCTTCACGTAATCCACGGGGATGCGCTTGAGGTAGCTGAGGGACGAGTAGCCGGTGCCAAAGTCGTCAATGGCCAGCTTCACGCCCAGGTCGCGCAGTTGCTGGAAGGTGGCAATGATGTGCTCGACGCTGTCGAGCAGTTGGCTCTCGGTCAGTTCCAATTCGAGGTATTGCGGGTCAAGGCCGGTTTCTTCGAGCACTTGGCGCACCAGGCTGACCAACTTGCCCTGGCGCAACTGGTGCACGGAAAGGTTCACCGACACCCGAATCGGCGCCAACCCCTGGCGCTGCCATTCGCACGCTTGCCAACAGGCCTGGCGCAAGACGAATTCGCCCAGCGGCACGATCAGGCCTGTTTCTTCGGCCAGGCCAATAAAGTCCCCCGGCGGCACCATGCCCCACTGCGGATGCTCCCAGCGAATCAGCGCCTCGGCGGCATTCAGCTTGCCGGTGGCCAGGCACAGTTTGGGCTGATAGAACACCGTGAGCTGGCGCTCTTCGATGGCCTTGCGCAAGTGGTTCTCCAGCTGCAACCGCTCAAGCGTGCTGGCTTGCAGGCTGTCGGTGTAAAACTGGAAGTTGTTGCCGCCCAAGTGCTTGGCATGTTGCATGGCCATGTTGGACTGACTGACCAACGCGGAAATTTCCCGCGCATTATCCGGCAACAGGCTGACACCCATTGAGGCACTGACCACCAACTCATGCCCGTCTACCGTCACCGGCACCCGCAGCTTCGCCAGGAGCCGCGTGGCCACTCGCGCCAGGCTCGACAGGTTGCCGTAGGCGTCGAACAGCACGGCGAACTCATCGCCGGACAGACGCGCAATGGTGTCAGCCTCGGGCAACGCGTTGATCAAACGACGGGCCATTTTCTGTAACAGCTGGTCGGCGACTTCATGGCCCAGGCTGTCGTTCAGCAGCTTGAAGCGGTCGAGGTTGATATGCAGCAACGCCAGGCTACGCCCGCCCTGACGCACACGCGCATGGGCTTCGCGCAGTCGCTCGCGGAACAGTGAACGGTTGGCCAGGCCCGTCAACTCGTCATAGTGCGTGAGGTAGCGCATGCGCTCTTCGGACTCACGCCGCGCCGACAGATCGGCGAAGAAGCCCACAATGTGGCTGACGTTTCCGCGAACATCGCGCACCACGTTCAGCTGCAGCCATTGCGGGTACAGTTCGCCATTCTTGCGCGTTTCAACCAGTTCGCCCTGCCAGGTACCGTGGCTGAGCAGGGCCTGGCGAATCACCGGAAAGTGGCGACGCGCGTCACGGCTGCTGGGCAGTTCCACGACGTTGCGGCCGAGCATGTCGTCGATTTCAAAGCCGGTGACACGGCTGAAAGCCTGATTGACGGCGATCAGCGCATAGTTCGGGTCAAGAATCACGATGCCTTCGCTGGCCGCCTCGAACACGGTCGAGGCCAGCCGCTGCTGTTCTTCCAGGGCCTTGCCGGCGCTGATGTCGCGGCGGGTGCCGAGCATGCGCGTTACCCGGCCACTGGGCGAACGCTCTACGGCGCGGCCGCGGTCTTCGATCCAGACCCAATGACCGTCGCCGTGGCGCACGCGGTATTCAACCTGGTAATCCTCGGTGCGGCCTTTGAGATGCTCCACCAGTGCGCGCTTGAGCAGCGGCAAGTCGTCGGGGTGCAGGCGCGGCTTGAGGTGGCTGAGCATTGCCGTGACGTACTCGGGCTCCAGGCCGAACAACTCCTTGAGCTGAGTGTGATGGACTTCATCGGTCTGCAGGTTCCAGTCCCACAGCCCCAGTTCGCTGGCCTGCAGCGCCATGGCCAGGCGCGCTTCACTTTTGTTCAGGGCCAGGCTGGCGGCGTCCAGTTCCTGGTTGCGTTGCGCCACGCGGTCTTGCAGACCGATCTGGGCCTCGCGCAGGTCCTGTTCGACCTGGCGGCGCTGCTCGACTTCGCGCACCAATTCCTGATTCAACTGCTCGCTGCGCTGCTGCGCCTGCTGTAAATGCTCGATCAGCGCCTGGTTCTGAAAGCGTCGCAGCAGGCCACGCTGGATCAGGCGGTTAACCTGCCACGCCACCAGGCTCAGAGAGCCCAGCAGGATCAGGCCAAGCACGCCCCAACCTTGCTGTTGCGCCGTGCCGTTCCAAAACAGATAAAGGATGGCCGGCACCAGACACGGCACGGCAAAGGACAGGAACGCAGGCAGGCTCACGGCATAAGCCACGCTGGCCGACAGCGTTGCCGCGCCGATCAGGCCGAACACCCAGGCCTGCTGCATGAAGCTGTCCGCCGGCACCAGCGCAATGGCGGCGGTGGCTAACGTCAGGCCACTGACCGCCGAGCCGAGCATGAACATGCGCCGCCAGATCGGCTGGGCCTGGCGGCTGGGCATGGCCGAATCGAACGCCGCCACTTGAATGACGCGCAAGGCCACCAGGGCGAGCAGCCAGACCAGCCACACGCTGTCCAACAGATATTGCTTGGGGTTCCACAGCAACCAGGCGCAGACCAGGCCGTTCACCAACATCAATAAAGTCGGCAGCAATGAACCTTGGTAGAGCAGGCGAGTGCGTTCGACCGCCATCTCGGTTGCGTAATATTTACGGATGACGTGCACAGGCACCGCCGAGGGGCCGAACAGGTCGGGACTGAGAGTCATAGGCAGTGTTCTTATAATGGTGAGCCCGAAACGTGCACGGAGCATACACAAGCAAGCGCTTGGGCCAAACTGCTCCAAGTCATAAAAACCGCACGATAAACCGCCGCAAAACTCGGGGCCAGACAGCTTGAGCGAGATGCTGCGCGGGCTGTGGCCTATGACCGACCGGTCATCAGCCCCACCAGAATGTTTGTGCGGCTCGAAACACTCCTGAGGTTTTCGAGTGACCACCCGGCATTGGGATTTGCCCCACTCCCCCGGGCACCCTAGAATGCGCCGATGCGCGATGATCTCTCCCTTTTGCTGAACTCCCTCAACGATGCCCAACGCCAGGCCGTAGCAGCCCCCGTTGGCCGTCAGTTGGTCCTGGCCGGTGCTGGCTCCGGTAAAACCCGAGTGCTGGTGCACCGTATCGCCTGGTTGATCCAGGTTGAAAACGCGTCCCCGCATTCCATCCTGTCGGTGACCTTCACCAACAAGGCTGCTGCCGAGATGCGCCACCGCATCGAGCAGTTGATGGGCATCAGCCCGGCCGGCATGTGGGTAGGCACCTTCCACGGCCTGGCCCACCGCTTGTTGCGGGCGCATTGGCAGGAAGCGGGACTGAGCCAGACTTTCCAGATCCTCGACAGTGATGACCAGCAGCGCCTGGTCAAGCGCGTGATCCGTGAGCTGGGCCTGGACGAACAGCGCTGGCCCGCGCGCCAGGCGCAATGGTTTATCAACGGCCAGAAAGACGAAGGCCTGCGCCCGCAACATATTCAGGCCAGCGGCGATTTGTTCCTGGCCACCATGCGCAGCATTTATGAAGCCTACGAGGCCGCCTGCGTGCGTGCCGGCGTGATCGACTTCTCCGAGCTGCTGCTGCGCGCCCTCGACCTGTGGCGCGACAACCCAGGCTTGCTGGCGCATTACCAGAAGCGCTTCCGGCATATCCTGGTGGACGAGTTTCAGGACACCAACGCCGTGCAGTACGCCTGGTTGCGCTTGCTGGCCAAAGGCGGCGACAGCCTGATGGTGGTGGGCGATGACGACCAGTCGATCTACGGCTGGCGTGGCGCGAAAATCGAGAACATCTACCAGTACTCCGACGACTTCCCGGACGCGATCACTATCCGTCTGGAGCAGAATTACCGCTCCACCGCCGGCATCCTCAAGGCTGCCAACGCACTGATCGCCAATAACACCGGGCGCATGGGCAAAGAGCTGTGGACCGACGGCGGCGAAGGCGAAGCAATCAACCTGTACGCCGCGTTCAATGAGCACGATGAAGCGCGTTACGTAGTGGAAACCATCGAAAGCGCGTTGAAAACCGGGCTGGCGCGTAACGATATCGCCATCTTGTACCGCTCCAACGCCCAATCGCGGGTATTGGAAGAAGCCCTGCTGCGCGAACGTATTCCGTACCGCATCTATGGCGGCCAGCGCTTCTTCGAGCGTGCGGAAATCAAGAACGCCATGGCGTACCTGCGCTTGCTCGAGGGCCGTGGTAACGATGCGGCGCTGGAGCGGGTGATCAATGTTCCGGCGCGTGGCATCGGCGAGAAAACCGTCGAGGCCATCCGCGACCACGCGCGCCACGCCGATGTGTCGATGTGGGAAGCCATGCGCTTGCTGATCGCCAATAAGGGCCTGGCCGGCCGCGCTGCCGGTGCCTTGGGAGTGTTCGTCGAGCTGATCGAGAACCTTGCCGACAAATGCGCGGAAATGCCGCTGCATTTGATGACCCAGACCGTGATTGAGCAATCGGGCCTGATCGCCTATCACGAAGCGGAAAAAGGCGAGAAGGGCCAGGCGCGGGTAGAAAACCTTGAAGAACTGGTCAGCGCCGCCCGCGCGTTCGAAAACACTGATGAAGATGAAGAGCTGACGCCGCTTGCCGCCTTCCTCGGGCATGCGTCGCTGGAAGCCGGTGATACTCAGGCCGATGAGCATGAAGACAGCATCCAGCTGATGACCTTGCACAGCGCCAAGGGCCTGGAATTCCCGTATGTGTTCCTGGTGGGCATGGAAGAAGGCTTGTTCCCGCACAAGATGAGCCTGGAAGAGCCCGGCCGCCTTGAGGAAGAACGCCGCCTGGCTTACGTGGGCATCACCCGTGCCATGCAGAACCTGGTGATGACCTACGCCGAAACACGACGCCTGTACGGCAGCGAGACCTACAACAAGGTGTCGCGTTTCGTACGTGAAGTGCCGAAGGGACTGATCCAGGAAGTGCGCCTGTCCAACAGCGTTAGCCGCCCGTTCGGCGGCGGCCAGCAGCAGAGCTCCAGCACCCTGTTTGCCGGTTCCGAGATTCCGGAAACCCAGTTCAGCCTTGGCCAGCAGGTCAGGCATTCGGTGTTCGGCGAAGGCGTGATCCTCAACTTCGAAGGCGCTGGCGCCCAGGCACGGGTGCAGGTGAATTTCGCCGAAGGCAGCAAGTGGCTGATGATGGGCTACGCCAAGCTCGAAGCGATCTGAAACACTGCATGCTCCCTGTTAGGCGCCCGGCTGGCCGGGCGCCTGCAATGTGAAGAATCATGCCCCTCCCTTGTTTTTCGCCTGCTCGGGCCAATATCTGTAACTAGTCCTACAGACCCTTCGGAATTGGTCTTACGTAAAAGCCCGAAACATTATGCCGCTAGCCACTGTCACGACACCTGTGCAACATGGCGCGCGTGCAATCCACAAATGGGAATTCCCTTTATGAAACGTTTTCTTAGCATCGCCATGGCGTTGTGCATCGGCCTGACGATGAGCCTCGACGCCAACGCCAAGCGCTTCGGTGGCGGCAAAAGCATGGGCTCGGCACCGACTCACCAGACCAGCCAAATGGCTCCTTCCGCCGGTGCCGGCGGTGCTGCAGCAACCGCCGGTGCAGCCGGTGCTGCTGGCGCGGCTGCCAAGGCCGGCGGTGCTTCGCGCTGGTTAGGCCCTCTGGCCGGTATCGCCGCCGGTGGCCTGCTCGCATCCATGTTCATGGGCGGCGGCTTCCAGGGCATGCAGATATTCGACATCCTGATCATGGCGGTTATCGCCTTCTTGATCTTCCGCTTCATCGCCGCCCGTCGCCGCAAACAGCAGGAGCACATGGCTCCAGCCGGCGCGCCGATGCAGCGTGAAGTCTTCGAGCAAAAACCAACTACAGGTTCGATCTTTGGTGGTTCGCCAGCACCTGCCACCGCTCGTCCGGTGATCAATGCACCGGCCTGGTTCAACGAAGAGCGTTTCGTCGAAGCGGCCCGCAGCCACTTCCAGTCCCTGCAACAGCACTGGGACGCCAACGAAATGGACAAGATCTCCGAGTTCGTGACCCCACAACTGCTGGAGTTCCTCAAGCGCGAACGTGCCGACCTGGGCGACGGTTTCCAGTCGACCTACATCGACGACCTGCGCGTACAACTGGAAGGTGTGGATGATCGCGCCGACAAGACCATCGCCACCCTGACCTTCAGCGGCGTGTCGAAGACCTCGCGTTTCGACCAGGGCGAAGTGTTCAGCGAAAGCTGGAACATGGAGCGCGCCCAGGGCGACAACCAGCCTTGGCTGGTCGCCGGTATCCGCCAGAACGGCTGATAACCGCACGCTTGAGCACTTGGTAATAAAAACCCCGGACATGTTCCGGGGTTTTCTATTTCGCGGTTGCACTTATAGCGAGCTACTGTATAAAACGCCCTATTAACCGCGCCAACTAGCAAGAGGATCCCGGCCGTGGAAGAAATCATCGAACAATTGCGTGAAGCCAACGAACCGGTCCCGGTTCCTCTGGAACTGCCTGACGAAGACCAAATTGTAGAAATCGAAGAACAACTGTTCATCGACATCCCGTTTGTCTTCCGCGAATTCCTGCTCACCGTCAGCGACGTGGTGTATGGCAGCCTGGAGCCGGTGACGGTTACCGACCCGCAGTCCCACACCTACCTGCCGGACGTGGCCGCCAACGCGTGGGATGCCGGTGTTGACCGCAGCATGATCCCGATCTGCCAGGACGGCGACGACTACTACTGCGTCGAAGAAGACGGCACCGTGGTGCTGTGGTCCGGCGAAGAAGAACTGGTTACCGAAGAAACTTGGGAATCGGTGTGGCACTGGGCGCGGGACGTCTGGCTGGAAAGCTGATTCCGCTGGGCTGCGCAGTAGCCCCAACCAGGGTGATGCGCTTTCCAGATGGCGAGGTGACTGTTTTCAGGGCGACTGCGCAGCCTAGCGCGAGCAGGCTCGCTCGCCACAAGAATGCGCCGCTCGGCTTAGTGCTCCGGCGTGTCCTTGTGGTTATCCAGGGTCTCCAGCAAGGCAACCTGCATCCGCGTATGCACGCGGATGAACCACCGCCACAGCACCGCCGCCACCGCTGCTGCCACCACGGCGATCAGCACCAGCAACTTGTTGGTTGGCAAGATACTGGCCGACAAGGCTGCCAGCAGCAGGAAAATCACCAGCAGCGACAGGATGGGGATCAATTCAGCGATCACTCGTCGTACGCGCTGGGTATGCCTTCCGGCCATTTCCGGCTTGACGCTCATCTCTGCCAGCAACATCGACAGCGCCTTGAGCTTGCGATACGCCGCAATCAAAAACGGCAGCGACAACAACAACGCCCCGCCCCAGATCAACGCCTTTTGCCAGCTTGGATCAATGATCCAGCCTTCCAGATACCCACCGATGCGCGCCGCAAAAAAGCCGCCGGCGAAGAAGATCGCCACCACCAATGCCAGGTTTACCCCCACTTGCAGGATGATCTTGCGAATCATCGACGCCAGCATTGCGCCCTCGCCCTGAGGCTGGATGCTGCGCAACCATTCGCCATACATACCGAACACCCGGCTCATGCGCTTGGGCATCACCGCCGCAATCTTCAACGATAACGGGTCGGCGCCGCGAATCAGGTACGGCGTGAGCAGCGTGGTAATCGCCGACACCGCCACGGCCACCGGGTAGAGGAAGTCGCTGGTCACCTGCAAGGTCATCCCCAATGCGGCGATGATGAAGGAAAATTCCCCAATCTGTGACAGCCCCATGCCCACGCGCAGTGAGGTGCGGCCGTCATTGCCGGCGATAAACGCCCCCAGGCCGCAGGACAACATTTTGCCCAGCACCACCGCCACGGTGATTACCGCGATGGGCCAAGCGTATTGCAGCAGGATTTGTGGGTCGATCATCAAGCCAATCGCGACAAAGAAGATCGCGCTGAACATGTCGCGAACCGGCTCGATCAGGCGTTCGATCTTAATCAACTGACGGGACTCGGCCATGATCGCGCCGATCAGGAACGCGCCCAGCACCATGCTGTATTCGAGCTTTACCACCAGCAGGCAGAAGCCGAAACACAGGCCGAGCACAGTGATCAGCAGCATCTCGTTACTGTCGAACTTGGCCACATAGGCCAGCAGGCGCGGCACCAGCAGTATGCCGATGACCAGCGCGACGATCATGAACAGCGAGAGTTTGCCGACGGTGGAAAACACTTCGCCGGAGCTGACCGTGCCGCTGACCGCGATGCTCGACAGCAAGGCAATGATGCCGATACCGAGGATGTCTTCCACGATCAGCACGCCGAAAATCAGCTGGGCAAAGCGCTGGTTTTTCATCTTCAGGTCGTTGAGTGCCTTGACGATGATGGTGGTCGAGGAGATCGCCAGGATGGCGCCGAGGAACAGCGAGTCCATGGTATTCCAATCGAACCAGCGGCCGATTTCGTAGCCAATCCAGATCATCAGGATGATTTCGAGGAATGCGGCGATAAACGCCGTGGCGCCGACCTTGAACAGCTTGCGCAGGCTGAACTCCAGGCCCAGGCAGAACATCAGGAAGATCACCCCCAGCTCGGCGAGGGTCTTGATGGTGTCTTCGTCGTGGATCAGGCCGAACGGTGGCGTGTGGGGGCCGATAATGAACCCGGCAACGATATACCCCAGCACCACCGGTTGCTTGAGGCGGTGAAACAGGATGGTGACAACCCCTGCCACCAGCATGATCACAGCCAGATCCTGGATAAAACTGATGGCGTGCATGGCGAGGGGCTCCTTGAGGGTACTGGCGCTTTTCCCACTTCCACCGGCACCTATGAACGGTCGCAATATGCGGAAGGAAAAGTCGGCCTTAATCGTAAGAAATGCCCTGAGACGGGCTTTTGAAGGTTAACACCGCGACTTCCGGCAGAAAGCCGGTGCAATATATGGAAACAGATCGGTGCAGGCGTGACGGCAAGCCGCCCACCGGCGTCCCGTTAGGGATGGCGCTGCAAAGATTTCAGCACCCGCAGAGGTGCCACCCCAACCGATGCCTACAACCCGTGAGTGTGCTATGGAACCCGGAAACGCCCAGCTGTCGATGACGGTACTGATGACCCCTGACATGGCCAACTTCTCAGGCAATGTTCACGGCGGCACCCTGCTCAAGTACCTCGACGAAGTGGCCTACGCCTGTGCGAGCCGTTATGCCGGTCGCTATGTAGTGACCTTGTCGGTGGACCAGGTGATTTTTCGCGAACCGATCCATGTCGGCGAGCTGGTGACCTTTCTCGCCTCGGTCAACTACACCGGCAACACGTCGATGGAAGTGGGCATCAAGGTGGTGACCGAGAACATCCGCGAGCGCTCGGTGCGCCATACCAATAGCTGCTTCTTCACCATGGTGGCCGTGGACGACCAGCGCAAACCCGCCGCCGTGCCGCCACTGCAGCCGCACAACAGCGAAGACAAGCGCCGGTTCGTGCAGGCGCAGCAGCGCCGGCAGATTCGCCAGGAGCTGGAAAAGCGCTATCAGGAAATCAAGGCAGACGGGCCGTAAGACCCCAGCTCTAAACCCGATCAAAATGTGGGAACGGGCTTGCCCGCGATAGCGATCTGTCAGTAGTGCATGTACTGGCTGACCCACCGCTATCGCGGGCAAGCCCGCTGCCACATGGGTTTTGTTGGGTTACAGACCGATCGGTGTGGCTTCGAAGCGCACGCGAGGATGGGCGATGCGGTCTTGGGCGCGGACCAGTTCCAGCTCGTAGCTGGCGCAGGCCTGGGTTTCCAGCAGCACTTCATGCACCGCAGCGGCCGTGAATTCGAAGGCTGCCAACAGGCTGTCACCGAGCAGCACCCGCGCCAGGAACAGCCCCGACGTCAGGTCGCCCACGCCCACCGGCTGACGCGGGAACGCCAGCAGTGGCCGACGCAAGTGCCAGCTGCCATCGGCAGTCACCAACAGCATCTCAAAACCATCCGGCAGCTTGCCCGGATAATCCAGGTGCTTGACCAGCACGGCCTTGGGTCCGCGCGCCAGCAGCGCCTTGGCCATGCCCAGGCAATCGAACAGCGATTGCGGCTTGCGCCCGGCAAAGCTGTCCAGCTCCAGTTGGTTGGGGCAAAGGAAATCCGCCATCGCTGCCGCTTCGTCCAACAGGAAATCGCTGACTTCCTGGGGCACGATACAACCCTTTTCCGGGTGGCCCATCACCGGGTCGCACAAGTACAAGGCCTTGGGGTTGATGGCCTTGATGCGCGCCACGCCCGTCAAAATCGCACGGCCCTGGGCCGCACTGCCGAGGTAGCCAGACAGCACGGCATCGCAGTTACCCAACTCGCCGATTGCGGCAATCCCTTCCACCAGCGCCGGAATTTGCTGCGGCGCCAACACTTCGCCCGCCCACTGTCCATACTGAGTGTGATTGGAGAACTGCACCGTGTTGAGCGGCCAGACATTCACCCCGACCCGCTGCATGGGGAACACGGCGGCGCTGTTTCCGGCGTGGCCAAAAACCACATGAGACTGGATCGCAAGCAGATGAGGTGTGCGTTTCATGCGGGAGATTTCCGTAAAGCCATTGAAATTCTGGCCGCGCAGTATGCGACTAAACACGGCCTGTACGACAGACCAGAGACACAGTTAAGCTGCTCTCACTTTGTTGGAGTTCATCGCATGCTGACCCTGGGAAACATCTTTGTGTTGATGCTGCTGGCGACCGGCGCCGCCTGGGTCTGGCACAACCACGGCCTGCGCGAGCGGGCGCTGGAGCGGGTCAAGCAGCATTGCGCCAAGCTCGATATCGAGCTGCTCGATGGCGCGGTGGCGTTGAAACGCATCGGTTTTGTGAAGGATGCCAAGGGCCGGCGGCGTCTGGCGCGCATCTATAACTTTGAGTTCACCGTAACCGGCGAAGCCCGCCATCCCGGGACGATCACTCAGTTTGGCGCTCACAGCGCGCAGATCGAACTGGCGCCCTACCCGTTCGAGATCAAAACGCCGCTGCCCAGCGCTGAAGTGATCGAGCTGAGCCAATGGCGCCAGGACCACGCCAGCAAAAACCGTCACTGACGGCAGGCGGCTAAAGCGTCCTGCAATGCAGCCACGTCCTGTGGCTGGCCGAAGATCAATTCAATACGTGAGTCACGGCGCCATTCGCTCGGTTGCCAGAGAAGTGCGCCGTTATCCACAGCGTTGGCGCTGAGCCATCCTTCAGGGCTGTGGATAACCAGTTTGGCGCGCCGCCACACCAGATTTTTCAGCCAGCCGTGCAGGCGCACGGTGTCGAAGCGCTGGCCAGGATGCCAGCGCCAGCCGATGCTCCAGCCATCTTTTTGAGCCTGGCTGAGGCAGATTGGCAGCGTCGGATCGGTCCAGATCGCCGGTATCTGCGCCAAGCCTTGGGGCACTTCGACGTTATCCACAGCAGTGCGGCCTTTCGCATCCAAGCCGGGCAACAGGTCGAGCGGCACGTGCGCCTGGCGCGTCCAGTAAAGCGGGCAGTCGGGTAATTGCTGTTCAATGGCCTGGCGCTGCGCGGCATCCAGCGCCTCATCCTTGTTCAACACCAACAGCCCGGCACTGGCCAGCGTCTCGCGTTGCGCATCAGGCAAGGGTTTACCCGCCGCCAGCGCCTGGGCATCCAGCACCAGCACGCACGGCTGAACGGCGAGCACCTGTTGCCACGGCGCCTGACGCAGTTGTTTGAGTAGCTGCGCCGGATGGCCCAGCCCGGAGGGCTCGATAAACAGCCGATCAGGCTTGGCCTTACGCAGCAGGCGGCCCAGGCCTACCTGGAACGGTGCACCATTCACACAACACAGGCAGCCGCCTGCCACCTCGCCCAAAGCAATGCCGTCGTCATCCTGAGTGAGCAAGGCAGCGTCCAGACCGATCTGCCCGAACTCGTTGATCAACACGGCCCAGCGCTCGTTGGCCGGGCGTTGGGCGAGCAGGTGTTTGATCAGGCTGGTCTTGCCGGCGCCCAACGGCCCGGCAATCACGTGGGTGGGAATATTCTGCAGCATCAGTGGCATCATTCAGACCGTGTAGAGAGCTTGATCCTACCCGGTTATGCGAGCCAATCCAGCGTCAGGATCAACCGCCGCTCATCAGCCTTGAGTGCAGGCGAGCGATGAATCAAGCCGTGAGCTTCGTTGCCATGCCATTGAGTGCCCTTGAGCATGGCGACTTCGCCACAGAGGATCTGCTCGATGCGCTCGGTGGGTGCCGCGTCCGACTGGGCCAGTTTGCGGCGGTCCATAACGCCTTCGCGCAACCACTGGCTACCAATGCCGGCGTAGGTGGTGATCAGTCGCACCGGCACATGGTCAACGTGAAAACGCGGGCACATGGCCTTGTCCAGCAGCCGCAAGCGCACGCCAATGCGCTTGGCGCCCAGCAAACAGGCAAACGCGCTGACCAACCAAGACACATCAGCAATAAAGCCCTCGTAGCCTTCAAGATCTCGGCAACTGGACGCCAACCCCTGCAAGTTCGGCACCGCGTCTTCGGCATTGAGCTCGATGACAAAGGAGTCGGCGAGCGGCTCGTTCAGCGCAACCAGCAAGGCTCCAAACTCGGCGATATGCAGAGGCAACTGGCGTTGCCAAACCGCCAGGTTCACCCCGTCTTCCAGGATGTCAGCCAGCGCCAGCGGCGTTTCACCGCACGTTTGGCGGATCACGGGGCGCAATGGAATAACCGGGGCCAGCATCAGGCTACCTGCTCGAACCAAGGGCCAAAAGGATCAGCCAGCAGGCGCCAACCTTCGACGCCAGCGGCCATTTCTTCATCGGTGAGCAAGCAGGCGTCCAGTTCGGCGCGCATCTGGTTGAAGTCGATATTTTGCCCGATGAACACTAATTCCTGACGGCAATCACCGGTACTCAGCTGCCAGTTGGCCATGATCGCCGCTACGCTTTCTTCATCCTGCGGCCATTGGCTTTTCGGCACAAAACGCCACCAGCGCCCGGCAAAACCATGGCGCATCAGCCCGCCAGCCTGGGACCAACTGCCTGCATCCTGATGCTTGCTGGCCAGCCAGAAAAAGCCTTTGGAGCGCAGCAGTTTGCCGTTCACCCACGGGCGGTCGATAAAGTCGAAAAAACGCTGAGGATGAAACGGCCGGCGCGCGCGATAGGCCGTGGAGGCGATGCCGTACTCTTCGGTTTCCGGCACATGTTCACCGCGCAGTTCCTGTAACCAACCTGGCGCTTGGGCGGCGCGCTCGAAGTCGAAGCGACCGGTGTTGAGGATTTTGTTCAGCGGCACTTCGCCCATGACCATCGGGATAATTTCGGCCTGAGCGTTGAGGCGTTCGAGAATCGCCATCAGTTCCTCGCGCTCACGGCTGCTGATCAGGTCGATCTTGCTGATCAGGATTACGTCAGCGAATTCGATCTGCTCGATCAGCAGATCGGTGATTGAGCGTTCGTCCTCCTCTCCCAGGGTTTCACCACGTGAGGCCAGGCTTTCGGCGGCCTGGTAGTCGAGCAGGAAATTCATGCCGTCGACCACGGTGACCATGGTGTCCAGACGCGCAATATCGGCCAGGCTTTGTTCGTTTTCGTCTCGAAAGGTGAAGGTTTCGGCCACGGGCAACGGCTCGGAAATGCCGGTGGACTCGATCAACAGGTAATCGAACCGACCTTCCTTGGCGAGTTTTCCGACTTCTTCCAGCAAGTCTTCACGCAAGGTGCAGCAGATGCAGCCGTTGCTCATCTCCACCAGTTTTTCTTCGGAGCGGTTGAGGGTGACGTCGCGCTGCACCTCGCTGCCGTCGATGTTGATTTCGCTCATGTCGTTGACGATCACCGCCACCCGCAGGTTGTCGCGGTTGCGCAGGACGTAGTTGAGCAGCGTGCTTTTACCGGCGCCGAGAAAGCCGGATAACACGGTAACGGGGAGACGATTGGGCATCAGGTGTTCCTCATCAGGGTTGGCCGGTCAAATCGCCCGTTGATGGCGTTCGCGCAGCTCTTCACGTTCTTTGGCTTCGATACTCAGGGTCGCTGTGGGGCGCAGCAGCAGGCGTTTCAGGCCAATGGGGTCACCGGTTTCACGGCACCAGCCGTATTCGCCACGGGCCAGCAGTTCAAGAGCGTCGTCGATCTTGTCCAGCAGCTTTTTTTCGCGTTCGAGCAGGCGCAGTTGCCATTGGCGCTGTTCTTCGGCGCTGCCCACATCGGCGGGGTCGCTGTTGGTTTCCTGCTCACGCAGCACCAGGAACTCAGCGTCGATGCGTGCTTGCAGTTCAGAACGCTGGCCCAGCAGCAGCTCGCGGAAGAAACCTTGCTGGGCTTCATTCATGTAATCGTTGGGCGATAGGGCAAGAAGGTCTTGTTCAGTCATGGAGAGCGGTTCACGGGTCAGGCTGTGTTTTCATGTTATAGTATAACAATACAATTAAGCCAATCCCCCTTGCTCGTCACGACGAAGGGCGCAATGCTTGAGCCCGTTCCGGTCCCCGAGAAACTTTATGAGATACCTGGTGTGCGCCCTGTTGTTGGCAGTGGCAGGACCGGCCTGCGCACAAACGCCGAGTCTGTCGGCTACCTGCGTGCGCAGCGCCAACCTGCTGGCTTGCGTGGATCCGCTGGGGAATGCCTACAGCGTGGCGACTGCCGGCGGCACCACGTATTTGCGCGGTTTCGAGGTGATCGGGAAACGCTACTGGGCACAGACCAACAGCCGCTATGGGCAGTTGACGTTCTTTACCGGCTTGGCGTCCGACGGTGAGGCGTGGGTCGGCTACACGCGCCGCGTGGGCTGGACCACCATCAACCGGTTTTCCAGCTCAGGCGGCACCAGCGCGAAGTTCACGTGCAGCCGCATTACCGGCTGTTAGACCTGGCCGCTCTTCTGCTCCTGAACCCACGCCATGTAGCTGTTCACCGGTGGGTTCTTCTCGAAGTACTTTTTCAGGCCTTCGAAAAGCCCATCCGCCACCGCCTGTTGATGGCGCGCGGTGACCAGCCGCTGGGCGTCCTGGGTGTTGGAAATGAACCCGGTCTCGACCAGGATCGACGGCACATCCGGTGACTTGAGCACCGCAAACCCTGCCTGCTCCACGCGCTTCTGGTGCAGCGTGGTGATGTTTTGCAGGCTGCCCAACACCGAGCTGCCCAGCTGCAGGCTGGAGGCGATGGTGGCGTTCATCGACATGTCGAGGATCACCCCGGCCAGCATCGGGTCCTTGTCCTTGAGATTGAGCAAGGTGGTGGCGCCCAGCAGGTCTGCGCCATTTTCACGCTGCGCCATGAAGCGCGCCGTGGCGGAGGTGGCGCCGCCTTCAGACAACGCATACACCGACGCCCCGGAGGCCGTGAGCCGTGGCGCGGCGTCGGCGTGCACCGAGATGAACATATCCGCCTTGTGCTGACGGGCGATGTCCACGCGCTTGCGCAGCGGTACGAAAAAGTCGTCGTTGCGCACCAGTTTCACGTCAAAGCCCTTCTCACGCTTCAAGCGTTTGGCCAGCAATTGGGCGATGGACAGCACCACGTCCTTTTCGCGCTGGCCCTTGGAACCGATGGCGCCTGGGTCTTTGCCGCCGTGGCCGGGATCGACTACTACGATGATGTCGCGCTTGGGATGCGCCTTGTCCACCGGCGCCACCAGAGGCTGCGGCTGCGCGGCGATCTGGCGCGGCGCGTGGGTGGCGCCGGTAAGGTCGAGTACCAGGCGATGACCTTGGCCATCCTGCGGCGGCAACAAGAAGCTGTTGAGCTGCATCGGTGCGGCCAGGTCCAGCACGATGCGCGTATCGGCTTTACCAAAATGCCCGGAGCGGATCGAAGTGATTCCGCTGTTCTTCAAGGCCAACTGCGAGAAATCACCGCTGAGCCCGGCGCCGCTCAGGTCGATGATCACGCGTTCCGGTGAGGTCAGGGAAAAGGTCTTGTATTGCACCGGGCCGCTGAGGTCGAACACCAGCCGCAGTTTGTCGTCGGAGCGCCACAGGCGCGCATTACGAATCTGCGTGGCAAAAGCCCCCAATGGAAAGGTGAACAGCGGGCTGACCAGCAGCAGGTTGAGGAGCTGACGTCTGTGCATGACATATACCGCGAATAGAGGAGCGTCCCTGCTCGACATGACTGAAGAAAGGCTGGAGCAGAAAAATCATCGTCGACTCAATAGTTATAATATAACATGTCTTTTTATTTCCAACGATGGACCTGCTCATGAATGCGCTGACTCTGCCGGATATCGCCGCGCAGGCTTCACGCCAAGCCTTGCCGCTCGACTGGGTAGGCATGTGCGGCATCGCCTTGCCCATTCTTATCGACGGCCAACGCCTGACTGCCTCCGCCGATGCCGGCGTGAGCCTGGACGACGGCGAGGCCCGCGGCATTCATATGTCGCGCCTGTACCTGGCCCTGGAAATGCTCGACCAGCAGCTTCTTACGCCTGCACTTCTGCGTAATGTACTGCAGCGCTTTCTACAGAGTCATGAAGGATTATCTAAGAACGCCTACCTACGAATTCACACGGATTTGCTGCTTAAACGCCCGGCGTTGGTCAGCCCATTGGCTGGCTGGAAAGGCTACCCGGTGTGCATTGAGGCACGTCTGGAAAATCAGATGTTCCACGTGGAACTAAAAATTGACGTTACTTATTCCTCGACCTGCCCCTGCTCCGCTGCGCTCGCCAGGCAATTGATTCAGCAGCAATTTCTTCAAGATTTCGCCGGCACGCCGCTGCAACACGAAGACGTACTCACGTGGCTCGGCAGCGCCAACGGCATCGTCGCCACGCCCCACAGCCAACGCAGCAGCGCCCAGCTCTCGATTGAGTTGGACGCCAATCAGTCCACTTTGCCGCTCACCGACCTGATCGATGACGTCGAAGCTGCGCTCGGCACCGCCGTGCAAACCGCGGTGAAGCGTGCGGACGAACAAGCCTTCGCCTTGGCCAACGGGCAGAACCTGATGTTCTGTGAAGACGCCGCACGCCGCCTCAACCTCGCCTTGAAACGCTCGGATGCCGTCAAAGCCTTCCACCTGAAAGTGATCCACGCCGAAAGCCTGCACGCGCACGATGCCGTGGCTGAAAGCCGCTGGACGAGAGACTCTGCATGATCACCTGTAACGCTTTGCGCTGGGGTGCACCTGGGCAACCGCTCACCCCAGCGCTGGATTTGACCCTGGAAAAAGGCAGCCTCACCGGCATCATCGGCGCCAACGGCACCGGCAAAAGCAGCCTGCTCAAAGTGATCGCCGGCTTGCAAAAATCGCTGGCGGGCAAGGTCAGTGTGGAGGTTCCTCGCCGTGGTGGCCTGTCGTTCCTGCCGCAGCAGCAGCACTTGGATCGCCAGTTCCCCATCAGCTTGCAAGAGCTGGTCGCCGCCGGCTTCTGGGGCACCCAGCTCACGCCACCCCAACGCAACGGACGTCTGCAGGCAGTCCTGGAGGACTGGTGCCTCAGTGGGCTGGAACATCGCCCGCTGATGGCCTTGTCCGGCGGCGAACTGCAACGCGCCCTGCTCGCCCGCATGAGCCTCGCCGAAGCGCCCGTGTTGTTGCTCGACGAACCCCATGCCGCCCTCGATGAAGACGGACAGGCGCTGTGCTGGAAACACATTCACGCCTGGCACGACCAAGGCCGCACGATCATCGTCGTCTGTCACGACCTGGCCTCCGTGCGCCACTACACCCAGCACGTGGTGCAGATCAAAAGCACCGGCTGCGTGTTCGGCCCCAGCAAAGAGCTGATCCGCCCGCAAGCTCACATGCAGGTGGCCTGATGCATTTTGCCGCCCACCTGTGGATGCCTTTCTTCGACTTCGTGTTCATGCGCCGCGCACTCATCGGCGGGCTGGTGCTCGCCTGCAGCACGGCGCCGCTGGGTGTGTTTCTGATCCTGCGGCGCATGAGCCTGATCGGCGACGCCGTGGCTCACGGCATCCTGCCCGGCGCCGCGCTTGGCTTCTGGTTTGCCGGGCTGAGCCTGCCCGCGCTGACCATCGGCGGTCTTGGCGCCGGCCTGAGCATGGCCGGTTTATCCGCGTGGATCACCCGCCGCACCGGCCTGCGTGAAGACGCCAGCCTCGCTGCCATCTACCCGATCTCCCTCGCCGCCGGCGTGCTGATCCTCGGCATCGCAGGCAAACGCCTGGACCTGCTGCACCTGCTGTTCGGGTCCGCATTGGCCGTGGATGAAACCACCCTCACCGGGATGCTCTGGGTCTCCGGTTTCAGCCTGATCGCCATGGCGCTGATCTACAAACCGTTGCTACTCGACACCCTGGACCCACTGTTCCTGCAAACCGTCAGCCGCCTCGGCCCGCTCGCTCATGGGTTATTTCTGACCTTGGTGGTGCTGAACCTGGTGATCGGTTTCCAGGCCATCGGCGCGTTGATGGTGGTGGGGTTGATGATGTTGCCGGCGATTGCTTCACGCTTCTGGAGCCGGCGCCTGCCGGTGTTGATTGCAGTATCGGCGGTGCTGGGATGCCTGTCGGTGTGGTTCGGTTTGTTGCTGTCGTTCTACTACTCACTGCCCAGCGGCCCGGCCATCGTGCTGGTGGCAGGCGGCGGGTATTTGCTGTCCGTGGTCTTCGGTCCGGTGCACGGCTTGCTGCGCCGCCCGCCCTTGCTTACATCCCAATGAGGTGTTTCCCGATGCGCGCTTTACTCGTGATGTTCAGCCTTCTGCTGCCCTTGTCGATGGCTCAGGCCGCCGACAAACTTCAAGTGGTTACCAGCTTCAGTATTCTGGATGACATCACCCACCAGATCGGTGGCGATCACATCCAGATCAGCAACATGGTCGGCCCGGACGCCGACGCCCATACCTACGAACCCACGCCGGACGACGCCAAGGCGCTGCTCAAGGCCCGGGTCATCATCAAGAATGGCCTTGGCTTTGAACCCTGGCTGGACCGCCTGGTGACCAGCACCGAAACAAAAGCCACGGTCGTAACCGCCAGCAAAGGCGTGATCTCTCACACCATGGAAGAAGACGGTGAAACCATCCCCGACCCGCACGCCTGGCATAACCTGGCCAACGCCGAAATCTATGTGAACAACATCACCAAAGCGTTGATTGCCGCCGACCCGGCCAACAAAGCCGATTACCAGCGCAACAGCCAAACCTACCTGAAAGAAATCTACCGCTTGCTGGCCGAGGCCAAGACCAAGTTCGGCGCGCTGCCACCGGGCAACCGACGCATCGTCACCTCGCATGACGCCTTCGGTTACCTGGGCCAGGCTTACGGCATTCAGTTCCTCGCGCCCCAGGGTCTGTCGACTGAACGCGAACCGTCTGCCGCCGAGGTCGCTGCGCTGATCACCCAGATCCGCAAAGACAAGGTCAAAGCCGTGTTCATGGAAAACATCAAAGACTCACGCCTGCTCAAGCAGATTGCTGACGAAAGCGGCGCGCAGATCGGCGGCACGTTGTACTCCGACGCCCTCGCCGCCCAAGGCCCGGCCAGCACCTTCACCGGGCTGTTCGAATACAACCTCAACACCCTGTGCGCAGCCCTGAGCAAGCCATGACCTTGAGCCTGCTCGACCTGGAAGAGGCTGCCATGGGCAGCCGCTTTCCACTCGACACCGTGCTCGACGCCGTGGCATGGAACAGCGATGGCCTGATTGCCGCCGTCGTCCAGCAACACGGCAGCGGCGAGGTGTTGATGCTGGCCTGGATGAACCGCCAGGCCCTCACCGAAACCCTGGCCACCGGGCAAGTCTGCTATTGGTCGCGCTCGCGCGGGCAGCTGTGGCGCAAAGGTGAAAGCTCCGGCCACTGGCAACAACTGGTCGAGGCCCGGCTGGATTGCGACGGCGACGCAGTGCTGCTGATCGTCGACCAACAAGGCCCGGCCTGCCACACCGGCCGGCCCACCTGCTTCTACAACGCCATCGACGGCGCCTACGTTCATGTCATTACGGAGCCCTCTGCATGATCCGCAAGAACCCTTCCGGCGATCTGCCGGTGATTGCCGAATCGGCCTACGTGGATAAAACCGCGATCATCTGCGGCAAGGTCATCATCGGCGAGAACGTCTTCGTCGGCCCTTACGCCGTGATCCGCGCTGACGAAGTCGACGCCACCGGCGACATGGACCCGATCACCATCGGCGCCAATTCGAACATTCAGGACGGCGTGGTCATTCACTCCAAATCCGGCGCGGCGGTGACCATTGGAGAATTTACCTCCATCGCGCATCGCTCCATCGTCCATGGCCCCTGCACCGTCGGCGACCGCGTGTTTATCGGCTTCAACAGCGTGCTGTTCAACTGCGCCGTCGGCGATGGCTGCGTGGTGCGCCACAACTCGGTGGTCGACGGCCGCGACTTGCCCGCCGCGTTCTATGTGCCCTCCACCACCCGCATCGGCCCGAACACCGACCTGTCGCAATTCCCGCCGGTGAGTGTCAGCGCCTCGGAGTTTTCTGAAGACGTGGCGCGCACCAACGTCGACCTGGTGCGTGGTTACAAAGCCCTGCAAAACGAGTTCTGAACCATGAGCCGCCTGCTGATTCGCAATGCCCGTCTGGTGAATGAGGGCCGGGAGTTCGATGCCGACGTACTGGTCGCCAATGGCCGCATCGAGAAGATTGCCGCCAGCCTCGAAGGCTATAACGAGCCGGTGGAAATTGACGCCCAGGGTCAATGGCTGCTGCCAGGCATGATCGACGACCAGGTGCACTTTCGCGATCCTGGCGCGCCCGAAAAAGGCAGTTTCTACAGCGAATCCCGCGCGGCGGTGGCCGGTGGAATCACCAGCTTCATGGACATGCCTAACACCCACCCTGCCACCCTGAACCTGGAAGCCCTGGCGGACAAGAAGCGCCGCGCCGCGTTGCACTCGGTGGCCAACTACGGTTTTCACTTTGGTGTGAGCAACGACAACCTGGACATCGTCGCCGCCCTCGATCCGCGTGAAGTGGCCGGGGTCAAAGTGTTCATGGGCGCCTCTACCGGCAATATGCTGGTGGATGACCCGCGGATTCTCGAGCGGCTGTTCGCCGAAGTACCGACCATCCTCCTCGCCCACTGCGAGCACACGCCGAGCATCCTCGCGAATGAACAGCGCCTGCGTGAACGCTTCGGCGAGCACATTCCCGCCGTCGCCCACCCCCTTATCCGGGATGCCGAAGCCTGTTTTCGCTCCTCTTCTTTTGCGGTGGAACTGGCCCGGCGACACGGCACGCGCCTGCACGTGCTGCACCTGACCAGCGCTCGCGAGTTGGCCCTGTTCGAAGACAAGCCGTTGGCCGAGAAGCGCATCACCGCCGAGGTCTGCCTGCACCATCTGCTGTTCGATGACCGCGACTATCATCGCCTCGGCCACCAGATCAAATGCAACCCGGCGATCAAGACCCGCGCCGACCGCGACGCGCTGCGCCTGGCCTTGCTGAGTCATCGTCTGGATGTGATCGGCAGTGATCATGCGCCGCATACCTGGGCGCAAAAACAGTTGGGCTATCGCCAAGCGCCGTCAGGCCTGCCACTGGTGCAGCACGCGCTGCCGGCGTTGTTGGAGCTGGTGATTGACGGGCATTTGCCACTGACCACATTGGTGGCAAAGACCAGTCACCGTGTGGCCGACCTGTTCGCTATCCCGGACCGAGGCTATCTACGCGAGGGCTATTGGGCCGATCTGGTGCTGATCAAACCTGAGCCCGAAGGCAAACCCGTCAGCAGCCAGCCGATTCTCGCGCGCTGCGGCTGGACGCCCTTCGCCGAGCGCAGCTTTCGCCACAGCGTCAGCACCACCCTGGTGTCCGGCCACCTGGCGTGGCACAACGGCCAGGTGGTCGACAGTTGCCAGGGGCTGCCCCTGCACTTTCTGCGTTAAGCGCGGGGTTTGACCGTGCCGCAATCGTTGCCCAGCCATTGGGCATGAGTGTCCAGGCTGCCCTTCTGCTGAACGCCGGTGGCATTGAACGTACCGTTGACGGTGGTGGTGAATTCCTGCTGGCTCTGGAAGGTTGCAACGCCAGTGCCTTGGGCTTTCGGGCAGCTGAAACGAAATTTCCACTGGTTGCCGGTTTTGTCGGTCACTTGCTGTTTGCAGCCCGATTGCGGGTCGGTCAGGGGAATGGAATCAGACGCGACCTGGGCAGGCGTCAGGCAAACCTGTACGCCCTTGCCGGCCATGGTGATGCCCTGTTTTTCGAGCATGGCGCGCTGTTCGGGCGTCATCTGTTGCTTGAGCTGACCGAGGATCAGCGACAGGTCGGGCAAGTCCTGGTTATCGACTTTCATATTGCTGGTGGTCAATTCCCACAAGCCCGGCGCCAGCATCTGCGCCTGAGCCGCCACGGGCAGCGTCAATCCAACAACCATGGCCAAACCAAGCAGACGAGCATTCATCGGGTAACTCCTGGGTAATTGTGGGCGTTAGACGCTGCAAAGGCGCCAGTGTTGCACGGCAAATAAAATAGCGACATTCGTCGTCGAACATGGTCTGTTAGGCACTTGATTGCCTGGAGTGATGTCGTTCATGGATTTTTTTGGCCCGCACCTGCTCGCCTACTTCATTGCCACGCTGCATTTTCTCGGGACGCTCGCCGCGATCCACGCGGTGCTGACTGTCAGGACCGCCCAAGGCTCGATCGCCTGGGCCTTGTCGCTGATGTTCATGCCTTACCTGACGCTGATTCCCTACCTCATCTTCGGCCGCAGCACCTTTGACGCGTATATCCAGGCGCGTCGCCAGGCCAACCAGGAAATGCACACCGCCATCACCGCGCTGAACTGGCGCCCGTGGGTCGAAGAAGCCTTGGCGGCGCGCAACTCCAGCGCCTATGCGTCTTTGCGCGCCATGCCCAAATTGGGCCGCATGCCGTGCCTGGCCAACAATGACGTGCGCTTGCTGATTAATGGCGATGCCACGTTCAGCGCGATTTTCGCGGCGATTCGCCAGGCTAAGACGGCGGTGCTGTTCCAGTTTTTTATCATTCATGACGACGATCTTGGCAGGCAGTTGCACGCCCTGCTGAAGGAAAAAGCTGCCGAAGGCGTGGATATTCACGTGCTCTACGACCGCATCGGTAGCCATGCCCTGCCCCACAGTTATGTGCAGTCGCTGCGCGACGCCGGGGTCAAAGTCAAAGCGTTCGCCACCCGCAGCGGCTGGCTCAATCGGTTCCAGGTCAACTTCCGCAACCATCGCAAAATCGTGGTGGTCGACGGCCTCACCGGGTTTGTCGGCGGGCATAACGTCGGCGACGAATACTTGGGCAAAAAGCCGCCACTGGCGCCGTGGCGCGACACCCATGTGCAGGTCACCGGCCCGGTGGTGGCGTGCCTGCAGGAGTCGTTCGCCGAAGACTGGTTCTGGGCCGCGCGCGAGCTGCCGCCGCTGATCCTGCCTGATACATACCCTGAAGATGGCGTGCTCTGCCAACTGCTCGCCAGCGGCCCGGCCGATCCGTATGAAACCTGCTCGCTGTTTTTCGTCGAAGCTATCCATGCGGCGACCGAGCGCGTGTGGATCACCAGCCCGTATTTCGTGCCCGATGAAGCGGTGTTCGCCGCCCTGCGCCTGGCGGTTTTGCGCGGGGTCGATGTGCGCCTGCTGCTGCCGTCGCGGCCTGATCACCGTATCGTCTACGCCGCCTCCAGCCTCTACGCCATCGAAGCCGTACGCGCTGGCGTGCGCGTGTTCCGCTACAAGCCGGGCTTCCTGCACCAGAAGGTGGTGCTGGTGGACAGCGAAATCAGTGCAATCGGCAGTGCGAACATGGACAACCGTTCGTTCCGGCTGAATTTCGAAGTGATGTTGCTGACGGTCGATGAAGCGTTTGCCAGCCAAGTGGAGCAGATGCTGCTGGACGACTTCGCACAGGCGCATGAAGTCAGCCAGGAAGAAAGCCGCGAGACCCGTCGCCTGCAACAGCTGGGCATGCGGGTGGCGCGTTTGATCTCCCCGATTCTCTAACACACAACACAGAAACAAATGTGGGAGCGGGCTTGCTCGCGAATGCGGTGTATCAGGACCAAATAGATTGGCTGAACCACCGCACTCGCGAGCAAGCCCGCTCCCACATTTATATCTTCAGCGTTTTCATAACCGTGTTTCAGCGGTAGATATCTTCCCGCGTCCACGGCAGTTCATGGCTGCCATCAGCGTGAGGCTTCACTGCCAATATCTGGTGCAGGTTGATCCAGCCCCGCGCAAACGCATACGCGCAACCGGCCAGGTACAGCCGCCAGATCCGCAACGCTTGCTCCGGCACCATCTTGGCTGCCGCCTCCAAGTTGTCTTCCAAGCGTTCACTCCAATGGTCCAGCGTGCGCGCGTAATGCAGGCGCAGGCTTTCGACGTCGACCACTTCCAGCCCGACTTCGCTGATTTCCGCCGTCATCATCGCCAGGTGCGGCAACTCGCCGTTGGGGAACACATAACGCTCGATAAAATCGCCGGCGCCACGGCCCACGGGGCGACCGTCGGTGTGCTTGGCGGTGATGCCGTGGTTCATCACCAGGCCGCCTTCGCGCACGGCGCCAAACAGCACCTTGCAGTACTCCGCCAGGTTGGCGTGGCCAACGTGCTCAAACATGCCCACGCTCACCACTTTGTCGAAACGACCGTCCTGCGGCAGGTCGCGGTAGTCGAGCAGTTGCAGGTCTACCTGGTCTTCCAGCCCCTCGGCCTTGACCCGTTCACGGGCCAGCGCCAGCTGCTCTTTGCTCAGCGTGATCCCAAACACTTTGACGCCGAACTCTCGCGCCGCAAAACGCGCCAACCCACCCCACCCACAGCCGACGTCGAGCAAATACTCGCCTGGCTGCAGCCGCAACTTGCGGCACAGGTGGCGAAATTTGTCTTGTTGGGCCTGATCGATGGATTCGCTGCCGGTTTCGAAATAACCGCAGGAGTACGCCATGTCCTGGTCCAGCCACAGCTGGTAGAACTCGTTGGACAGGTCGTAATGGTAGGAAATGGCCGCAGCATCAGTGGCCTTGTCGTGGATCGAGCGCACCGGACGACTCCCCTCGTCGTCATCAATCAGGGCGTGACTCAGCTCGTCACATACCCGGATCACCTCGCTGATGGAGCCTTCCAGCTCCAGTCTGCCCTCGACGAAGGCTTCGCCCAATGAGTCCAGCGTTGGATGGGTCAGGCTGGAAACGACTGTGGGGTCCTTCACCACGATCGTCACACTGGGCTCGGGGCCCAAGTTAAATTCGTGGCCGTCCCAGAGTCGAAGACGCAGCGGTAGCTTGAGATTCTGTAAGGCCGGTGGAAGTTGCGCGAGCATGAGTAGTCCCCCCTTGTTTCAGACGTCTGGAGTGAGGGTAGACCATCCGAAGACAAAGTAGGAGGCTATCGAATTGATAGCACTAAACTATGAGGCTCGATGCTCGAGCAAACCGTCCTGGATCCACTGTTTCAGCCACGTCACCGCTTGCAGTGGCGCACCCTCTCCATAAGTGACTGCCAACCCTGTACACAGTTCTGAAAAATTCCAGCCGGTGGTCACCATTCCCACCAGCGCGCGGGCTTCAGCCGGCTCAAGGCTGCGGTAATGGCACACATTCTGGTGACGCCACACCAGGCACATCTGCGCCCCTTCCAGCGCCTGGCTGTCAGGGAAATCCGACTCATCCTTGCTGGCGCGCCAAATCGCCACGCTATTGAAATGGCACAGCACCTGTTGCACCGTAGGCGCCAGGCTTACCTGCAAACCCGGCCAGTTTTCAGGGGGCAGCTGCGCCATGTCATTCAGGCCCAGCGGCTCACCCAGCGGCGCATCGAATGCCAAGGTAAACGCCCACTCCAACCGCGCCAACTCGGCCAGCGGCGCACTGTGCTCCTCTACCAGATGCTCGACGAGAAACGCCGGGAACCGCTCGCCCAGCCAACGCAGGCTGTAATGGGCCGACGGACAGCGGCGCACATAGGCGTCTGTCAGCACTGCAAACTCATCGTCCCCCAGCCAATACCGGATGGCGCCGAAGTCATGCCGCAACACCTCCTGAAGCCGCGACACATAGGCGTTGTGGTAAATCGCCAGGCCCGTGTCCACATCCAGAGTCGGCCCACCCAGCAAGGTCGCGGCAAACCCACTGTTGGCCTTCGCGCTTTCGGATAACAGATGCTGCTCAAACGCCAACTGCCAGTCGATCAGGCGCATAACGCCTTCCTGGCCAGCGCGCTCGCGCCCAGTTCACGGGCCTTGCTCAACTCGGCGAGCAACTCCTCGAACGGCGGGAAATGGTCATCGCGCTCCAGCAATGTCGACACCGGCCCCAACAGCTCCAGCGTCTGTTGATACAGCGCCCACACCGGATCGCACACCGGGTGATCATGGGTATCGACCACGTAGTCGCCGTAATCCATATGCCCGGCCAAGTGCAGTTGGCGGATGCTTTCAGGCGGCAGGCTGCGGATAAACGTCCAGGCGTCGAAGCCGTGATTACGCGAGCTGACATACACATTGTTCACGTCCAACAACAGCTGGCAGCCGGTAAGGTGGGCCAGGGCCTTGAGGAATTCCCACTCGGTGAACTCGTCGGCCCTGGAACGCACATAGCTGGAAACGTTTTCCAGCACCAGCGGACGCTGCAATGCGTCTTGCACTTGGCGCACGCGGCCGGCCACGTGGTAAAGGCTTTCTTCGGTGTAGGGCAGCGGCAGCAGGTCATGCAACTGATGCGCGTTGCCGCGACTCCAGCACAGGTGATCGGAAACCCACGCCGGCTGAATGCGCTCGGCGAGCTGTTTGATGTGTTTCAGGTAATCGGTATCGAGGGCATGCGGCCCGCCGATGGACAGGGACACACCGTGCATCACCAGGGGATAGCGCTCGGCTATCGCATCCAGGTAGTACAAGGCTTTACCGCCCTGCACCAGATAATTCTCGGAGATCACTTCAAACCAATCCACGGCCGGCGATTGTTCAAGGATCTGCTGGTAATACTCACTGCGTAAACCCAGGCCGTAACCCAGACTTGGAAGGGACGCGGACATGATTCGCTCCAAGGCAAAGTGTCCGCAGCGGTGGGGGGCGTCCGCTGCGGGTGCACTCGGTGCCGGTTACTCGCCGACGGTGCCGCCAGCCTTCATGCAGGCATCAGCGGAGGGCTTGGCAAGGAAACCCTGGCCTTTGCAAGAACCCTGACCTTTGCAAGCATGGTCCTTGGTTTTGCAGTCGTTCTGGCCTTTGCAGGCGTTGATACCGTAGCAGTGCACAGCCGTGTCAGCGGCTTGAGCCTGAGTCACAACACCAGCAAACAGGGTAGCGGCGGCCATCGCAAGGGCGGCACCAGCAGCAGCGGATTTGAAGTTCATTTTTAGAGTCCTCATGATCGGTAGGGGTGCCGGTCTGAACGGAGTGTTCAGTCTCGACATACCACTAGAGTGAGGACCCTTATCGGCGTTACAGCTGTATGCAGATATTTCTGAATTTATTCTTCAAGCTTCAAAAGTGGCTCCTGAAACCGCAGCAAACGCCCGGCGTTGCCCAGTACCAGCAAGGTGCTGAGGTTATGCAACACCGCCGCAATCATGGCGCCCGCCGCGCCCAGCCAGCCAAACGCGGCAAACACCACGATAGCCAGCGTCCAGCCCAACCCGATGATCACGTTAACCTGCAACGTGTGGCGGCACTGGCGACTCAAGCGCACACATGTGCCCAGGCGCCGCAGGTCGCTGCCGATCAACACCACATCCGCCGACGCCAGCGCGATGTCCGCACCGCCCGCGCCCATTGCCACACCGACCACGCCCGCCTTGAGCGCCAGCGAGTCATTGATGCCATCACCGACGACCATTGGCCGGAAGCCACTGCCGATTTCCCCAAGCACGCGGTTGAGCTTGTCTTCCGGCAGTGCCTGGGCTTCGACGTCGCTGATACCGACATCCAGCGCCAGGCTGTCGGCCACGCTTTGACGGTCACCCGTCAGCAGCAGCTGGCGGCCCAGGCCCAAGTCGCGTAGCTCCTGCAGGGCCTGGCGCGCTTCCGGCTTGACGCTGTCGGCGAGCAACAGCCAGGCGAGGAACTGGCCGTTCAGCGCCAGACCGGCGATCGGGCCATCGTGGTTCGGCACCTGAGTGGTCACAATGCCCAGCTGTTCGAACAACTCCGGGCGCCCCAAGGCTGCTTCGCCCTGCTCGGTCTGCGCCACCACGCCCAGGCCCTGGCGTTCGCGAATATCCGTCAGCCCCAGCATTTGTTCCTGCGTTGCCAGCCCCGCCAACGCACGGCTGACCGGGTGGCTGCTGGCCGAACCCAGGCTGGCGGCAAGATTCAACAACACCTGCCGATCCGGCGCCGTGGTGTCGATGGACTGCAAACGCAGAGTGCCAAACGTCAGCGTGCCGGTCTTATCCACCACCAGCGAGGTCAGGTCCGCCAACTCCTCAAGAAATGCCGAGCTGCGAATCAAAATCCCGTGCCGCGCCGCCACTGCAATCCCGGCAATCGCCGTGGCCGGTGCCGACAGCACCAAGGCGCACGGGCACGCCGCCACCAGCACGGCCAACATTGCCTGGGCGTCATTGGTCACAAACCAGGTCACCGCCGCCAGCAGCAACACCAGCACCATATAGCTGCCGGCGTAACGCTCCAGCAGCCGCGTGATGGGCGGCTTGGAGCGTTCGGCGTTCTGCATCAGCGCAATGACTTTGCCCAGGGTCGACTCGTTACCGGTGCGCGTCACTTCCAGGCGCAGCAAGCCGTCGAGGTTGATCGCGCCACCAAACACCTGCACGCCCACGCTGGCTTCCAGCGGCACCGACTCACCGGTGATCGGCGCCGTGTCCAGGCTCGCCTGGCCCGACAGCACCACACCGTCGGCCGGCACGCGATCACCGGCACGCACTTCGACAATATCGCCGGTGTTCAGCGTGCCGTTATCCACTTCCACAATGCTGCCATCGGCCTGCACCAACCGCGCATGGCTGCGGGTCAGTTTGCCCAGGGCATGAATCGCTTCCTGGGAGCCAATCACACTGCGCTCTTCCAGCACGTGGCCGAAAATCATGATGATCGGCAGCAATGCAGCCGTCAGCAAGTCGCCCGTGGCCCACGCGCCCATCATCGCCAGGGCGATCAATTGGTCGGTGATGCCATGCAGGCTCGGGTAACGCAGGCTGTACCAGGCCGAACGCATCACCGGCACGGCCACCAGCAAAGAGGCGACGCCAAGCAACAGTTGGCTGACACCGTTCTGGTCCGGCGCCAGCCAGCGCCACACCAACCCCAATACCAGCAAGCCCAGGGCTAACATGGCCAGGGTCAATTGCCGGGCAGCACTGCGCTGCTCGGCGGACGTCAACATAGGCGCGCTCATTGTTCGGCTCCCTGGATGATCAAGCGGGAGTCGTCTTTGGGATCGACCGTGGTCACAGAACCGGCCTGGCCGAGAATCTTCGGCAAGCGTTCGCGGTACAGACGCAGCATGAGGCCCGGGTCTTTGACCTGGGCCAGGCTGGTGACGGTGGCCGTTTGCGCTTGGGCATTGGCCAGGCGTTCGCTGGCTTGGGCGTGGGCCACTTGTACGACACGGTCGGCCTCCTGATTGGCGGCTTGGGTGAGTTTTTCCGCGTCGGTGCGCGCATTGGCCACGGCTTTATCGGCTTGTTGGCTGGCCGTCAGCACTGCGTTGAAGGCATTCACCGCCGGGCCCGGCAGGCTTGATTGCACGTCGACACGCGTCACTTCGATGCCCAACCCCAAACCGGTGGAGGCCAAGTCCGCCAAGCGTTTATTGATGCCTTGCACCAGATCGCCGCGCAGCCGCTCGCGGCGCTCGGCGGCGCCGTTATCGCTGCCGATCAATTCCGGGCGCGCCACCAGAATGGTGTCCAGGTCGCGCGCCGCCGCCAGCGCCACGGCGCTGCGCGTCACCAGGCGATCCAGCGCCGGCAGCACATGCTCGCCCTGCAGCACAAACGCGTAGGGTTCGGTGACCTTGTAAAACACCCGCACATCCAGCTGCACCACACCGGCGTCGCCGGTCAGCAAGTAACCGGAGCCTGCCAGCGCGTCGCTCAACGGCGCGGCAAACGTGGCCACACGGTCCGCCTGGGTCGCCGCGTCGGAGCGCAGCAGGTTTTCCACCCGACGCTCAATCACACGGTCGGCTGCTGGCAACAGCACCACTTGCTCAAACGGCTGCGGCCACGCCAATAACAGACCGGCATTTTGAATACGGTCCAGCGCGCCAAAGTGCAACACCACGGCGCGGTTCTGCGGGTCGATCTGGCGCACATTGGAAAACGCCCAGGCCAACGCCGCCAACACCGTCACCGCGTACAGCGCCAGGAAGGTCAGGCGCCCGGCCTGGATCCATGGGCTGTCCGGGCTGTCACGCTCACTCATGGCTGAACATCCTTCGGCCCGTCCACCAGTGCGCGGAACGGCGCGGCGTCAGTGCGCAGGATGATTTTGGTGCCCGGTGTCACGACGGTGCCCAAGGTGTCCAGCGAGCGCAGCAGGTTGTACAGCTGCGGATTACCGGCGTAGGCACGGCCATAGATCTGCGCCGCTTCGACCCGCGACTGCGCCTCGATATCGGCGGCTTTCACCGTGGCATCGGCCTGCACGATGCGCGCATCGCGTTCGGCGGCGGAGCGAATCTGCGCCGCTTCACGTTTGCCCACGGCGGTGCGTTCGGTGGCGATGGTTTCGCGCTCGGCGCGCATGCGGTCAACGGTGGCGGTGAGGGTGACCGACGGCAAGGTCAGACGCTCGACACCGACTTGCGCCACGCGCACGCCGTAAGTAGTGAGCAATTGTTGATCAATCTGCTGGCGCAACTGTGCCTCAAAATCGGCGATGCGCACTTGGCTGGCGTCGGTGTTGACCAGGCTGGACAGGTCAAAGCTGGCCGCAGTGGTCTCCAGCGCCGAGCCGACGAAGGTGCGAATCTGCCGCGCCGCTTCATCCGGCTGGTTCTGCACCGCGCGCATAAAGCGCTGCACATTGTCGGCATCGCCCTGCACCTGCCACGCCACATAGGCCTGCACGATAATCCGCAAGCCATCGCGGGTGCCCACGTCCTGCAAACCGCTGGAAGTGGTGCGCAAGCGCAGGTCTACCGGGATCGCCGCTTCGAACGGCGCCGGCCAGCGCCAGCCCAGGCCAGGCTCCAGCAGCACCCGCGACGGGTTGCCGAACCGCGTAATCACCGTGGCTTCGCCGGAACGCACCTGCACCAGGCTGGCGGCCGCCACCGCAAACAGCACCAGCAACACCGCCCAGGCCATGCGCCGCCAAGGAAACGGGCCAGCGGCTTGCTCATCACCGTGATGGTGATGGTGGTGGCCGTGATGATGACCATGATCGTGAGAATGAGCGCTCAACAGACAGACTCCTTATTGAACGGCTTTACGCGGCGCCATAGGGTCGGCCGGCAAAGTAAAAGAACGCAGATCAATCGTCGGTGCGCCATCGGCGCCCAGGCGGTGATCCAGAATAAGCAGCTTGGCGTGGGCCAAGCCTTGGCTGAGTTGGCCCAGGTACTGTTCCAGCACGAATGCCTGGCCGGCGATGGCGTAGGCCTTTTGTTCGGCGCTGAATCGCAGGTCGGCCGCTTGCGCGCCAGCATTCACCTCGCGCGCGGTGGCCAAGGCCTGATCTCGCGCGGTGCTGGCTTGCAGCAAGGCCTGGTTGGTCTGTTCGCTGGCGGCGCCGCGTTCGCGGGAGATCAGCGCCTGGGCGCCGATCTGCGCAGCCTGCACGGCGTGGTAGGCGTTGGCAGCGCCGGACGGCGGGTGAATCGCTTCCACCACCGTGGCCAGAATCTCCACGCCGCTGTTGAGCTTCTGCAAGTCTGCCTGCACCGAGCGGCCGATTTCGTCGGCCAGTTGGGTGCGTTGCTCACCGAGCAATTCGTCGAGCGTGCGCGAGGCAAAGTCGTGCACCAGAATGCGGCTGGCGGTGCTGCGAATCAGCGTCGGCACATCGGCGCTGTTATAGGTGGCGGCCAGCGCCGCCTGATCGGTCAGGCCAATGCGGTAGACGAACCGCACGTCCATATTGATGATCTGGAAGCTCTGTTTGTCGCCGCTGCTGCTGGCGATCACTTGGGATTTGTCATTCACATGGCTGGCGTCCCACAAGCGGTTGGCGATCGACGGCGCCGGGCCTTCGGCGGCGGCCAGCTCCGGTGTGGCAGCCTCGCTGACGCTGGTAGCGAGTTCATGCACCACGCCATTTTCGACAGTGATGACGCGGCCCAACGGCCACGGCAATCCGGCATGCAGGCCAGGGCCGAACACCGCCACCGGTTTGCCGAAGCGCTCATAAATCCCACGGCCTTGCAGGGGCACTTCGTGCACGCCGGTCAGCGCCCAGCCTACGGCCAATACCACCAGCAGCACCGGCAGGAATGCCCGGCGCATGTAGGTAAATGCCCAGATCTGGCGCAAATCGATACCGAAGCGGTTGTGCAACTCATGCTGCAGAGCCTGCAAGGGTTGTGGCGGCCAACGCAGCAAACCGGCAATAAAGCTTTGCGCCATCAACCGTGGTTCGAGGCGCGGCTGGCGTGGGCTGAACAGCGACAGTACGGCCCTGAGCAAAAACTCCACGGCGACCAGCCCCGGCAACAGGCCGATCAACACGGCCAGGCGCAAGGGCCATACAGATTGCGCGCCGTCAAACAGCAGGCAGATCGCGCTGACCACCAGGCACGCAATCGCCACCCGGCTTAACTGCGCCAGCTGTGAGGCTTCCGGCCATTGCGCAGCCGTTTCCTGCGCCAGACGACGCTCGAACACCAGCAAACCAAAGGCCAACGCCAGCCCCAGCGCGGCGCCAATGCTTGCCGATTGCCCCACGGCTGCAGCGGGCAGTGCCAGGTTCCAGAATTCGACAATGCTCAGCAATGCCAGCAACGACCAGCCACTCAACCACAGCACCGGCGCGCCCATCTGCGCCAGCAGGCTGCTGCCGAAACGTCCGACAAACCGCGCGTACCCGCCCCTGTCTTCAAGCTGCGGCTCGATCAATTCCACCGTTGGCGCTTCCAGCGCCTGCGCCCGCCAATCGGCGACCCACCACGCCGATTGCAGCCCGGCCACCAACACCAACAAGGCCGACGCGCAGTTGATCAGCACCACCGGCCAGATCGACAGCGGCGCAAACAGGGCGACAAACAACGCCAGCACCCAAGCGCAAAGGGCCAGGGCCGTCAGGCTGATGCCGGCCTGGCGCAATCGACGGGCATGAAACAGCCCCTGCTGAAAACGCGGCAAGCCTTCAACCAAAGCGCCGTCAGCTTCTAGATCCACTTGCATCCACTCACGCCCGTCTGTACACAATTCGTTACGATATAACACGCAGCGTGAAATTTTTGTTCGAAAACAACACAAAACCCCTGTGAGAGCGGGCTTGCTCGCGAATGCGGTGGTTCATCCAGCTCATTTGTCACTGACCCACCGCATTCACGAGCAAGCTCGCTCCCACATTTACTCTCCAGCGCCTGCAAGAGCGTGACTAACCCCCCATAAACACGAGCCATCACTGGTGCAGCCGCCGATTAATCGGCACACTCCAAAACAGTTTTTCGCGGGTAAACGGACAAGGAAGCGTCACCTCCCATGATTTCGATCTATCAGCTCAAGCCGCGTTTTCAAACCTTACTGCGCCCACTCGTGCAGCGCCTCTACGACAACGGCACCACGGCCAACCAGATCACCGTGCTGGCCGGCGCGGTGTCCTTGCTGGTGGGCCTGCTCATTGCAGGCTTTGCCCAACACCTCTGGCTGTTTGCCCTGATCCCGTTGTGGATGATCCTGCGCATGGCCCTCAATGCCATCGACGGCATGCTCGCTCGGGAATTCGGCCAGCAGTCACGCCTGGGCGCCTACCTCAATGAACTGTGCGACGTGATCGCCGACAGCGCGCTGATCCTGCCCTTTGCGCTGATCCCCGGCGTGAGCCTGGCGCCAGTGCTGCTGGTCACGTTGCTGGCGGTGCTCAGCGAATACGCCGGTGTGCTCGGGCCCATGGTCGGTGCGTCGCGGCGCTACGACGGCCCAATGGGCAAGAGTGATCGCGCATTTGTACTGGGTGTGCTGGCCACCGGCGTGGCGCTCGGCTGGCTGGGCGCGGGTTGGGTCAACGCGGTGATGTGGCTGGTGGCGGCGCTGCTCGCCTACACCATGGTCAACCGCGTGCGCCAGGGTCTCAAAGAAACGACGTCCCCTTCTGCATAAGGAATTTGCGATGCGCGAACAGCAAGAGCACAGCTTCAGCACCCACGATGGCGTCGAGCTTGTCTACCGGCACTGGCCGGCCACCGCGCCGCTTGGCGATGAGCCGCGCAAGGCGATCCTGCTGTTCCATCGCGGCCACGAGCATTCGGGGCGCATTGCCCACCTGGTCGATGAACTGGACCTGCCGCACTTCGACTTCTTTGCCTGGGACGCCCGTGGCCACGGCCAGTCGCCCGGCGCGCGCGGCGACAGCCCAAGCTTCGCCACCAGTGCCCGCGACGTGCAAACCTTTCGTGACCACATCGGTGCCACTTACGGCATCGAAGAAGACAATTGCGCGGTGATCGCTCAAAGCGTCGGCGCGGTGATCGCAGCCACCTGGGTGCACGATTACGCGCCGAAAATCCGCGCACTGGTGCTCGCCTCCCCGGCGTTCAAGGTCAAGCTCTACGTGCCGTTCGCGCGGCCAGGCTTGGCGCTGATGCGCACATTTCGCGGCAATTTTTTCGTTAACAGCTACGTCAAGGCCAAGTTCCTCAGCCATGACCCGGAGCGTGTCGCGTCCTACGACAGCGACCCGCTGATCACCAAGGCGATCTCGGTGAATGTGCTGCTAGGCCTGTACGAAGCTGCCGACCGCGTGGTGGCCGATGCCCAGGCGATCCAGGTGCCGACCCAGCTGCTGATCTCCGGCTCCGACTTTGTGGTGCACCGCAAACCTCAGCAGCAATTTTTCGACCGCCTGGGCAGCCTGAAAAAAGAACTGCACATCCTGCCCGGCTTCTTCCACGACACCCTCGGTGAACGCGACCGTGCCGTGGCCGTGAGCAGCGCCAGGCGCTTTATCCTGCAAAACTTTGCGCACCCGCTGGACCGCGCCTCGTTGCTCGACGCCGACAAGCTGGGCGCCACCTGCGCCGAGTCCGAATCCCTGGCCGCACCGCTGCCGCGCAACTCTTTGCGCGACCTGTACTGGCGCATGACCCGCGCCAGTATGGGCCTGGGCAAGAACCTCTCGGACGGGGTGAAACTGGGCTTTGATACCGGCTTCGATTCCGGCAGCACACTGGATTACGTGTACCGCAACAAGCCCACCGGCAAAGGCGGGCTGGGGCGGATGATCGACACCAACTACCTCAACTCCATCGGCTGGCGTGGCATCCGCCAGCGCAAGCTGAATGTCGAAGAGCTGCTGCGCCTGGCCATGGCCAAGTTGCGCAACGATGATCGCCAAGTGCGCATTGTCGACATCGCCGCGGGCCACGGCCGCTACATTCTCGAAGCCTTGCAGGGCGTATCGCCGCTGCCGGAGTCGATCCTGCTGCGCGACTACAGCGACATCAACGTGCGCGACGGTGGCGCGCTGATTCGCGAAAAAGGCCTGGGGGATATCGCGCAGTTCGTCAAAGGCGATGCGTTTGATCGCGCGGACCTGGCGGCGCTCGACCCCAAGCCGACCTTGGCGGTGGTGTCCGGGCTGTATGAATTGTTTGCCGATAACGCCATGGTCGGCGGTTCGCTGGCCGGCCTTGCTGAAGCTGTGGAGCCCGGCGGTTATCTGGTGTACACCGGCCAGCCATGGCACCCGCAGCTGGAACTGATCGCCCGCGCGCTGACCAGCCATCGACAGGGCCACGCCTGGGTGATGCGCCGTCGCAGCCAGGCGGAAATGGACCAACTCGTCGAGGCCGCAGGCTTTCGCAAGATCACTCAGCGTGTGGACGAATGGGGCATTTTCACTGTGTCTCTGGCACAGAAGATCTGAGCATGCGCGAACCCGGTTTACTAAAACCTGCGGTCCTGTGGTTGCTGTTGTTGGCGCCGCTGTTTTTCAGCACCTACGGCTTCGCCACCTGGGTCACCAGCCAGCGCAGCGATGTCGGCACGCTGGTGTTCGGCTGGGAAACCCATATGCCGTTCTGGGCCTGGACCATCGTGCCCTACTGGTCCATCGACCTGCTCTACGGCTTTTCGCTGCTGCTGCCCACTAGCCGCCATGAACTGAAACAACACGCGCTGCGCCTGCTCACCGCCCAGGTGATTGCCGTGAGCTGCTTCCTGATCTGGCCACTGCGGTTCACCTTTGAACGGCCGGCGCTGGATGGCGTTTTTGGCTGGCTGTTTGCCGTGCTGGCAGGCTTCGACAAGCCGTTCAATCAGGCACCGTCGCTGCATATCGCGCTGCTGGTGATTCTGTGGATCATGTACCAGCGCCACAGCCAGGGCTTTTGGCGCTGGGTGGTGCACGGGTGGTTCGCGTTGATCGGTATTTCGGTGCTGACCACTTATCAACATCACTTTATCGACTTACCCACAGGCGCCCTCGCCGGCTGGTTATGCGTGTGGCTGTGGCCGCTGGAGCACCCGAGCCCGCTGTTGAATGCGCGGCTTACGCGGGATCGAAAACGCTGGCGGCTAGGGGCGCGCTATGGCCTGGGCGCCCTGGCATTGGTGATTCTTGCGTTAACGCTCGGCGGCTGGTGGCTGTGGCTGCTATGGCCGGCGGTTTCCCTGGGGTTGATCAAGGCCAATTACTTCGTACTCGGCGCGCCGGGCTTTCAAAAACGGCTCGACGGCACGCTGACGCCTGCCGCGCGCTGGCTGTATGCGCCCTACCTGGCGGCCGCGTGGGTCAACTCACGCCTGTGGACACGCAAGCATCCACAGCCGGACCTGATTGTGGATAACGTTTGGCTCGGTCGAATACCCGCCACACGCGAGCAAGGTTTATTCAAGGCAATCGTCGATCTGTGCGCCGAACTGCCGATTAATCCACAGGGCCGCGCTTATGCATGCGTCCCCGTGCTGGACCTGATTGCGCCGAAACCCGCCGAATGCCTGCAAGCTGCTCAAGCCATTGAGCGCCTGCGCGCAAGCGGGCCATTACTGGTGTGTTGCGCCCTCGGTTACTCACGCAGCGCCACCGCGGTTGCAGCCTGGCTGCTGCACAGTGAGCGCGCCACAACCGTGGACGAGGCCCTGGCTATTATTCGTACAGCGCGGGCCCAAGTGGTCCTGCACCCCGCTCACCGCGAAGCTTTGGAGGGTTTAACCCATGCCCGCTGATATGGAACTCCAGGTGGTCGCCAGCCTGCTGCGTCGTGGTCGCTCGCTGGATCAGTTATCCACAGGCCTGACGCTGCTTGGCGTACTTTTCGGCCTGGCCCAACTGCTGATGGCGAGTGTCGCGCCAATCTGCCTGTTGCTCAGCCTGTGGATGATTGTCCTCGGGCTGCTGCAAAAGTACTGGGCACTGCGCGTAGCCTTCGATGCCGACCTGTTCGCCCTGCTCGCTCGCGACACCGAGCGCACCCCCGACCTCGACCAGGCCCTGCAAACCCTTGGCCTGCAATCGGCCAAGCGGGTCGGCCGGCCCTGGACCGAACGCCGTCGCGGCGCCCTCAAACTGCTGCGCAAGCAGGCCTGGCTGCTGGGCGCACAACTGCTGCTGACCCTGGCCGTGATCCTCGCCAGCCCTTGGCTACCTTTCGCCGGATAAGGAATCCCCATGTTCGAACCTGTGGTTGCCACCCTGATTACCTCAATGGCCCGCACCGTAACCGGCGCCCGCAGCCTGTGGCTGGGTTGCGCGCCGGTGCCGGTGCAGCGCATCTATTTCGCCAACCACAGCAGCCACGGCGACTTCGTGCTGGTGTGGGCGTCCCTGCCGCAAAACCTGCGCAAGTTCACGCGTCCGGTGGCCGGCAGCGACTACTGGAACAAAAGCGCACTGCGCCGTTACATCATCAACCGCGTGTTCAATGGCGTGCTGATCGATCGTGAGCGCAAAGACCCTGTGGATAACCCTCTGCAACCCATGCTCGCCGCTTTGGAAGGTGGCGACTCGCTGATCATCTTCCCCGAAGGCACGCGCAATCTCGAAGACGGCCTGCTGCCCTTTAAAAGCGGCCTGTACCACCTGGCAAAAAGTTATCCACAGGCCGAATTGATCCCGGTGTGGATCGCCAATCTCAACCGGGTCATGCCCAAGGGGCGCGTGCTGCCGCTGCCATTGCTGTGCACCACCAGCTTCGGTGCGCCACTGCAACTGGAAGATAACGAAGACAAAACCGCCTTCCTCGCCCGCACCCGCGACGCCCTGCTTGCCCTTGCCCCGGAGCATGTCTGACATGGATAGCCAAACCCTGATGTTGTTCGGCGGGATCGGCGCCATCCTGGTGCTCGCCTCGCTGATCGGCCTGATCCTCAAGTTGCGCACCCGCGGTACGCCAAATGCGGTCGTCGACAACCTCAACGCCCGTATCAACGCCTGGTGGGTGATGGTCGTGGTGATCGGCATCGCCTTCTGGCTGGGCACCGGTGCGGTGATCCTGCTGTTCTACGCAGTGTCGTTCTACGCCCTGCGCGAATTCCTCACCCTTACCCCGACCCGCCGCAGTGACTACCCGGCGCTGGTGGCCGCGTTCTACCTGGCCTTGCCGCTGCAATACCTGCTGATCTATTCCGATTGGTACGGGCTGTTCTCGATCTTCATCCCGGTGTACGTGTTCCTGCTGCTGCCGATCCTCGCTTCACTGGGTGGCGACAGCACGCACTTCCTGGAGCGCGCGTCGAAGGTGCAATGGGGCCTGATGATTGCCGTGTTCTGCGTGTCCTTCGTCCCGGCCTTGCTGACCCTCGACATTCCTGGCTACGAAGGTCGCAACCTGTTGCTGATCGCCTACCTGGTGATCGTGGTGCAGCTGTCGGACGTGCTGCAATACGTATGTGGCAAGCTGTTCGGCAAACACAAGATCGCGCCCAACCTGTCGCCGTCCAAAACCGTCGAAGGTTTCGTCGGCGGGATTCTGCTGTCATCCCTGATCGGCGCTGCGCTGTGGTGGACCACGCCCTTTAATCCATGGCAGTCGTTTTTGATCGCACTGCTGATCAACCTGCTCGGCTTTGCCGGCGGCATTGTGATGTCGGCAATCAAGCGCGACCGAGGCGTGAAAGATTGGGGCCATATGATCGAAGGGCACGGCGGGATGCTGGACCGGCTGGATTCAGTGTGTTTTGCGGCGCCGATTTTCTTTCACCTTGTTCGCTACTGGTGGACCTGAGAAATACCACCTCAAGCTCAACGCGGATCAACTGTGGGAGCTGGCTTGCCTGCGATGGCGGTGGGCCAGCAACCCATTTGTTGACTGAAACACCGCCATCGCAGGCAAGCCAGCTCCCACAGTGGTTTTGGTGGGGTTTTGAAGTATTCAGCCTGGCAGGTGCCCCAATGGCAAGGCGCCTGGGGTTTTCACGGTCTGGATCGCAAAGTTGCTGCGGATGTCCCGCACCCCCGGCAGCTTCAACAGGCTGCCGGTGACGAACCGCTCGTACCCACGCAAATCCGGCACCACCACCTGCAACAGAAAATCCGACTCACCCGACACCAGAAATGCCGAGATCACCTCGGGCAGTGCGGTCACCGCCTCGCGAAAGGCATTGGCCTCGGTGTCGTTGTGCCGCTCCACCTTCACGCCGACGAACACCATCATGCCCAGGCCCACTTCATCGCGGTCCAGGGTGGCTTGATAGCCGCGAATCACCCCGGCTTCCTCCAGCAGCCTCACACGGCGCAAACAGGGTGAGGCAGACAGGCCGATCTCATCCGCCAGCTGCACGTTACTCAGGCGCCCATCACGTTGCAGGGCTTCAAGAATCTTGCGGTCAAAGGCATCAAGTTTCAGATTTGGCATAAATGAATGGCCGTTAGCTTAATCAATGGCAGACAGTGCCAAGAATAGACGCTTTATAAGCTGACTACGCAAGCACCTGCCCTGCCCTTCACTCCTAGAATTAGCCGACACATCAAGGGGGTGGAACATGACAGAGCTGTGGTTATTTCTGATGGCACTTTCGGTGGCGTTTCTGCTGCCGGGGCCGGACATGATCCTGTTGCTGCAAACCGGCGCGCGCCAGGGCAAAGCGCTGGCGCTGACCACGGCAATCGGCCTGGGCCTCGCCCGGGCATGCCATGTGGTGTTGGCGGGCATGGGGCTGGCGACGTTGTTCAAAGTGGCGCCCTGGACCTTCGACGTGGTGCGCCTGGGCGGTGCGGCCTACCTGTTGTGGCTGGGCGTGCAATGCCTGCGTGCGAACGGGCTGCCATCGCTCGACGCCTCTCACGGCGCACCACCCGCCCATGCCTGGCGCGTGGCCTTTCAACGCGGACTGCTGACGAACCTGCTCAACCCAAAGGCCCTGCTGTTCTGCTCGGTGCTGCTGCCGCAATTCGTCAACCCGCAGGCCGGCCCGGTGGCGGCGCAGTTTGCATGGCTGGGGGTGATGCTGGTGACCGTGGGCTTCGCGTTTGACTGTTGCTACGCCCTGGCCGGCGCGCGCATCGGCCGCTGGCTGGCCAGCAATCGCTCGGCGCAGCGCCTGCAGCAGTGGTTATTCGGCAGCCTTTTGATCGGTTTTGCGGTGCGTCTCACTTTTGTGCAACACGCCTGAGCGTTTGCGGCATATTCACGTCATCTTTTGTATCAAAGACGCGTGTAAGATACGCCGCACTTAGCCAGGGATGCTCACCATGTTCGATTCGTTGAAAGCGATCAGTCGCCGTTTTCTCGGCCTGTTAACCACGGTGGTGAGTGCCCTGTTCGGCCAATGGCAGCCGCCTTTCTGGCTGCGCGCCATAGGTCGAGGCTTTGCGAACCTGGGCCGCAACGCTCGCGCCTATCCGCGCCAGGCCGGCGCCGGCGTGCTGGGCCTGGTGTTACTGGCTGGCGCAGGATTCTACGGCTGGCACTGGTATTCAAACCTGCCGCAGCCGCACACCGTTGGTTATTCGTTGCACAAGCCGAACCTGACGGATTACACCCAGCAACCGCCGGTGGTGGATAACTTGCAGGTGCGTTTCGCCGAATCCGTGGCCCCCCTGGCGGCGATTGGCAAACCGGTGACTGAGGGCATCACCCTCAAACCCAACGTGGCAGGCGCCTGGCGCTGGTCCGATGACCGCACTTTACTGTTCGTGCCAGAAAAAGACTGGCCTGTAGACGCCCACTACACGCTGGACCTGGCGAAGAAAAACCTCCTGGCCGACGGCGTGTTGCTCAGCCAGTACAGCAGCCAGTTTTCCACCCAGCCGTTCCGCGCCACCCTGGCGCAAAACGAGCTGTATCAAGACCCGTCCAACCCGACGCTGAAACAGCTGGTCGCGACCTTCCACTTTTCCCACCCGGTGGATGAAGACAACCTGCGCAAGCGCGTGTCTGTGACCCTCGGCAAAGGCCTGGCCTACCGCGACGCGCAGTTGCCCAACCGCCCGGAAATCACCTTCGACGACAACAAGCTCAACGCCTACGTACGCTCTGCCGCCCTCGCCACGCCACTGGAAAGCACGCCGGTCAGCGCCAGGCTCGACGAAGGCATCAAAGCCCGTGACGGTGGCAACGCCAGCACCGCGCCGCTGGTGTCGGAAGTCACCGTGCCCGGCCGTTATCGCCTGACCTTCACCGCCGCCGACGTCAGTTTTGTCGACAATGAACGCGGCGAACCGGAACCGGTGCTGATGTTCAGCAGCTCCAGCGCCGTGGCCGATGACACCATTGCCGGTAAGGTCCAGGCGTGGCTGCTGCCGGAAAAAGCCCAGGACGACACTCGTCCCTATACCAGCAACGACATTGATGACGCCCTGCTGGCCCGCAGCACCAAGGTCGCCCTGACCCATGTGCCCAGCGTCGAGCCGCTGAACACCTTGCACGCGTTCAAATTCAAGGCCCCGGCCGGTCGCGCGCTGTATGTGCGTGTGCCCGCCAACCTGGAAGCCATCGGCGGCTATCTGGCGAAAAACCCTACGGCCTCGTTGATCAGCATGCCGGCGTATCCGCGCACGCTGCAGTTCCTGTCCAACGGCGCGCTGCTGAGCCTCAACGGCGAAAAACGCCTGGGCTTCATGGCCCGTGGCGTGCCCGGCGCCCATGTGGAAATCGCCCGGCTGCTGCCTAACCAGTTGCAACACCTGGTGGACCAGAGCAGCGGCAGTTTTGCCCGGCCCAATTTCGTCAACGAATACTTTGATCGGATGGTCGAGCGCCAGTCGCTGGATATTGCGCTGTCGTCCAATGACCCGGCGAACACCGTCTACGACAACGTCGATCTGAGCCACTACCTCACCGCCAACGGCGGGCGTCGTGGCATTTTCGTGCTCAAGCTCAGCCCTCAGGATGACCCCGCAGAACGCACGTTCGAGTACGACCGCAGCAGTACCAGCGACCTGCGCTTTATCGTGGTAACTGACCTGGGCATCATCGCCAAGCGCTCCAGCGATGGCAGCCATGATGTGTATGTGCAGTCGATCGGCAACGGTTCGCCGGTGGCCGACGCACAGGTCGACATCATTGGTCGCAACGGCCTGCCGGTCAGCAGTGGCCGCACCGACACCGAAGGCCATGCGCATTTCGCCAAGCTGGATGAACTGCGCCGTGAGAAAACGCCGCTGATGTATGTAGTCACTCGCGGCAATGATCAGTCCTTCCTGCCGATTGCCCGTCAGTCGCAGCAGCTGGATTTGTCGCGTTTTGATGTAGGCGGTTTGGAAGAAGACGGCGCGATTGATCGGCTCAGCGCCTACCTGTTTACCGACCGCGGCCTGTATCGCCCTGGCGAGACCGCGCACTTGGGCATGATCGTGCGCAGCGGCAACTGGAAAGGCGCCCTGCAAGGCCTGCCGGTGGAGCTGCAAATCACCGACCCGCGTGGCCTGGAGGTGATTCGTCAACCCCTGAAGCTGTCCACCAGCGGTTTTGAAACTTTTGATTTCCCCAGCAGCGACGTCGCCCCCGCAGGCGATTACACCGCGACCTTGCAGTTGATTGGCGAGAAAAACACCCGCACCGACCTGGGCAGTGTCAGTTTCAAGGTCCGCGATTTCGAGCCGGACCGCATGAAGGTCAGCCTGAGCCTGCATGACACGCCCGTATTGGGCTGGATTCCACCGGACCAGGTGGTGGCCAAAGTCACTGCAATGCACTTGTTCGGCGCTCCGGCCGCCGGCCGCCGGGTGACGGCGAAGATGTCCTTGAGCCCGACGCTTGCGGCCTTCGACCGTTATCCCGATTACCGCTTCCGCCTCAACAACTCACTGGAAGACGCCAGCACCGAAGACCTCGCTGAAACCACCGTCGACGACAACGGCCAGGCCGTGCTCGACCTTAACCTGCAACGCTTCGCCAACAGCACCTATCGCCTGCAGGTCATGACCCAGGTGTTCGAGGCTGAAGGTGGGCGTAACGTGGCGGCGCAAAGTGCACTGCTGGTGTCGTCCGCGCCTTATCTGGTTGGTGTGAAAAGTCAGGATTCGCTGTCGTACGTCGCCAAGGACGCCCCGCGTCAGGTGCAGTGGCTGGCCGTCGCGCCAGACCTCACGCCATTGGCGGTGGACGGCCTGACCAGTGAAGTGGTCGAGCACCGTTATGTGTCGGTGTTGGTGAAACAGTCCAACGGCACCTACAAATACGAGTCGCGCATCAAGAACATCAGCCAGCCCGCCTCGCCATTGACGATGACCAAGGATGGCGCCAAGCAGACCCTGAACACCGGTACGCCGGGCGATTTCACCCTGCAACTCAAGGATGCCAACGGCAACCTGCTCAACCAGATCGACTACAGCGTGGCCGGACGTGGCAACACGTCGCGCTCCCTGGAGCGTAACGCCGAGTTGCAGCTGCGCCTGGATAAACGCAGCTACGCCACCGGCGATGAGATTGCGATCAGCATCCGCGCGCCGTACACCGGCGCCGGTTTGATCACCATCGAACGCGACAAGGTTTACACCCAGCAATGGTTCAAGGCCGACAGCACCAACAGCGTGCAACATATCCGCGTGCCTGCGGGCCTTGAGGGCAATGCCTACGTCAACGTGCAGTTCGTGCGCGACATCGGCTCGTCCGAGGTTTATATGAGCCCGCTGTCCTACGGCGTGGTGCCGTTCAGCATCAACCTGGATGCGCGCCGCATGGCGCTGAAGGTCGAAGGCCCGGCGAAGATCGAACCGGGGCAGACCCTGGACATCAAGGTCACCGCCGACCGGCCAGGCCGCGCGGTGGTCTACGCGGTGGACGAAGGCATCCTGCAAGTGGCGCGTTACCAGACGCCGGACCCGTTGGGTTTCTTCTTCCAGAAGCGCGCACTGGAGGTCGGCACCAGTCAGATTCTTGACCTGATCCTGCCGGAATTCAGCCGCTTGCTCAGTGGGGCAGCGCCCGGCGGCGATACGGAAGGCGCTCTGGCCAACCACCTCAACCCGTTCAAACGTAAACATCAGCCGCCTGTGGCGTGGTGGTCCGGGTTGGTGGATTTGCCGGCCGGTGAAACCGTGCTGCATTACCAGGTGCCGGACAGCTTCAACGGCAAGCTGCACCTGTTTGCGGTGGCGGTGGACGCCGACAGCGTGGGCGTCAGCGAGGCCAGCACCGAGGTGCGTGGGCCGATCGTGATCACACCAAACGTGCCGGCCTTTGTCGCGCCGGGGGATGTGTTCAATGTGAGCGCCGGAGTATTCAGCAACCTCGATGCCGCGGCAGACGTGAAGTTTGAGCTGCAGACCAGCGACGGCCTCAACGTGCAGGGCGACAAAGGCAGCACCTTGTCACTGCAACCGCGTAAAGAAGGCACCGCCGAATTCAAGATCAAGGTCGGCGAAACCCTCGGTTCGGCGGACCTGCGTTTTATCGCCGTGCTGCCGGACGGCAAGCGCATTCAGGTGGCGGAAACCACCTCGATCCGCCCATTAAGTGAGCACCGTGTGGCCTTGAGCCTGGGCCGTTTCGACAGTGCCAGCAAAGAGCTCAAGCCAACGCGCGAGCTGTTCAGCCAACTGCGCGACGTGCAACTGGGCGTGGCGGCCTCGCCGCTGGTGTGGGCCAACGGCCTCAAGCATTACCTGGATGACTACGGTTATGCCTGCACCGAGCAATTGGTGTCCAAGGCCATGCCGGCGTTGATCTGGGGCGGCACCGCACCCGAAGCCGAGCAAGCCTTCAGCAGCGCGGTGCGCATGTTGCGCCAACGCCAGAACCAGGCCGGCGGCTTCGGTTTGTGGGCCGCCAACCCGGACGTGGCGCCGTACGCCAGCTTGTATGCCACCGACTTCCTGATCGAAGCCAAGGAACGCGGGCTGCCGGTGCCGGAAGATTTGCTGGTGCGCTCCAACGCCTACCTGACAGAACTGGCCAACGGCCCGAGCGAAGGGCTGTCGGAATTGCGCAACCGTGCGTACGCCAGTTACCTGCTGAGCCGTCAGGGCATTCTCGTGAGCGGCGCCTTGAGCGATATCCGCGAGCGCTACGAAAGTTACTTCAAAGACACCTGGCAGAACGACCTGGGCGCCGCTTACCTGGCCGCCAGCTACAAGTTGCTCAAGCAGGACCGCCAGGCCGATTCGCTGTTCCGCAAAATCCCATGGCGCTCCCTTGTGGATAAGTGGGACAGCGACGGCCTGTATTACGACCCGCTGGTGCACGACGCCGAACACTTGCACCTGCTGGCGCGTCACTTCCCTGAGTTGCTGGACGATGTGCCGACCGCCTTGCTGGATAAGCTCGGCAAGCGTCTTAACGAGCAACGCTACAACTCGCTGTCGGCCGCCCTGCTGCTGCGTGCCCTGGACAACTATGGCCAGCGCGCGCAAAGCGACATGACGCTCAAAGCCACCGCCTGGCTGGGCGACAAGCAGCAGCAATTGCTGGAAATGGCCGGGCAGCCGCCACGCGCCGCCGTGCCGGGCGCTACGCAAAAGCTGGTGATGGAAAAAACCGACGGCCCGGCCGCGTTCTACATGCTCAGCGAAGCCGGTTTCGACAAGGGCGCCAAGCTCAAGCCGATCAACAATGGCCTGGAAATCATCCACGAATACCTCGACCTCAAAGGCGAGCCCGTGAGCAAAGTGGCGGTGGGCGATGAGTTCCTGGTGCGTCTGCGCCTGCGTGCGACCGACCGCGACCAAGTGCAGCAAGTGGCCGTGGTCGATCTGCTGCCCGGCGGCGTCGAGCCTGTGTATAACTTGCCGCCGGAGCCGGAGACCGCCAGCACCGATGAAAGCGAAGGCGATGATTCGGAGTACGTGGAAACCGCCGACAGTGAAGAAGCGGATGCCTGGCAGGCGCCTATCGGCGAAACCGAGCTGAGCAACTGGCAGCCGGACTACGTGGACGTGCGTGATGATCGGGTGGTGTTGTACGGCACCGCGCTGCGCGATGTGGGCACTTTCGTCTACCGCGTGCGCGCCACCAACGCCGGCACCTTCAACACGCCACCGGCCTACGCCGAAGGGATGTACGAAACCACCCTGCAAGGGCGCGGCAAAGTAGGCCAGCTTGAAATTACCAAGCCTTAAACGCCTGACGCCGCTGCTGGCAGCGGCGGTGGTGCTGGTGGGGTTGCGGTTGTGGCCACACGCCCCGCTGGAACAGGCGGTCACCTCGTCGCGGGTGGTGTTGGCCGACGACGGCGCGCTGCTGCGCATGACGTTGGCGGATGACGGCCAATACCGGTTGTGGCTGCCGCTCGCGCGCATGTCGCCGTCACTGGTCGAGGCGTTGCTGCTCAAGGAAGACCGCAATTTCTATTGGCACCCGGGGATCAATCCCCCGGCGTTGCTGCGCGCGGCCATGGCCACCTACAGCGGCGGCCAGCGCCAGGGCGGTTCGACCTTGAGCATGCAACTGGCGCGGCGCCTGTGGGATTTGAACACCCGCCAAGTGCCGGGCAAGTTGCAGCAGATGGCCCTGGCGTTGTGGCTGGAGGCGCGCTACAGCAAGCACGACATCCTTGAGGCCTACCTGAACCTGGCGCCCATGGGCGGCAATATCGAAGGCGCCGAGGCGGCCAGCCGCATTTACTTTGGCAAGTCGGCGGCGCAGTTGTCGTTGTCCGAGGCGCTGGCTCTGGCGGTGATTCCCCAGCAGCCGGGGCGGCGCGCGCGTTTCGGGCCCTCGCTGCAAAACGCGCGACTGCGCTTGATGGCCGACTGGCGCGAGACTTATCCACAAGACCCGCGAAACGACAGTTTGCTCGACTTGCCGCTGGAGGCGCGCAACCGCCAACAGATCCCCTTCCTGGCGCCGCACCTGAGTGAACAACTGCTGGCGTCCCAGCCCGGCAACGAGCTGAACAGCACGCTTAATCTGCCCTTGCAGCAATTGCTCGAACGCCTAATCAGCGGCTTTATCGCCGAGCGGCGCAGCACGGGTGTGGAAAACGCCACAGCGATTCTGATCGACAGCCGTGACCAGAGCGTAAAAGCGCTGGTGGGCTCGGCGGATTACTTATCCACAAGCATTCACGGACAGGTCAACGGCGTGTTGGCGCGGCGCTCGCCGGGGTCGACCCTCAAGCCGTTTCTGTATGGGCTGGCGCTGGATCAGGGTGTGATCCACCCAATGAGCATCCTCAAGGATTTGCCGAGTAACTTCGGCTACTTTCAGCCGGAAAATTTCGACGGCAGTTTTATCGGGCCGCTGACAGCGCGGGATGCTTTGATCCGTAGTCGCAATATCCCCGCGGTGTGGCTGGCCAGCCAAGTAAAGTCGCCGTCGTTGTACGGTTTGCTGCAACGCGCCGGCATTCAGGGCCTGCGCGGCGAGAGCCATTACGGCTTGGCCTTGGCCCTCGGCGGTGGCGAGATGACGCCCGAAGAACTGGCGCGGCTGTATGTGATGCTGGCCGGTGACGGGCATCTGCGGCCGTTACGGTATTTGCAGGAACAGCCGCAATCCACTGGAGCGCAACTGCTCACGCCGCAGGCCGCGTTTATGGTGCGCGATATGTTGCGCCGCAACCCACGGCCGGATGGCTTGCCGGGCCGCCATTGGCGCACCGCGTGGAAAACCGGCACCTCGTGGGGTTTTCACGATGCCTGGAGCGCCGGCCTGGTCGGGCCGTACGTGCTGGTGGTGTGGGTGGGTAACTTCGATGGTCGACCGAACCCTGCGTTTATCGGCGCCAAGACCGCTGCACCGTTGTTCTTTCGCATCGCTGACGCCCTGCCCCTGGCGCTGCCCAATGTGGTGATCAAGCCCGACAAGCCACCCGCCGGGCTGGTGCGCATTGAGGTCTGCGCCGCTTCCGGTGAGTTGCCCAACCGCTGGTGCCCGCAAACCCGCAAGACCTGGTACATCCCCGGCGTGTCGCCGATTCGCGTGTCGAACCTGCACCGCCCGGTGCTGATCGACACCCGCACTGGCAAGGCTGCGTGCCCGCCATTTGATGCGCAATACACCCGTGAAGAAGTCTTCGAGTTCTGGCCCAGTGACGTGCAACGCCTGTATCGCGCCGCCGGCCTGCCTCGGCGCACGCCGCCCAGCGTGATGAAAAACTGCCAGCCCAACCGCATCAGCGACCAAAGCGAAGCCCCGCAAATTCGCTCGCCGCTGACCCAAGTGAGCTACCAGTTGCGGCTGTCTCAGCCACAGGAAAGCATCCCGCTGAATGCCAACGCGGCCAGCGACGCGGCGACGTTGTATTGGTTTGCCGACCAAACCTTGATCGGCCAAGGCCCGCCGCAAACCACGTTGAACTGGCGGCCGGGCAAGTCGGGCGAATACCGGCTGCGGGTCAGTGATGATCAAGGCCGCAGTGCGAGCCGGGGGTTGAAGGTGGAGTTTGTGCCGTGATCACAGGGGTACTTGGCTGGATAAGCGCAGCCCCCCCTGTGGGAGCGGGCTTGCCCGCGAAAACGTTGGCCCAGCAAACAGTGATGTTGACTGACCCACCGCTTCCGCGGGCAAGCCCGCTCCCACATTTGATCTGCTGCGCGACGCCCTGATCAGGCGTCTTCGTCGCCGAGACCGGCTTTGCCGGCATCCTTGGAAAAATGCTTGAACGCCGCACCCAGCTTGCGTTGCTCGAAGATCGAAAACACCAACGTGCCGAGCAGGATCAGCATCCACACCAGAAACAGCTTCAAGGTATCCACCTGAGCCACGAACAGCAGCAGCGTCACCACGCCGCCGATGACCATGCCCAAGCCCATCCACGCACCCAGCACCCGACCCACCGCCAGGCGCATGCCTTTGGGCAGGACCAGCCGGGTCGCCATCATCACCACGATGATCGTCAGGAAAAAACCAAACGCCGCCATGAACGGAATCGGGAAACCGCCTTCGCGGTACAGCCAGGCCAGCAGCCGATACACGGGGCCCAGTGTCTCCATTTGCTGATACGTGTCGGGACCGGGTAAATGCAGTTGGGCGAAATGCGCGGGCGTCATGGCCATGATGCCCACGCCGATCATCCCGACCACGGCCGCATAGAAACCACCGGCACGCCACAGCGGCGCCAGCACGCGAGTGTTTTCCACATCCTGGGTCAGCGCCAGGCCGAACACCGCATTGCGCTGTTTACCCTGGGCAATCGCAGGTTTACCGTCGCGCTCACAGGCATCGCCAATCAGCATCACGTCCAGGTCCTGGACCAGCAGGATTTCGCCTTGGCGTCGGGAACTGCCGACGAGTTCGTAATCGTCAGGCGCCTTGTTGCCGAACAGATCAATGCCTTCGGCGATCACGCGGACCTCACCCGTTGCATCCTGCAGGCGGAAGTCATTGCAGCGCGCCTCGCTGGATACCCGGCTCCAGCTCCAGTGCCCGTCGTCGTCTTTCTTGCCGTCCTCGACAACCCAGACATAGCCCACGCACGGCTTGCCATTCACCGGCGACAGCTGGGTCTTGTCGGCAATCACTTTGCCGCGTACTTCCACCAGGCCCATCGCCAGCGAACGAATCTGGCTGGTGGCCAGGCGCTGTTCGGTTTTAGAGAAGCTGGGCCCGAAGCTGAGCAGCAGGCCGACCAGAATGCCTACGGGGAAAAACAGCGCGATAAAAATGTGCGGTGCATAAGCAATCAAGCTGATGAAGCCCGCGAGCAACACCAGTGCCAACGCGGTTTTCCACTTGGGTTTCTTCGCGACGACGCCTGCCTGGGTGGTTTTCATGCCCCCGGCACCTCAAGTTTCACGCCTTCGTAGCGGGTTTCTTCGGCGCTGATGGCCAGCAACGGAATACGCTGATAGCTGAGCATCCGCGCAAAGAACAGGTCGGGGAACACCGCGATGGCGATGTTGTAGAGGTTGACCGACTCATTGAAGAACTCACGCCGGTCGGCAATGCGCTCTTCCACGGCCGAAATGGCTTGCTGCAACTCGACCATGTTCGGCCCGGAGATCAACGCGGGATAACTCTCCGCCACCGCAATCACCGACTTGAGTGCGGCGTTGAGCTGATTGGACGCATCGACCTTGTCGTTGAGGCTACTGGCATTCAAGTATTGGTTACGCGCATCGCTCAGCCGCGTAAACAGCGCGTTCTCGTGGTTCATGGCGGTCTGCACCACGCGCATCAGGTCGGGGATCTGGTCGGCCCGTTGCTTGAGCAGCACGTCGATGTTGGCGAACGCCTTATCCACATCGTTACGCCGCATGACCAGGCCGTTGTAGACCCCGACCATCCAGCCGATCAGGCCCACAACAATGATCAGCACGACGATGCCGGCGATTAGCAGTTCGATATTCATGGTGAAGGCGTCCCTGTCTGAGTTATCCACAGGAAGGCATTCTAGGGGTAAAGCCGGACGGCGCGCCCGGCAGTAGCCCACAGATTCGACAGGAGGTCGTTAATTCGTCGCGGCGATTCGCACGACCTCATTGCGGTTTACTTTGCCTAAAGCGTTGCGCGGGATGGCTTCGGTCAACACGATCTGCCGTGGCAACTTGAACGGCGCCAGGCGCACACGCAACCAGGCAAGGAGCTCCTGCGCCGAGGTGCCAGGTGCATCGGCTGTCAGCTTGACCAACGCCACCACCCGCTGCCCCGCTTCGTAATCCGGTGCGCCCGCGACGGCCGCATCGGCGACGGCCGGGTGCAGGATCAGCTGGTTTTCCACTTCCACGGGGGAAATCTTGTCGGTGAAGCTGACAATCTGATCCTTGCAACGCCCGACAAAGCGGTACTCGCCATTGGGCAACTGCACCATCAGATCGCCCGAGGCAAACCAACCTCCACAGCTATGGCTGATGATGTCGCCGGGACCGGTCCAGTAGCCGAGGCTCAGGTTTGCGCCGCACATCTGCAGTTCGCCTACCTCGCCTTGGGCAACTTCGACGCCGTCGGCATCCACCAGGCGCGCGCGCCCTGGGATGGCGGTGAGGGTATCCCAGGCCGAACCAAAGGCCATGCTGCCCAGGCATTCCGTCAGGCCGTAAGTATTGTTCAGACGCCACCCAAAGGTGTTTTGGAAGGTTTCGGCAACCACCGGGCGGCACGCGTCTCCACCTACCCCACAAACCCGCATCGAGCTGAGGTCGCGCGGACGCTTACGCTGGGCGTCCACCAGCGGCTGGCAGATAAACGGCGCGACGAACAGCATCGTGCCCCTCTCTTGCTCGATGGCATCGAGGAGTTTGTCGGCATCGAAACGGCTGAACATGACTTCCTGACAGCCACGAATGATCGTCGCCATCAGCACGAACGAACCGGAGACGTGGGCGACCGGCGTGCTGCCGAGGGTGCAGGAGTGCGAATCAAGTTCCCACGCACTCAGTGCACCGGCAACGTGGGAAATCACCCGCTGGTTGTAGGCCACCAGCTTGGGCATGCCCGTGGTGCCGGACGTTGCCAGCAGCAGGCAGGTCGAATCGATATCCACCGGCACCTGAGCTGTGTGGCGGCTGCCCTCGCCCAACAGCGCGTGCCAGCCCGCGCTGGTAACCGTGCGCGTACGTTCAAGCACGTCAGCAGCCATCTGCGCCACCACGGGCTGCAGATCTGCCTCATGAACAAACAACGTTGGGCGTAGCCACCGCAAAAACTCATCCAGCTCACGGGCCGTGAATTCAGTCTTCAGCGGCACCAGGATTGCCCCGCTCATCATCGCGGCGAACAGGAACACCGCGTACAGCGGCGACGTGCGCACCAGCATGACAATCCGATCACCTGGCTCGATCCCCGCTCGCTTGAGCCCGTTGCTCAGGCGCACCACTTCGCTGGCCAGGCGGTGATAGGACCAGACGTCGCCGTCGGCAATCAGGGCAATGGCGTTGGGCCGTTCGCTGGCGTGCTGGAACAGCGCCTGCAGCGGGGTTTGCGAGGGGCAAGGGGCATCAATGGATTGAAAACTGCTCGGCATGATCGTCTTCCAAGGGGCTAGGACTGCTCGCGCGGTGGTGCGCGCTCCCCAAGGGAACACCTGGAAGTGCCGGTTTATTTCGTGAAGCTTCGATGACGTAAAAATAGCGCGCATAAAAAACCCCGATTACCGGGGTGCTGGTGCCGCCATCTCGATGTAACTGGATGTCCCGCCACCCGTCGCGCCCGACAGCCACCCCCACTCGAACGCCAGCGTGGTAAGCCCGGCGTGATTCACGCCGACCGTGCCGCGTGACCAGCCGGCAAGCAGCTCGCCGTCCATCGTCAGGCACTGAAACAGAAGCTCGAGGGTGTTGGAGCCCGTCACGCGCCCGACCTGCTGGCCCGTACGAATGCGGCCACCCTGGTAAGTGCCCGTAATGGCGTCACCCTCGACCCGGTAATGAAACACCGTGCCCGAGCCGGAAAGCCCTTGGGTGTTGGCCGCTACCGCAAAGCGGCGATCGTTCAAACGTTCGCGCAGTTGGGAAAAGTCAGATCGCATAGAGGTCGCGTCCTTGCGTGGAAGTTGGAGACCCGGTGCGGGCCTCCAGCGTGTGCCGTGTTACTCCACCGTCACCGACTTCGCCAGGTTACGCGGCTGATCCACGTCGGTGCCCTTGAGCACGGCAACGTAGTAGGACAGCAACTGCAGCGGGATGGTGTAGAGGATCGGCGACAGGGTGTCGTGGATGTGCGGCATGTTGATGACGTGGGTGCCTTCGGCGTTGGTCATGCCGGCTTTTTCGTCGGCGAACACGATCAGTTGGCCGCCACGGGCACGCACTTCCTGCAGGTTGGATTTGAGCTTTTCCAACAGTTCGTTGTTGGGCGCGACGGTGACCACTGGCATGTCATCATCCACCAGGGCCAGTGGACCGTGCTTCAGCTCGCCGGCTGGGTAGGCTTCGGCGTGGATGTAGGAGATTTCCTTGAGCTTGAGCGAGCCCTCCATCGCCACCGGGTATTGCGCGCCACGGCCGAGGAACAGAGTGTGGTTTTTGTCGGCGAACAGTTCAGCGACTTTTTCCACGGTGCTGTCCATGGCCAGGGCTTCGCCCAGGCGGGCTGGCAGGCGGCGCAGTTCTTCGACCAGCGTGGCTTCGACGCCTTCGGCAAGGGTGCCGCGAACCTGGCCCAGGGACAGCGTCAGCAGCAACAAGCCAACCAGCTGGGTGGTGAAGGCTTTGGTGGAAGCCACGCCGATTTCGCGACCGGCCTGGGTCAGCAGGGTCAGGTCGGACTCGCGCACCAGGGAGCTGATGCTGACGTTGCAGATCGCCAGGCTGGCGAGGAAGCCCAGCTCTTTAGCGTTGCGCAGTGCCGCCAGGGTGTCGGCGGTTTCGCCGGACTGGGAGATGGTCACGAACAAGGTGTCGGGTTGCACCACCACCTTGCGGTAGCGGAACTCGCTGGCGACTTCGACCTGGCACGGGATGCCGGCCAGTTCTTCGAGCCAATAACGCGCAACCATACCGGCGTGGTAGCTGGTGCCGCAGGCGACGATTTGCACGTTGCGTACTTTGGCGAACAGCTCGGCGGCTTGTGGGCCGAAGGCGTTGACCAGCACTTGGTGCTGGCTCAGGCGGCCTTCCAGGGTGCGTTGCACCACGGACGGTTGCTCGTGGATTTCCTTGAGCATGAAGTGGCGGAATTCGCCTTTGTCAGCGGCTTCGGCACCGTCACGGTATTGCACGGCTTCGCGCTCGACGGAGTTGCCGTTAACGTCCCAGATCGCCACGCTTTCGCGGCGGATATCGGCGATATCGCCTTCTTCCAGGTACATGAAACGGTCAGTCACCTGGCGCAGCGCCAGTTGGTCGGAGGCGAGGAAGTTTTCGCCCAGGCCCAGGCCGATCACCAACGGGCTGCCACTGCGCGCGGCAACCACGCGGTCTGGCTGGCTGGCGCTGACCACGGCCAGGCCGTAGGCGCCGTGCAGCTCTTTAACGGTGGCCTTAAGGGCGACGGTCAGGTCGCCGAGGTCCTTGAGCTTGTGGTTCAGCAGGTGAGCGATGACTTCGGTGTCGGTGTCCGAGGTGAACACATAGCCCAGGCCTTTGAGCTGCTCGCGCAGCACTTCGTGGTTCTCGATAATGCCGTTGTGCACCACCGCCAGGTCACCGGAGAAATGCGGGTGGGCATTGCGTTCGCACGGAGCACCGTGGGTAGCCCAACGGGTGTGGGCAATGCCCAGACGGCCGACCAGCGGCTCACCAAGCAGGGCTTGCTCCAGTTCGCTGACCTTGCCCGGGCGACGCATACGCTCAAGCTTGCCGGCGTTGGTGAAGACCGCCACACCGGCGCTGTCGTAACCGCGGTATTCCAGGCGCTTGAGGCCTTCAAGCAGGATGGCGGTGACGTTGCGTTCAGCGACTGCGCCTACAATTCCACACATGGTTTTTCTCCTAGATGATTGCCGCGCATATCAGCGTAATGCCGCGGGCTTGGATCTGGTCGCGGGCCTCAAGCGGCAGGCGATCATCGGTAATAAGGGTATGGACGCTGCTCCAGGGCAGTTCCAGGTTGGGAATCTTGCGGCCAATCTTGTCGGACTCGACCATCACCACCACTTCACGGGCGACCTCGGCCATCACGCGGCTCAGGCCCAGCAGTTCGTTGAAGGTGGTGGTACCGCGCTGCAGATCGATGCCGTCGGCGCCGATGAACAGTTGATCAAAATCGTAGGAGCGCAGCACTTGCTCGGCCACTTGGCCCTGGAACGAGTCCGAATGCGGGTCCCAGGTGCCGCCGGTCATGAGCAACACCGGTTCGTGTTCAAGCTCGCTCAAGGCGCTGGCCACGTGCAGGGAGTTGGTCATCACCACCAGGCCGGGCTGATGGCCCAGCTCAGGGATCATGGCGGCAGTGGTGCTGCCGCTGTCGATGATGATGCGCGCGTGTTCACGCAAGCGCATCACGGCCGCACGCGCGATGGCGCGCTTGTAAGCCGAGATGGGCTGGGCCGCGTCCCCTACCAGTTCCTGAGGCATGGTGATGGCGCCACCGTAGCGGCGCAGCAACAGGCCATTGCTTTCCAGCGCGGCCAGGTCCTTGCGGATGGTGACTTCCGACGTTTCGAAACGCTTGGCCAATTCGTCCACGCTGACTTCGCCCTGTTCATTGAGCAAGGTCAGGATGTTGTGGCGTCGTTGGGGTGTATTTCGTTTCGACATGGTGATGATAAGTTTCGTTTCGAAAGATAACGAAGGCAATCAAAACCTATTGGCGAAAGATCGTCAAGCGGCGGGTGCACTTTTTTGAAAACAACATAGACCCAATGTGTTGCTGATGGAGCTGTGGATAACTCAGGTCTTCTTGATCTTGACCGGGCGTTTCCAGCCGTCGATGTTGCGTTGGCGGGCACGCGCCACCGCCAGTTGCGACTTATCCACATCCTGGTTGATGGTTGAGCCCGCAGCTGTGTTCGAGCCATCGCCGATAGTGACGGGAGCAATCAGCGAGTTATTGGAGCCGATGAATACATCCTCACCAATCGTCGTCTGATACTTGTTCGCGCCGTCGTAGTTGCAAGTGATCGCCCCCGCACCGATGTTGCTGCGAGCACCAATCACCGCATCGCCCAAATAAGCCAGGTGGCCGGCCTTCGCGTCGTCGCCCATGCGCGCGTTTTTCAGTTCGACAAAGTTACCCACATGCGCCCTGGCCCCCAGCACGCTACCCGGACGCAAACGCGCGAATGGGCCAGCATCGCTGCCCTCGCCCATCACCGCACCGTCAATATGGCTGTTGGCTTTGATCACCACGCCTTTGCGCAGGGTGCTGTCCTTGATCACGCAGTTCGGGCCGATCACCACGTCGTCTTCAATGATCACGCGGCCTTCAAGGATCACGTTGATATCGATCAGCACGTCGCGGCCGACGGTGACTTCACCGCGCACATCGAAGCGTGCGGGGTCGCGCAAGGTCACGCCTTGGGCCATCAGACGGCGGCCTTCACGCAGCTGGTAATGACGTTCCAGCTCGGCAAGCTGCTTGCGGTCGTTGGCGCCCTGCACTTCCATGGGGTCATGGGGCTGCTCGGTGGCGACCAGCAGGCCATCACTCACGGCCATTTCGATCACGTCGGTGAGGTAGTACTCGCCCTGGGCGTTGTTGTTGGACAGGCGGCTCATCCAGTCGGCCAGCTTGTTGGCCGGCACCGCGAGAATCCCGGTGTTGCCTTCAGTGATAGCGCGCTGGGCTTCGCTGGCGTCCTTGTGCTCAACGATGGCCGCCACTTTGCCATCGGCATTGCGCACGATGCGGCCATAACCGGTCGGGTCATCCAGCTCTACGGTGAGCAGGCCCATCTGGCCGGGCACTACGTGCTTGAGCAGGCGTTGCAGGGTTTCCACTTCGATCAACGGCACGTCGCCGTAGAGGATCAGCACCGTGTCGGCGCTGATGAACGGCACGGCCTGCGCGGTGGCGTGGCCGGTGCCCAGTTGTTTGTCCTGCAGCACGAAATTCAGGTCATCCGCCGCCAGGCGTTCACGCACCACGTCGGCGCCGTGGCCGATCACTACGTGAATCCGCTGGGGGTCCAGTTGCCGGGCGCTGTGGATAACATGACCGAGCATGGAATTACCCGCGACCGGGTGCAGCACCTTGGGCAGGGCCGAACGCATGCGAGTGCCCTGGCCTGCGGCGAGGATGACGATTTCAAGAGACATGAATGGCTACCAATCCTGGGCGGTCCGGCTTCAGACCAGAGAAGTGTTTTGCTAAAAAAGAAAAAGGGTAGCCGAGGCTACCCTTTTTAATCAATCGCACATGAAGCATGACGGCTGGGCCGCTTACTTCTTGCGGATCTGCTGGAGCGTGCGCAGCTGAGCTGCAGCCTCGGCCAGACGTACAGCAGCAGCGCTGTAGTCGAAGTCCGCGCCCTTTTCGTTCAGGGCCTTCTCGGCAGCCTTGACGGCTTCCTGAGCGGAGGCTTCATCCAGGTCGCCAGCACGTTGCACGGTGTCGGCAAGTACCTTGACCATGTTCGGCTGAACCTCGAGGAAACCACCAGAGATGTAGAACACCTCCTTTTCCCCGCCTTGCTTGGTCAGAGTGATCGGACCTGGCTTCAAGCTGGTGATCAACGGCGCGTGGCCCATGGCAATACCCAGGTCACCGAGTTCGCCGTGTGCAATCACCATTTCTACCAGACCGGAGAAGATTTCCCCTTCCGCGCTGACGATATCGCAATGGACTGTCATAGCCATCTGATTGCCTCAACCTGATGAGCGCCCGTTGCCGGGCGCCGGGATTACAGTTTCTTGGCTTTCTCGATCGCTTCTTCGATGCCGCCGACCATGTAGAACGCTTGTTCTGGCAGGTGGTCGTAGTCACCGTTGAGGATGCCTTTGAAGCCAGCAATGGTGTCTTTCAGGGAAACGTATTTACCCGAAGCACCGGTGAAGACTTCAGCCACGAAGAACGGCTGCGACAAGAAGCGTTGGATCTTACGAGCACGGTTTACCAACTGCTTGTCGGCTTCCGACAGCTCGTCCATACCCAGGATCGCAATGATGTCCTTCAGTTCTTTGTAACGCTGCAGCACGTACTGAACGCCGCGAGCGGTGTCGTAGTGCTCCTGGCCGATCACGTTCGGGTCCAGCTGGCGCGAAGTCGAGTCGAGTGGATCGACCGCTGGGTAGATACCCAGGGAAGCGATGTCACGGGACAGAACGACGGTGGCGTCCAAGTGGGCGAAGGTGGTCGCAGGCGATGGGTCAGTCAAGTCATCCGCAGGTACGTATACCGCTTGGATCGAGGTGATCGAACCTTCTTTGGTCGAAGTGATACGTTCTTGCAGAACGCCCATCTCTTCAGCCAGGGTCGGCTGGTAACCTACTGCCGAAGGCATACGGCCCAGCAGTGCGGATACTTCAGTACCGGCCAAGGTGTAACGGTAGATGTTGTCGACGAACAGCAGAACGTCGTTACCTTCGTCACGGAACTTCTCGGCCATGGTCAGGCCAGTCAGTGCTACGCGCAGACGGTTTCCCGGCGGCTCGTTCATCTGACCGTAAACCAGTGCCACTTTGTCCAGAACGTTGGAGTCCTTCATCTCGTGGTAGAAGTCGTTACCCTCACGAGTACGCTCACCCACACCGGCGAACACGGAATAACCGCTGTGCTCGATGGCGATGTTACGGATCAGTTCCATCATGTTTACGGTTTTGCCTACACCGGCACCACCGAACAGACCGACTTTACCGCCTTTGGCGAACGGGCAAACCAGGTCGATAACCTTGATGCCGGTTTCCAGCAGATCGTTGCCGCCAGCTTGCTCGGCGAACGAAGGAGCTGGACGGTGAATGCCCCAGCGCTCTTCGGTGTCGATCGGACCAGCTTCGTCAATCGGGTTGCCCAGTACGTCCATGATCCGGCCCAGGGTCGCTTTACCGACCGGTACGGAGATGGCTGCGCCAGTGTCGACAACGTCCAGACCGCGCTTCAAGCCTTCGGTGGAACCCATCGCAATGGTACGAACTACGCCGTCGCCCAGCTGCTGCTGAACTTCCAGAGTAGTTTCCGCGCCTTGTACTTTCAGCGCGTTGTAGATGCTCGGTACGCTGTCGCGTGGAAATTCCACGTCGATAACGGCGCCGATGATTTGAACGATACGTCCGCTACTCATAGCTGGATCCTCTGAATATTTGAACCGTTAAACCGCGGCAGCGCCGCCGACGATTTCCGAGATCTCTTGGGTGATCGCAGCCTGACGCGCCTTGTTGTAGATCAGCTGCAAATCGCTGATCAGATCACCGGCGTTATCGGTAGCGTTTTTCATCGCGATCATCCGCGCCGCTTGTTCAGCTGCGTTGTTCTCGACCACCGCCTGGTACACCTGCGACTCCACGTAGCGCACCATCAAGCCGTCAAGCAGCTCTTTGGCGTCTGGTTCGTAGAGGTAGTCCCAGTGGTGCTTGAGTTCCTGATCCGGAGTCGCCACCAGTGGAATCAATTGCTCCACGGTTGGCTGCTGGGTCATGGTGTTGATGAACTTGTTGGATACCACGGACAGGCGGTCAATCCGGCCTTCCAGGTACGCATCCAGCATCACCTTCACACTGCCGATCAAATCATTGATCGACGGCTCTTCACCCAGGTGGCTGATAGCTGCAACGACGTTACCGCCGAAGTTACGGAAAAAGGCCGCACCCTTGCTACCAACAACACACAGATCGATCTCGACGCCGTTTTCGCGGTTTACCGCCATGTCCTTGACCAGGGCCTTGAACAGGTTGGTATTCAGACCACCGCACAAACCACGGTCACTGCTCACTACCACATAACCCACACGCTTAACGGCGCGGTCGATCATGAACGGGTGGCGGTATTCCGGGTTGGCGTTGGCCAAATGCCCAATTACCTGGCGGATACGCTCCGCATAAGGACGGCTAGCAGCCATGCGCATTTGTGCCTTGCGCATTTTGCTGACCGCCACTTTTTCCATGGCGCTGGTAATCTTTTGCGTGCTTTTGATGCTCGCAATCTTACTGCGAATCTCTTTTGCGCCTGCCATGTAACACCTATCAGGTTAGCAAGCGGGAGCCTTGCGGCTCCCGCTGCGGCTTACCAGGTTTGGGTGGCCTTGAACTTCTCGATACCGGCTTTCATGCCAGCGTCGATTTCGTCATTGAAGTCACCCTTCACGTTGATCTTGGCCAACAAGTCGGCGTGATCGCGGTTGAAGTAAGCAATCAGCGCTTGTTCAAAGCTGCCGACCTTGGTGATTTCGACGTCAGTCAGGAACCCACGCTCAGCGGCATACAGCGACAACGCCATGTCAGCGATCGACATTGGGGCGTATTGCTTCTGCTTCATCAGCTCGGTAACGCGCTGACCATGCTCAAGTTGCTTACGGGTGGCTTCGTCCAGGTCAGAAGCGAACTGGGCGAATGCCGCCAGTTCACGGTACTGAGCCAGAGCGGTACGGATACCACCGGAGAGCTTCTTGATGATCTTGGTCTGAGCGGCACCACCCACACGGGATACCGAAACACCGGCGTTCACAGCAGGACGGATCCCGGAGTTGAACATGGCCGATTCCAGGAAGATCTGACCGTCAGTGATGGAAATCACGTTGGTCGGAACGAACGCGGAAACGTCGCCAGCCTGGGTTTCGATGATCGGCAGTGCGGTCAGGGAACCGGTTTTGCCGGTCACTGCGCCGTTGGTGAACTTCTCTACGTACTCTTCGGATACGCGGGATGCGCGCTCCAGCAGACGGGAGTGGAGATAGAACACGTCGCCTGGGTAAGCTTCACGGCCTGGTGGACGGCGCAGCAGCAGGGAAATCTGGCGGTAAGCCACTGCTTGCTTGGACAGATCGTCATAAACGATCAGCGCGTCTTCACCGCGGTCGCGGAAGAATTCACCCATGGTGCAACCGGAGTACGGTGCCAGGAATTGCAGCGCAGGAGATTCCGAAGCACTGGCAGCCACGATGATCGTGTTGGCCAGGGCGCCGTTTTCTTCCAGCTTGCGAACCACGTTGGCGATGGTCGATTGCTTCTGACCGATCGCTACGTAGACGCAGAAAATGCCGCTGTCTTTCTGGTTGATGATCGCGTCGATCGCCAGAGCGGTTTTACCGATCTGACGGTCACCGATGATCAGCTCACGCTGGCCACGGCCGACCGGAATCATGGCATCGACAGCCTTGTAGCCAGTCTGTACAGGCTGGTCTACCGACTTACGCCAGATTACGCCTGGAGCAACTTTCTCGACCGCGTCGGTCTCGGTGTTGCCCAGTGGACCTTTACCGTCAACAGGGTTACCCAGTGCGTCGACTACGCGACCCAGCAGTTCCTTACCAACCGGAACTTCCAGGATGCGGCCTGTGCACTTGGCGCTCATGCCTTCAGCCAGACTGGTGTACGCGCCCAATACAACGGCACCTACGGAGTCTTGCTCCAGGTTGAGGGCCATACCGTAGACGCCGCCCGGAAACTCGATCATCTCGCCGTACATTACGTCGGCCAGACCGTGAATCCGCACGATGCCGTCAGATACGCTGACGACAGTGCCTTCGTTACGGGCTTGGGAGGTCACATCGAGCTTGTCGATGCGGCCCTTGATAATTTCACTTATTTCGGAAGGATTGAGTTGCTGCATTGCTCTGCTGCCCCTTCAAACTCAAGATTTCAATGCTTCGGCAAGTTTCGCGATTTTGCCGCGAATCGAGCCATCGATAACCAGGTCGCCGGCACGGATAACAACACCCCCAATCAGGGATGCGTCCTCCGAAGCTTGCAGGCGCACTTCCCGATTGAGTCGTGCACTGAGAACCTTGGCGAGTTTGTCTTGCTGTTCTTGGTTCAATGCAAAAGCACTGGTCACTTCAACGTCTACCGACTTCTCTGCGTCGGCCTTGTACAGGTCGAACAGAGCGGCGATCTCCGGCAATAGCGAGAGACGGTCGTTTTCGGCAACGACGTGGATGAAGTTCTGCACTTTCACATCAAACTTGTCGCCGCACACTTCAATAAAAGTGGCGGCCTTGTCTGCGCTCGTCAGGCGCGGGGCCTTGAGCACGCGCTGCATGGTGTCGTCTTGCGACACTGCTGCAGCCAGGCCGAGCATGGCTGACCAAGAGGCCAGCTGCTGGTGGGCCTGGGCGTGCTCGAAGGCTGCCTTAGCGTAAGGTCGGGCCAACGTGGTCAGTTCTGCCATGATCGCCCTCGCTTAAATTTCAGCAGCCAGTTTGTTAACCAGCTCCGCGTGCGCGTTTTGATCGATTGTGGCACCGAGGATCTTCTCAGCACCGCCGACCGCCAGAGCACCCAGTTGGGCACGCAGCGCGTCTTTGACGCCGTTCAGTTCCTGTTCGATCTCGGCATGAGCCGAAGCCTTCACACGGTCAGCTTCGACGCGGGCTTTATCAACAGCCTCTTCGACGATCTGGTTACCGCGTTTCTTGGCTTGCTCAATGATTTCAGCTGCCTGTGCTTTAGCTTCGCGCAGTTGATGACCCGCTTTCTCTTGGGCCAACTCCAGGTCGCGAGCTGCACGGGTGGCAGCGTCCAAGCCGTCTGCGATCTTCTTCTGACGTTCGTGCAAAGCCGCGATGACCGGAGGCCACACGAACTTCATGCAAAACACTACAAAAATGAAGAACGCAACGGATTGGCCAATCAGGGTTGCATTAATGTTCACGCCAACACCTCGCTCATTCGTTGTCCATCACCCCAATCAACTCGAAAAATTCGAGTGATTAGCCAGCGAGTTGACCAACGAAAGGGTTCGCGAAGGTGAAGAACAGAGCGATACCAACGCCGATCATGGTCACGGCGTCGAGCAGGCCGGCGACGATGAACATTTTAACTTGCAGCATTGGAACCATTTCTGGCTGACGCGCTGCGCCTTCCAGGAATTTGCCGCCCAGCAGGCCGAAACCAATGGCAGTACCCAGGGCGCCCAGGCCGATCAACAGTGCAACAGCGATAGCGGTTAGACCAACTACAGTTTCCATCTTTCCTCCCGACTTTTACGTCGTATGGTTTAGGTTTTTTAGATTTTAAAGCGGTAAAACAAATCGTTTCATAGCCCGGTAGGGCCCACCTTCCCGTGTTACCGGGAAGGACATCAGACTAGTCGAGACTGGTCTTAATGGTTCTCTTCGTGCGCCATCGACAAGTAGACGATGGTCAGCATCATGAAGATGAAGGCCTGCAGGGTAATGATCAGGATGTGGAACACAGCCCACGCCCACTGCAGAACTACGCCCAGGCCGCTAAGCCAGAGCAGACCACTGCCGAACATCACAGCGATCAGAATGAACACCAGCTCGCCGGCATACATGTTGCCGAACAGTCGCAGGGCCAGGGAAATCGGCTTGGCGACCAGCGTTACGAACTCCAGCAGGAAGTTCACCGGGATCAGCAGGGCTTGAACAAAGATGTTCTTGCTGCCGAACGGGTGCAGGGTCAGTTCGCCGATGAAGCCGCCGATGCCCTTGACCTTGATGCTGTAGAAAATGATCAACGCAAACACCGACAGGGCCATGCCCAGGGTGGCGTTAGGGTCCGTGGTGGAAACCGCACGGAATGGAATGTGGTGATCGCCGGTGATCAGGATGGCCAGCTGAGGAATCCAGTCGACCGGAATCAGGTCGACGGCGTTCATCAGGAACACCCAGACGAAGATGGTCAGTGCCAGCGGTGCAATCACCGGGCTACGGCCATGGAAGCTGTCTTTCACGCTGCCATCGACGAATTCGACCAATACTTCAACGAAGTTCTGCAAAGCACCCGGCTGACCGGAAGTCGCCTTCTTTGCCGCCATGCGGAAAATCAGGACGAAGATCAGACCCAATGCGACAGACCAACCCAGAGTATCCAGGTGGAATGCCCAGAAGCCCATTTCTTTGGCTTCTGCTGCGGTGTGGGCGAAGCCCCAGCCGCCGTTGGGAAGCTGACCGAAGGTCAGGTTCTGCAAGTGGTGCTGGATATAGCCCGAAGCGGTTGTTTCTGCCATGGTTGCCTCAAACGCCCTAAGGTTTCGAAAGTCTTGTTTTCATTAGCAGGGGAGCGAACCAGCTGACCAGTTGGGTCAACACGAAGACGCCGAATACAGCCAGCGGCGCCAATGGCTTCACACCTGCAAAGGTCAGTGCAAACAGCACTGCCGTCAAAATCAGTTTCCCTGCTTCGCCGGCATAAAAAGACCGGACGATAGCCTGGGCTGCTCGGGCGCCGGAAAACCGAAAGGCCCTGTGAGCAAAATACATATTGGGCAGCAAGGCTATCAGGCCTCCGCAGAGTCCTGAATATCCGGCTACGACTCCATGCCAATACCAAAGCGCCAATGCGGCGATCAGCAAAATGACAAATTGAGCCAATAAAACCGGGAAAACGGCCAAGCGATGGAACGGCAACGTGTTTGGCGTGCGGGTTTCCATCACTCTTGCTCCTCAATGGTCGGCTGCCGAGAATCAATAACTTGGCATAATTTGTGCCGACAAAATGCGCGCAGAGTATAGGGGCGGTTCAGCCCCTATTCAACTGTCGGGTAGTGTTTTCCGATCGCGCGCTACATAAGCAAATGTTTCAGCGGATGTGGGCAAGGACGCCCTGAAGCTCATCGAGTGAGTTATACCCGATGACCAATTGCCCTTTGCCTTTCTTGCCATGCCGGATTTGCACCGCAGAGCCCAGCCGCTCGGCCAGGCGCTGCTCGAGGCGCGCAATATCTGGATCAGGTTTGGCCGTTTCGACCGGTGCAGGTTTACCGCTGAGCCACTGGCGAACCAACGCCTCAGTCTGACGAACGGTGAGGCCGCGTGCGACAACGTGTCGCGCCCCTTCAACCTGTTGATTTTCCGGCAAACCGAGCAAAGCACGGGCGTGACCCATTTCCAGGTCGCCGTGGGACAGCATGGTCTTGATGACTTCCGGCAGCGCAATCAGGCGCAACAAGTTGGACACGGTCACACGGGACTTGCCCACCGCATCCGCGACTTCCTGCTGCGTCAGTTTGAATTCCTGTTGCAAGCGCTGCAGGGCGATGGCTTCCTCGATGGGGTTGAGGTCTTCACGCTGGATGTTTTCGATCAACGCCATGGCGATCGCAGTTTCGTCCGGCACATCGCGCACCATCGCCGGGATGGTGTCCTTGCCCGCCTGTTGGCTGGCGCGCCAGCGGCGTTCACCCGCGATGATTTCAAAGCGACCGCCGCCAATCGGGCGCACCACGATCGGCTGCATCACGCCTTGGGCTTTGATCGAATTGGCCAGTTCCTCCAGCGCCTGTGGATCCATGTCCCGGCGCGGCTGGTATTTGCCGCGCTGGATCAGGTCCAGCGGCAGGTGCTGCAGCTCGCGCTCGTCGGCCTGCACCGCTTGTTCTTCAAGCGAAGTGACAGTCGGACCACTCAGCAGTGCATCCAGTCCACGTCCGAGACCTCGTTTCTTGACGGCCATGGGGATTCCTTAAGTTGGCTGGGCTGCAGCGGTGCGTGAGTTGCGGCGTTGACGGCGAACCATCTCGCCGGCCAGTGCCAGGTAGGCAATGGCGCCGCGGGATGACTTGTCGTACGCCAGCGCGGGCATGCCATAGCTTGGCGCTTCGGCCAAACGGATGTTACGTGGGATCACCGTGTCGTAAAGCTGATCGCCAAAGTGCTCTTTGAGCTGCGCCGACACATCATTCATCAGGCTCAGGCGCGGATCGTACATGGTCCGCAACAGGCCTTCGATTTGCAGGTTCGGGTTAAGCAACTCGGCAATACGCTTGATGTTATCCACAAGGTCGCTCAAGCCTTCGAGTGCGAAGTACTCGCACTGCATGGGGATAATCACCCCATCGGCTGCCACCAAGGCGTTCAACGTCAGCATCGACAGCGACGGTGGGCAGTCGATCAAAATGTAATCGTAGTTCTCGCGGATCGGCGCTAGAGCGCTGCGCAGACGGCTTTCTTTCATCTGCATTTCCAGCAGCACCACTTCGGCCGCGGTCAAATCGCGGTTGGCCGGCAGCAGTTGGTAACCACCGTGCTCGGAATAGTGCATGGCCTGGGCCAGGTCACACTCGCCAATCAGCAAGTCGTAGACCGAGTTTTCCAGGCCGTGTTTATCCACACCGCTACCCATGGTGGCGTTGCCCTGTGGATCGAGATCGATCAACAGCACCCGGCGCTTGGTAGCGACCAGGGATGCTGCGAGGTTGATGCAGGTGGTGGTTTTGCCCACGCCACCTTTCTGGTTCGCTATCGCGAATACCTTAGCCATTCTTGCTTGTGTTCCCAATCATGCCGTGCGGCGCAGTATCAGCAGATGGCGTTGGCCTTGGCAACCGGGTACGGCCAAGGCGTGTTCGCTATCGAGGTGGAAGTCTGCCGGCAATGCTAACAGCTCGTCGCTTGGATGAACGCCCTTCATTGCCAGCCAACGGGTGTCGCGGTCGCCTAAGTGGCGGGTCCAGTTGCTGAAGTTGTCCATGCTGCTGAATGCCCGGGAGACAATCCCGTTGAAAGGCTGTTCAGGCACGAAGGCTTCGACGCGACTGTGGATAACATTCAGATTATCCAGCTTGAGTTCGAGTTTGACCTGGGTCAGGAAGCGGGTTTTCTTGCCGTTGCTGTCCAGGCACGTCACTTGTGACTCTGGAAACAGGATGGCCAGCGGAATGCCAGGCATGCCGCCGCCACTGCCAACGTCCAACCAACGGCCGTTTTCGATAAAAGGCATCACGCTCAGGCTGTCGAGCAGGTGACGCGAGACCATTTCGTCCGGGTCGCGCACCGCTGTGAGGTTGTAAGCCTTGTTCCATTTGATCAACAGGGCCAGATAGCCCAACAGCAAGTCGTGCTGTGCATCGGTCAGGTCCACGCCCAACTGGCGTGCACCTGTGGATAACTCTTCGGCGTGTTGCGAGGTGACCAACGAACTCAAGCGCTTTGCTCCAACTGACGGCCCGCGCCGCGTTTTTTCAAATGAATCATCAACAGCGAAATGGCTGCCGGCGTGACGCCAGGGATGCGTGAAGCCTGGCCGAGTGTTTCCGGACGAGTTATCCCCAGCTTGCTTTGGATTTCTTTCGACAGCCCGGAAATCCCGGTGTAGTCGATGTCCACAGGCAGCCTGGTGTCTTCACTGGCGCGCAAGCGAGCGATCTCGTCCTGTTGGCGGTCAATGTAACCGGCGTATTTGGTCTTGATTTCAACCTGCTCGGCGACCTGTGGGTCTTCGGCACCGTGACCGGTCACTTCGACCAGGCCAGCGTAGTCGATTTCCGGACGGGACAGCAGGTTCAGCAAGTTGTATTCGTGGGTCAGCGGCGTGCCGAATTTTTCGGCAATCGCGTCGCCTTGCTCGGTGCCGGGGCGAACCCAGGTACTTTTCAGGCGCTGCTCTTCCAGCGTGATGCTTTCGCGTTTTTTGCAGAAGGCGGCCCAGCGCGCGTCGTCGACCAAACCCAGTTCGCGACCTTTTTCGGTCAGGCGCAGGTCGGCGTTGTCTTCGCGCAGGATCAGGCGATATTCGGCCCGGGACGTAAACATCCGGTACGGTTCCTGAGTCCCGAGAGTAATCAGGTCGTCGACCAACACACCGATGTACGCCTCGTCGCGGCGCGGGCACCAGCTGTCTTTGCCTTGTGCACGCAGTGCCGCGTTGGTTCCGGCCAGCAAACCTTGGGCGCCGGCTTCTTCGTAACCGGTGGTGCCGTTGATTTGCCCGGCGAAGAACAGGCCGCCGATCACTTTGGTTTCGAGGCTGTATTTCAGGTCACGCGGGTCGAAGTAGTCGTACTCGATGGCGTAGCCCGGACGCACGATGTGTGCGTTTTCCATGCCGCGAATCGATTGCACGATCTGGATTTGCACGTCGAACGGCAACGACGTGGAAATCCCGTTCGGGTACAGCTCGTGAGTGGTCAAGCCTTCTGGCTCGATAAAGACCTGGTGGCTTTCCTTGTCGGCAAAGCGGTGAATCTTGTCTTCAATCGATGGGCAATAACGAGGGCCAATGCCTTCGATCACACCTGAATACATCGGCGAACGGTCGAGGTTCGCGGCAATGATTTCGTGGGTGCGGGCGTTGGTGTGGGTAATCCAGCAACTGACCTGTTTCGGGTGCTGTTCCTTGGAGCCCATGAACGACATCACCGGGATTGGTGTATCGCCGGCTTGTTCGGTCATCACCGAGAAATCCACAGAACGCCCGTCGATACGCGGCGGGGTCCCGGTTTTCAAGCGGCCGACACGCAACGGCAATTCACGCAGGCGTTTTGCCAGGGCAATCGACGGCGGATCACCGGCGCGACCGCCCGAATAATTCTGCATGCCAATGTGGATAAGTCCGCCGAGGAAAGTACCGGTGGTCAACACCACGGATTCTGCGAAGAAACGCAGACCCATTTGGGTGACAACACCGCGTACCTGGTCTTGTTCGACGATCAGGTCATCCGCTGCTTGCTGAAATATCCACAGGTTCGGCTGGTTTTCCAGGGTTTCACGTACCGCGGCCTTGTAGAGGATGCGGTCAGCTTGTGCCCGGGTAGCCCGAACGGCTGGGCCTTTGCGGCTGTTGAGCACGCGAAATTGAATGCCACCTTTGTCGGTAGCCATGGCCATCACACCGCCAAGGGCATCGATTTCCTTGACCAGATGGCTTTTGCCGATCCCACCAATGGCGGGGTTGCAACTCATGGCACCGAGGGTTTCCACGTTGTGAGTCAGCAACAGGGTTTTTACGCCCATGCGTGCTGAGGCCAGTGCTGCCTCGGTACCGGCATGACCGCCGCCGATGACGATCACTTCAAAACGGGAAGGGAAATCCACCACGCACCTCGTGCCTGCTTATGTAGGTAATCAGGAATTGATTGTTGAAAGAGTTTTAGAGCTTTGGCGGCAAGTATAGGGACTTAGCCCTTCCTAAAGAACCCTTTGCACAAAATTTAACCAGCTGTGGATGAATCACAGACAATAGAAATTAAAAGAGAGAAATTTATAAGATCTTTGTTTTTATGTTTATTTCTACTGAGCCTACTTTCTGTGGATAGATCTCTACAGGCCTTTATTTACTTTATGTACAGAGATTCAAAAGTCTGTGGTCATGTGCCAATGAGGCCATTGGATAAGTGCTTTAAGCCTGTGGATTAAACAGGTGGTTATCCACAAGGGGGTTTTTACTCAGGTTTCAAGCCCTGTTATCAACTGGGCACAGGGGCGGTTATTCACAGGGCTTAATCCACAGAAATCGCGTATTTCACCCACGGAGAAGCCACCGCGTTTTTTGAACCCAGTGAGGAATGCTGAAAAAAGAGAGCTATTGTGAGAAACAGACGGCGCAGTTAATAATAGCGATTATCATTAACCTGCCTTAACGCGCCCTATGCCACCTTCACACACGGCTGCAGTCCAGCACATCTATGAGCATCACCATTCGTGGCTGCAGGGATGGCTCAACGGTAAATTGCATAACGCTTGCGATGCGGCCGATGTGGCACACGATACTTTCGTGCGTATTTTGGGCGGGCGCAATGCGGCGCAGATCCTCGAACCCAGGGACTACCTGGCAACCATTGCCAGGGGCTTGGTTATTGATCGTTATCGCCGGCATGCAATTGAACGCGCTTATCAACAGTCGCTGGCCGATCACCCTGAAGCTGTCGCCATCAGTGAAGAAGACAAGGCCATCATCATTGAAACGCTGGTAGCTGTGGATAAAGCTCTGGCTGATCTGGGCGATCGGGCCCGGCGCATTTTCATGCTGTCGCAGATCGAAGGCCTGACTTATCAACAGATCGCCGACCAGTTGCAGGTGTCCCTGACCACTGTGAAGAAACACATGATCCGCGCGCTTACCGAGTGTTCACTGATCATGGCCAGCCTGTAATGGTTGCCCCGGATCGAAAGGTCTTCGAAGCCGCTGCCACTTGGTATGTGCAGTTTCAGTCACAGCCGCCAACGCCTGCTGAACACTGTGCCTGGCAACAATGGCTCAATGACGACCCGGCACACTTGGCAGCGTGGAAACAGATGGAACGGCTGCAACGCAGCCTGGGCACCCTGCCTCAGGATCTTACCCGTCGCGCCTTATCGGCCACGCAGCAACGACGGCAGGTACTCAAGTGGATGCTGGTGCTCGGCGGCACCGGCTACCTGGGCTGGAATGTTCAACACGCGCCTTCCCTGGGCAACGTGTGGGCGGACTACCGCACGCGCATCGGCGAACGGCGCCGGATCGAACTGGCCGATGGCACTCAAATAGACCTCAACACCGGCACCGCCATTGATGTGGTATTTGACGGGCGCCAGCGTTTGATCCGCCTGCGCGAAGGCGAAGTGCTTATCCACACCGGAAAGCTGGGTGGGCAGACGCCCTTTTATGTTGAAACCCGCCAGGGCCGAGTTCAGGCATTGGGAACCTGGTTTACCGTGCGCCAACTGGCAGATTCGACGCGAGTTGGCGTACTGGAGGACCGGGTGAGCGTCTCGCCTGCCGACCAACCTGATCGCACTCGGCTGCTGGCGGCCGGCGAAAGCGTTGACTTCGACCGGGAAAATGTCGGCTCCAACCACGCCTATCCCCGAACTCAAGCGGCTTGGGTCGATGGCCAAGTGATCGTCCTGGATGCGCGACTTGGGGATCTGATCGACGACCTGGCACGCTATCGCTCAGGTGTTCTGCAGTGCGATCCCGCCTCGGCGCACCTGCGAGTTTCGGGCACGTTCCGCCTCGACGCTACCGATGCAGTACTGGCTAACCTGCAAGCTACGCTGCCGATCCAGGTGAAATATTTCACCCGCTATTGGGTTTCGGTGACGCGCGTTGCTTGAGCGCAAAAAATAATCCACAGGGGGGTTATCTTTTTTTTACCTGGCCCGGCCCTACAGGTAATCACGACGCTACCTTCAGGGCTTATCTACCTATGCGCCTTCCCACCAAACTCCGCCAGCAACTCTGTTACCACGGCATGACCTACGGTTTATTGCTGTCTACGGCCGCCACCGCCGGTGCCTTTTTGTCCACAGGCGCCCTGGCAGCCAGTGCCACGCATTACACCATTGCCGCGGGGCCCCTCGATGCAGCGTTAAGCCAATTTGCCGCCAAGGCCAACGTGATCCTGTCCTTCTCACCCCAACAGACTGCGCGCTTGAATACGCCGGGGCTGGAAGGTGACTATTCGGTGGATCAAGGTTTTGCGCTATTGCTGCAACACTCGGGGTTACAAGCCGTAACGCAGGCGCCCGGAAGCTATGTACTTCAGGCCTCGCAAGATGGGCCATTGACCCTCGCCCCCACCACCGTCAGCACTTATCAACAGGCCGGTTTCAATCAGGACATTGCCAGTGATGTTGGCTATAAGGCGCAAAACAGCCGCGTCGGTACCAAAACCAGCACGGCACTGTCGGAAACCCCGCGCTCGGTATCGGTGGTCACAGGCCAACGCATCAAGGACCAGAAGTCGCAGACGCTGACGGAGGTGCTGGGGTATGTGCCGGGGATCTTCGCGCCACCGTTCGCCGCCGGCGATAGCCTCGCGGGCGACCTGTTTTTCATTCGTGGTTTCAACGCCACAGATTATGGCTACGGCCTGTTGCGCGATGGCCTACGTGTGCAGGGCAATCGGTATGACACCACCAGTGAACCCTATGGCCTGGAGCGCGTAGAGGTTTTCCGCGGCCCTTCTTCCCTGCTCTATGGAGAAAACGCGCCCGGCGGGTTGGTCAACCTGGTCAGCAAACACCCCACCGCTACGCCTCAAGGCGAAGTGCAATTGGGTTACGGCTCCAACAATCGGCGCCAGTTGGGTGTGGATATCTCGGGGCCACTCAATGACAGTGACAACGTCCTGGGCCGCGTGGTCATGTTGGGTCGAAAATCCGACACTCAGACCGACCACGTGCCCGATGATCGCCTGTACATCGCGCCATCCCTGACCTTGAACTTTGATGACTACAACACGCTGACGCTGCTGACCAACTATCAGAAGGACCACACCAATCTGGAACTGGGCCTGCCCGCCGCCGGCACTTTGCTGACAAACCCTAACGGCAAGCTGTCCAAACACACCATGCTCGGCGACCCGGACTGGAACACGTTCGAACGCGAAGCCTGGAGCGCCGGTTACGAGTTCAGCCACAGTTTCAATGACGATTGGCAGTTCCGACAGAACTCGCGCTACATGCAGTCGCGCATCAACCGTCATGAAACCTGGCCCGGCGCGCTGAACAATCGCGGCTTTGGCACCCAGCTGAACATGACCGCCTACGACCGCTACAACAAGTCGATGGTGTATTCCCTGGATAACCAGCTCGAAGGCAAATTTCAGGTGGGTGACCTGGAAAATACCCTGCTGGTTGGCGCCAGCTACGACCGCACCTCGTTCAATCAGGACTGGGATGCGGGCTTCGCCGGCACCATCAATGTGTATAACCCGGTCTACCTGCGTGACCCGCTCACCCCAATCGCGGTACAGAACACCCTGCTCGAACAGCAGATGAAAGGCGTTTATGCACAGGTCCAAAGCAAATACGACCACTGGTTGTTCCTGCTCGGCGGTCGCCAGGATTGGGTCGACAGTGATTTTCGCGACAAGGTGAACAAAGCCAGCAACACAGGCTCCGACGACAAGAAGTTCACGTATCAGGGTGGAGTGATGTACCAGTTCGACAACGGCCTGACGCCGTATGTCAGCTATTCCACCGCCTTCGTCCCGGTGCAGCAGATTTCCAACGCGGGTTCGCCGCTAAAGCCGATCACCAGCAGCCAGTACGAAGTGGGTGTGAAGTACGAGCCGATTGGCTGGGACACCGCCATGACGCTGTCGGTGTATGACCTGCGCAAGCAGGATGACACCTACCTCGATGCCACCACCAACAGCTATCGCCAAGTGGGCGAAAGCCGCGCCAAAGGTGCGGAGGTGGAAATCAACAGCAACCTTACGCCGAACTTGAACGTCACCGCGGCCTACACCTATACCGATGCAAGGATTACCAAGGATTCCGCGACTTCACTGGTCGAAGGGCGTCAGATGACCGGGGTGCCACGTAACCAGGCGTCGGTGTGGGGCAAATACCGCTTTCTGGATGGCCAGCTCAAGGGCTTGTCCCTGGGTGGCGGGGTGCGCTACTTCGATAGCACTTTTGCCTACACAGCGCCGACGCTGTACGGGAAATTGGATGCCGGAAGCGTGACCTTGGTGGATGCCGCGATCGGTTATCAGCTCGACAAACACTGGTCGGTGGATCTGAACGCGAAGAATCTGTTCGACAAGGAATATGTATCCGGTTGCAACGATGCAGGCCGCTGCTACTGGGGCGACAGTCGGACACTGCTTGGGACGGTTTCCTATAACTGGTAAAGGCGCACAGTATCCCTGAAGAGCTCAGGCGTTCTTCAGGGCATTGTTGCCGGCAAGCCGGTTCCCATGGGATATGTGGATAACGGGGCTATTTGCCGATGCAGAAACTGGAAAAAATCCGTCCCAGCAGATCATCCGAACTGAATGCGCCAGTGATCTCGCCCAGCAGCTGCTGTGCCTGACGTAAATCCTCAGCCAGCAGCTCCCCTGCCCCCGCCAAGGTCAGCTGCGCCCGACCGTGCTCCAGCGCCGCGCTGGCATGGCGCAACGCCTCCAGATGCCTGCGACGTGCACTGAAGCTGCTTTCCGAGGTTTGCTCATAGCCCATGCAGGCTTTGAGGTGGTCGCGCAGCAGTTCCAGGCCATCGCCGGCCGACTTCGCACTCAAGCTGATGGTGACATGGCCATCCTCGCTGGTTTCCATGGCAATAGCTTCGCCGGTCAGGTCGGCCTTGTTGCGAATCAAGGTGACCTTGGCCGGGTCCGGCCGTTGCTCGAGAAATTCCGGCCACAAGGCAAAAGGATCCACAGCCTCTGGCGCGGTGGCATCCACCACCAGCAGCACTCGATCCGCTTCGCCGATGGCCTTGAGTGCGCGCTCTACACCAATCTTTTCGACCTGGTCGTCGGTGTCGCGCAAACCTGCGGTGTCGACCACGTGCAAGGGCATGCCATCAATGTGGATATGTTCGCGCAAGATATCCCGGGTGGTGCCGGCGATCTCGGTAACAATGGCCGCCTCGCGACCTGCCAGGGCATTGAGCAGGCTCGACTTGCCGGCATTCGGCCGTCCAGCGATCACCACGGTCATGCCATCACGCAGTAGAGCCCCCTGCCCGGCTTCGCGCAGCACTGTGGATAACTCATCGCGGACTTTGTCGAGCATGGCCAGGACATGCCCATCGGCGAGGAAGTCGATTTCTTCTTCCGGAAAATCAATTGCTGCCTCGACGTAGATGCGCAAGCTGATCAACTGCTCGGTCAGGTTATGCACACGCAGCGAAAAGGCGCCCTGCAATGAGCGCAATGCATTGCGCGCGGCCTGTGCAGAACTCGCCTCGATCAAATCGGCAATGGCTTCAGCCTGGGCCAAATCAAGTTTGTCATTGAGGAAAGCCCGTTCGCTGAACTCCCCCGGACGCGCCAGGCGGCAACCCAATTGCAGGCAGCGCTGCAGCAGCATATCCAGCACGACTGGACCACCGTGCCCCTGCAATTCAAGCACGTCTTCGCCGGTGAACGAGTTGGGGCCGGGAAAATACAGCGCCAGGCCTTCATCCAGTACGGTTGCATCGCCGTTCAGAAAAGGGCCGTAGTGGGCGTAGCGCGGTTTCAACTCGCGGCCGCTGATGGCCTGGGCCGCATAACCGGCGAGCGGCCCGGAAATTCGAACGATACCGACGCCGCCGCGACCTTGAGCGGTAGCGACAGCAGCGATGGTTTCACGAGGAGCGCTCATCAGCAGGTTCCAGAACAAAAGTGACGGAAAGCAAAACGCCCCACTAGGGGGCGTCTTGAGTGGTTATCCACAGAGTAAATTACGCCGCCGCTTTTTTGGTAGCCGCTTCGATTTTACGTGTGATGTACCACTGTTGAGAGATCGACAGGCAGTTGTTGACGACCCAGTACAGCACCAGACCAGCAGGGAACCACAGGAAGAAGAAGGTGAAGATGATTGGCATCATTTTCATCACTTTGGCCTGCATCGGATCCGGCGGAGTCGGGTTCAAACGCTGCTGGATGAACATGGTCGCGCCCATGATGATCGGCAGGATAAAGAACGGGTCTTTGATCGACAGGTCAGTTATCCACAGCATGAACGGAGCCTGACGCATTTCCACGCTTTCCAGGAGTACCCAGTAAAGCGACAGGAATACCGGCATCTGCACCAGAATCGGCAAGCAACCACCCAGCGGGTTGATCTTCTCTTTCTTGTACAGCTCCATCATGGCTTGCGACATTTTCTGCCGGTCATCGCCATGTTGCTCTTTCAGCGCGGCCAGTTTCGGGGCCACGGCACGCATACGTGCCATCGACTTGTAGCTGGCGGCCGACAGAGGGAAGAAGATCCCCTTGATCAGCATGGTCAGCAAGATGATCGAGAAACCCCAGTTACCGACGATGCTGTGGATATGTTGCAGCAGCCAGAAAATTGGCTGGGCGATGAACCACAGAATCCCGTAATCCACAGTCAGTTCCAGACCTGGGGACAACTCTTTCAGCACAGCCTGGCTTTTCGGGCCGGCATACAGCGTGGCGCTGGTTTCAGCCTTGGCACCTGGTGCGACGGTCAACGCCGGGCCAGTAAAACCAATGATGTAGTTGCCTTGGCTGTCTTTGCGGGTTTGAACCAGGTTGGCTTCACCCTTGTTCGGGATCCATGCGGTCACGAAGTAGTGTTGCAACCAGGCAACCCAGCCGCCTTGTACAGTTTCTTTCAACGCGCCCTTGTCGATATCTTTCATCGACACTTTTTTGTACGGCTCGCTACTTGTCCACAGGGCAGCGCCCAGGTAAGTCGCGGTGCCAGTGGCAGTGCTGGAAGACGGATCGGCGCTGTTGTCACGCTTGAGCTGGGCAAACAGGTTGCCGCTCCATGGCTTGGCGCTTTCGTTGTCGATCAGATAAGTGACTTTCAGATCGTACAAACCGCGGGTAAAGCTGAAACGCTTGATGTAGTTGACGCCGTCCTGACTGAATTTCAGGTCAACGTTCAACTGGTTCTGGCCGTCAGCCAGTTGATAAGTCTTCTGTTCGGTCGAATAAACCGGACGACCGGTAGCACGAGCATCCGGACCGTCAGTGCCGGTCAGGCCGCTTTGTGCCAGATAAGTGCGTTCACCACCGTTGTCGAACAGTTGGAACGGCACATCTGGATGGTCTTGGCGACGTGGATACAGCGGCAGTTTCAACTGCGCGATATCACCACCTTGTGGGTCGATAGCCAGGTCGAGCACATCCGTTTTCACGTGGATGAGGTCTTTGTTGGTGACCACTGGCGTTTCTAGAGGGGCGCTTGTCTCGCCATTCGCGCTGGGAACATCGGCACTCGCGGACGCATTGTTACCCAACGGGGTGTCCGGAATAGCCGGCGCAGCCTGATTGGCAGCAACATTCTGAGTCGGCAGGGCAGCCTGGCCGTAGTCCTGGTTCCACTTAAGAACCATGACGTAGGACACGATTGCCAGGGCGACGATCAGGATCGTGCGTTTAATATCCATGATTACTCGGCCATCGAAGAAGAACGGGAGGTAGGGATAGGTGGAACCGGGTCAAAACCACCGGGATTCCACGGATGACAGCGGCCTAAACGACGAAAGGCCAGCCAGCCACCGCGCAGAAGACCATGATTTTCTATGGCCTCTAACGCGTAGCAGGAACAACTGGGGTAGAAACGACAGTGGTCGGCCATCAGAGGACTAATGGCATAACGGTAAAACTGGATCGGAACGAGGGCCAGTTTACGCATTGGTGCTGTCTACCCCTACAGTTTCGGTGCTGACTGCTGGTGCTGGCTTGTTGGTACGCGCCAAACGTTTCCAGAGCTTGCCGAAATGCTGAATCAATTCGGGGTTTTCTACGTCCCCCAAGCCTTTGCGCGCGACGATAACAATATCCCAACCAACCAGAGTTTCCTGGTGGAGGCGAAACGATTCGCGCATCAGACGCTTGAGGCGATTGCGCTCAACGGAGAGCTTTACGCTCTTCTTGCCGATCACCAAGCCGAGGCGGGGGTGATCCAGATCGTTGTTACGCGCAAGGAGCAGGAGATTTTTCCCCCGAACCTTGCCGGTGGGGGAGTCAAAGACTGCCTTGAAATGCCGGGGGGTTAGCAGACGCTTTTCCCGACTGAAGTCCTGACTCACCACCAGTACCGGATTATCAAACTGCCAGACGCGCACGACCTTTGGCGCGGCGACGCGACAGGACAGCACGGCCGTTCTTGGTGGCCATGCGAGCACGGAAGCCGTGAGTACGGGCGCGTTTGATGGTGCTTGGTTGGAAAGTACGTTTCATGGCGTTGTTACCTGGTTCGTCCACAACGGGCCGGAATGGCCCCCGTTTTAAGAGACCGGCGATTCTAGAGAAAGCAAGCCTCTAGGTCAATTTCCAACCAGCTTTTCCTTTAATTAGATCTCTGCAGGCGATTGGGCCTTTTCGGCTCGCCCGGCTTTCACGAGCAATGCCATAGATATAAAAATAAAGAAGGAAGTTATTTAAAGCTTTTCTGTAAAGCTTATAAAAGCTAGGGAGGCGATCCTCTGTGGATAACTGCTCTGAGCCCATATTCCACCTGATGTACAGAGAATGACAACTAGGGGGAGAAGCGGTGCTCTGCCTGTGCTGCGCTGTCGGATAACCTGTGCGTGGAATGGGTTGTTATCCACAGGCCAGTTACCCACAGACTTTCGACCCCACTTGTACAACGAGCTTAGGTGCGCTTATCCACAGAGCTTATGCACAGACCATTGGTCGGCTTTTTTGCGCTTAACGCATTGATTTTGGGTGCCCTGTGAGCAACCTACATGTGGATAAGTGGGCGGCTGGCCGCTACAATGGCGGCTGTTTTTGCCTCACCGGCTTTCAACTTAGGGGATATCCGTGTCA